>JAYWEH010000596.1:0-7779 GCA_043780025.1 Deltaproteobacteria bacterium
GTACGCGCGCGGCCCACCCGAATGCGCCAAAACAGCGCGAAAAGCTGAGCATAAATACCGCGCGCAAAAATCGGTGCTCCGCGGTCGAAAATGCGACAATGCGCAGGTTTTGGTCAGGGAGGATTTTCCGTCAGGGCAATTCCTTCGGGCAGATGGCTTAGGCTGGGGTTTGGCAGCACTGATATGAAAATGCATACGGCTCGTTCGGGCGGTCACGGCTTACGGACCTGGATCCATCGTGGCTTGGCGGTGCTCGTCGCTGGTCTGGCAGCGGCTTCGTGCCTGGGAGACGTGGAGATTGTCGAGCCGAGCGACGACCCGAACACTGACATCAACATGCTCGAGCCGCCTTGTGAAGACGGTGAAGTGCGCTGCAATGGGGCCTGGCTGGAGCGGTGCGCCGCGGCGGCGGACGGTTCGACCACGCGCTGGAACAAGGTGGAGAACTGCGACGCGCCCGCGCTCTGCAGCAAGGATCAAAGCATGTGCCTGGTGTCGCCGTGCGGCGACGATCGGGCGCGTTGTGAAGGCGCGAGCCCGCAGGTGTGCGCCAACGATCTGAGCGGGTGGGTCGGGCTCGAAGACTCGTGCCTGAGCGCCGCGCACTGTTCGCTCGACAGCGCCGCCTGCGGCACCGAAACCAAAGAGGCACCCTGCTGTTTGAGCGAGCCGTGCACCGCGGGTCAGCTCCGCTGCAACGGCAGCCAGCTCGAGCGCTGCCGCCCCGATACGTCGGGCTACAATCCCGAGCTGCCCGCGGCGTGTGATACGCCGCTCCTGTGCGAGCGCGCGCTCGGTGAATGCCAGAGCGCTGGCAGCTGCGCCTGCGTTCCCGCCATCTGCGAGCTCGACGAGCTGCGCTGCACCGGCGCCACGCTGGAGCGCTGCAGCGCGGACCGCACCACCTGGGAATTTGTTGAGACCTGCGCCACGCCCGAGCTGTGCCGGGTCGCGTCCGATCCGTTGGATGTCGCGGTGGCGTCTTGCCCGGTGCCCTGCGGCGTCGGGGAGTTCCAGTGTTTCGGTGCCGATCTGATGTTGTGCAATGAGGGCCGCACCGGCTTTGTTCTGCAACAGCCCTGTCCAGCCGGCACGATCTGCAGCACGACCGGGGCCTGCCGCGACACGTGCGACCCGACCGAGCGGCAATGCAACGGCGCGCAGATCGAGCAGTGCGCCGCCAGCCTGACGGCCTTCGAGCCCGCGGTTGGAGACGGCACGTTGTGCGATACGCCCGAGCTATGCGTGGACACCGCCCCCGTCGGCCAGGCGCGCTGCGACATAGCGGCCTGTGGCATCAACGCATTCTCGTGCGCGGGCACCCAGCTCACCCAGTGCAACGCCGGCAGAACTGCGAGCTTGCCCGTGGGGCAGCCGTGCCCGCGCGAGGACCTGTGCTCCACCGAGCGCGGCCGTTGTGATTTCTGCGTGCCCAATCGGCAGGAGTGCACGCCCAACTTGACCGCCGCTCGCCAGTGCGCCGCGGATGGCAACGCGTTTGGGCCGCTCACGAACTGCCCGCTCGGTTGCATCGCGGCCACCGGCCTGTGCCGGACCTGCACGATTGGCTCTTACACCTGCGCGGCCAACCAGCTCTCGCGCTGCGATAACGGCTTCAGCTTCACGCCGCTCGGCCGCGCCACCGATTGCTCTGCTAACAACACGCAGCAGACGACGTGTACCGGCAATACGTTGTCGACGCCGCCCTGCGGTTTCGGCTGCAATACGACGCGCAACGTCTGCAACCAGTGCTCGGGCGCAACGCGCCAATGTGTCGGCAACAGCGATAATTTCCAGGTCTGTCAGGCCAACGGCACGTTTGGGGCGTCGCAGGCCTGCCCTGCGGGGCTGGACTGCTCGGGCGCCGGCGCGTGCGGCTGCACACCGGGCGCAGCCACGTGCGACGATGACGACCTCGTGGTTTGCAACGCAGCCGGCAGCGGTTTCGTCGCCGGTGCGACCTGCGCCGGCGTGGTGCGCCGAACTTGCGCGAACGGCGCCTTGACCAGCGTGCCGTGCGGATCGGCGGGGCTGTGCACCTCCGGCACGGGCGCCGCGTGTGGGGGCTGCGTGAACGGCGAGCGCAGCTGCTCCGGGGGCATCAACTCCCAACCCGTGGTGTGCGCATCGGGCGCGTTCCAGGCGGCGCCCTCATGCGACGCTGATTTTGCCTGTGAGGACGCCGGGGTGTGCCGCTGCGCCGCGGGCAGTCTGCGCTGCGAGGCGGATGCGGTCACGGCCTGCAATGCCGGCCGCACTGCGTTCGCTGCGACGCCGCGCTGCAGTGGCGCTACCCTGCGCGCGTGCAACGCCGCGGGGACTGTCTTGCAGCTCCCCTGCGGTAGCGCGGCCCTGTGCGCCGCGTCACCCGGTGACGCCTGCGTCGAATGCGTCGAGCCCACCCCGTCCACGTGCACGGCGGATGGTCAGCTCGAGACGTGTGTCGCCGGGGATCTCCAGCAGGCGCCGTGCCCCGAAGGCACGACCTGCTTTCCCCTCCTCGGCTGCCTTGGACTCGCCGCGAGCGGTGGCTGAAGGCCACTCGCCGGTGCGCTCTCAGTCCCGTTGCGGCGCCGTGCCGGTGACGGCCATGCGCGCCAGGTAGCTCTGCAGATGCTTGCGGCGGAACTCTTCCGCGTCCCAGCCTTCCGCACCGAGGTGGTGGTGGTGACCGTCCACCAGCACGAAGGTGTCCGCCTCGAACTCCACGCCTTCGAGCTCGCCGCCGCCGAGCGAGACTCGCACGCTCCTGCGCTCGTACAAGTCGCCTTCGTAGTGATCGAGCTGCGTGAACTCCTCGGGACTCAGCGCAAAGTAGACGACGCCCGAGACGCGCGCTCCCGCCCGCTCCACGATGGCGGGGTAGACTTGCTGCTGGACCCGATGGCAGGCGTAATCTTGCAGCACCCCGATCTGCCAATGCGGACGACGGCCGATGACCGCCTCCAGGACTTCTGGGATAATTAAGGTTCCGTAGGCGTACAGGGCGCGCACAAAGACTTGTCTAGCATACCCTGCCTGAGCGTCGCGTGCAGTGCTCAGACCAACAGTTCGTTCACGACGCTTCGGTCTTGCCCCGAATCGCCGAAATCGTCGATGGGCTCCCCATTGGATTTGCGCAGCCCCGCGGCCGAGCCGATGGTGTTGAGGACTCGTGCATGGTTGCTGTCGTCCCCACCGCCGATACGGATGTATTCGCCCTGTCGCAAAACGCCACCCGCGCTCCCGCCGATGATTACCGGGCAATTCCCCGCCCCGTGGGCGGGGCCGTTGCCCAGATCGTTCACCCAAATGGCCATGCCCGCCTCGAGCAGGGAGCCTCCGGGCACGGTGTAGGCGGACAACTTATCGAGCAGGTATTTGAATGCTTGTGCGAACTGCACGTCCACGCGGTGGTGCAACAGGTCCGAGCCGGCGATGATGGAGCCGTCGTCCCCGTGGCTCTGGCGGCGGTGGGAGACGAAATGGAAGTTTTCCATCTGCACCCCCGTCGTCGGGTCGCGGTAGCGGGTCGAGCCGTCGTTGCCGTTGCCGACCTGGATCGCGACCGAGCGGGTGTACCCACAGGCGACGGCCAGAACAGCCACATCCATATGCAGGCGCACCGTGGCCAGCACGTTGTCGCCGTCCTCGCTGCCGTCGCCTGCGCCCTGTAGCGCGCGTTCGTCTGCCTCCGCCAAGCGGCACTCCAGCGACACTTCCACGTCCCGGACGCTGGACAGGTGCAGATCGAGGCGCTGGCGGTCCGAGTTGCTGAGGACCGGCCGCGACAACAGCTCGTTGAGCTGGCCGCGCACGAGATCGTTGATGCTGCGCTGCCGCTGGCCGCGCTTGGAGCCGGCGTTGTCGGAAAGGCCCGCTCCGCCGCCCACGAGCACCTGGTAGGCATTGTAGGGATCTGTCAGTGCGCTGCGGCGATTGCCCGGACCCCGGTAGGAGACGCACGGCCCGCCGAGCCAGCCGCCCTCCTGGCCCGCATAGAGAAATAAGGACTCGTTGCCGTTGCCGTTCAGCTCGCGGCCGATCCGGTGGTCGATTGATTCCCCGTTGGCCTCGGAATCGCCGCCGCGATTAGCCTCTACGGGGCCTTGCGCCGTGAGCACTTGCAGGGCGCCGCGCGCGTGGCCGTCCCCGTAGCTGAAGTTCTCCATGTTCACGTTGCCGACGACGAGGAGCCGGCTCTGGTGGTCCGCGAGCTCGGCCAGGGCGCGATCCGCGAGAGTCGCCGTGGTCAACGGTCCGGTCTCGGTCGGCCAGAACCGCTCGGGTTCCGCACCGATTTCGTTCGTGTCTTGCTCCGCCGCGACGCCGTTGGCCTGGCGCAAGAAAATCGCGTACGGCGGCACCGAGCCCGCCTGGGCCCAGGCCCGGCTGCCGTGCAGACTCTCCAGCCAGGGCAAGCCGAGCAGCGCTCCGCCAACCCCGGTCAAGATGCGGCGCCTGGAAATCTGGCTCATGGCAGTTCCTCCGTGCTGCGGGTCATGAACGCGGCAGAGGTCGCGATCCGCACCATCAAGTCAACGATTGGCGTGTCGCTCAGCGACGCCTGAGTGAGCTCGGCCACCAGCCCTTCGTCGAGTGGGCCACGCTCGCGCCCGAAGGCGTATTCGAGCAGGTGCGAGACGAAACACTCGTGCGCCTCCGGGCTCTCCGACAGCGCATCCGCGAGCTCCAGCGAGTTGTCGACCTCGAGCTCTGCACCGTCCAGGCGCGGCGTGGTTCGCGCGTCGACGGGGTGGCCATTGTCCATGCTGCGGTAGGCTCCGGTGGCGTCGTAGTTCTCGAAGGGGAAGCCGAACGGGTTGATCTGGGTTTCGTGGCAGGCTCGGCATACCGGTGAGCTCTCGGTGTGCTTCTCGACGACCTCGCGGTTCGTGCCGTCGACGACGGGGGGCAGTGGAGGCACCCCGTCCGGAGGGGCCGCGATCGTGCGGCACAACACCCGCGTGGCCACGAATACGCCGCGGTGAATGGGATCCGGCTGCACGCTGGTCGCGTTGGCGGCCAAAAACCCGATCTGGTTGAGAATGCCGCGGCGCTGCCCTGCTGGCAGATCCACGCCCACCAGGTTGGTGCCGAAGCTACCCGTCACGCCGTAAGCGCTCGCCAGGTCCCGATTCACGAACGCGCGCGTCGAGGTCATCAGGTCCTTGAACGTGCCCTGCTCCACGAAGGCCAGCTCCTCGATGAATGAGCGGCTCGAATCGAGCGCGCTCGCGCCGAAGCTGTCACTGACTCCCGGATAGGCGCTCGGGGAAGGCTGAATGCTGGCGTATTTCTCGAACTCGAGCAGCTGGTCATGGAAGCCGACCACCGCAGGCCGTGCTCCAGGGGTGCTCAACAGGCGGGTGGCCTGGGCGCGCACCTGGTCCGGTGTCGACAGTTGGCCAGCGCGCGCGGCGGCGAGCAACGGCGTGTCCGGCGTGGTGTTGGTGAGCAGGAAGCTCAGGCGCTGTCCCATCTCCCAATCGCCGAGCGGGATACTCGCGCCAGCGCGCTCGGTGCTGGCCTCAATTCGATACAGGAAATGAGGCGACTGCAGGAAGGCTTCAATCAGCACGCGGATGCCGGCGACGAAGCCGCTCTGGTCGTCATAGAGCGTGGTGCCTGCGTCATACAGCTCGAGCAAGTTGTCGATCTCGGGGTTCGAGAGCGGGCGCCGAAACGCGCGCTCGCCGAAACTCGAAATGAAGGCCCGCGCGCGTTCACGATCGCCACCCGCATCCGGCGGTAGCAAGCGCGCGAGCTGGGCGGAGTTCGTGCTGACGCGTTCGGCGAGTGCTTCGGCCGCGTTCGCGTACGCCGCGGACAAGACCTGGTCGGTCTCGAGCGACGTCATGTGGTTGTCGAACAGGAAGCCCGCCGTGCGCGCATCCGCAGGGAACGCCTGGCTGAGGCCCGATGCTTCGTTCAAGAGCAACAGGTCGCGCACCGAGTTTTCCCACTGCTGGTGGGTGAGGCGGCTGAAGCGCCCCGAGGGCGCTGGCCGCACGTCGCTCGGCGCGGTATCCACTTCACGCGGCCCGCCAGAGCTTGGGGCATCGGAAATCGAGCCGCTGCAGGCAGACAGCGCAACCGCGGACAGGATAACCGCGGACAGGGCAACCGCGGACAGGGTAACACTGCGACCCAACGCGAGCCGGGACGCGGCGATCTCGGCGCAACGGGCGTGGAACGGAAGCATGCCCTACGATACTCGATCGCGGCCACTGCGCGAGGTTTCGCTGCCGGATTGGCTCGGCCTTACGCGGATTTGAGCCTGGAATGTTTTCTCGCTGCAACTCTGCAGTCGCGCATGCGATCTCACGGATCCGTGCGAAGTGATTGTTCTCGCTCGCGAAGGCCGCGCCTCAGCGCAACAGGCCGAGCCGTTCGGCTTGGAGCAATGCCGCAATGTGGAGCCCATGTGCGATGCGGCCCGCATCCACGAGCGCCATCACTTCAGCCGCGGGTACCAACAACGTTTCCAGGTCTTCGCTCGGGTCGAGCCGCGGAGCATGGCTCGCGTGAGCGTCCAACGCAGCGTAGAAATGGGCTCGCCCGCTCTGGCGTGCCGGGTCCACAGAGACATTGAGCAACAGCTGCCAACGCTCGGCGCTGAAGCCCGTCTCCTCCGAGAGCTCGCGCCGCGCGCCGTCGAGCGGCAGCTCGTTCGGCTCCAGCGCACCCGCGGGCAGCTCGAGGCTGTCACCCCGCAAACCGTGCCGGTATTGGCGCACGAACGCGACCCGACGCTCGGGCGTGACGCACAAGACGCCTGCCCAATCGGGAGCGTCGATCACACAGAAGTCATCCAGCACGGTCCCGTTCGGCAGCGCCACGCGGTCCTCCCAGACGGTGAGGAAAGATCGCTCGAGCAACGGCCGGCGTTGGAGCACCCGCCAGGCGCGCGCAGAAGGGGCGGTGCTGGGTTCAGAGAGTGGGGCTTTCAGACGTTTTCTCCCGCTGGTTGTGGGCTGAGGCTCTCACGACTCAGCCGTTGTGTACAGGGAGCTAATTTTTAGCTGGTTTGCCCGATTTCGGGCAAACTTCGTGACGGTTCATGCCGAGCGTGTCAGGGTTCCGTCGTGGCACAACCGTTGGACCTGGCCCGGGAGCGGCTCGAGCGATTGCTCGGGCTCGGCCCGGTGGAGTCCCGGCGCGCGGTAGCCGAGGTGGTGGATTGCCTGTGGCACGGCGTCGACGACTACATCGCCGAGCGGCATCGCGAGCTCAGCGCGCGCGGCGATCGCAACAGCGCCATCTACGAAATCATCGCGAGCGAGCTCGCCGCGCTACGGTTCAAAGCGCCGGCGCTCAGCGCGCGCCAAATTCGCCGTCGGATTTACGGTTGATCAACGGCCTGTCCTGAACAATTCAAACAACGAACGAGAGACGAGAGGGAAACAGCGATGTGCGGAATAACGGGCTACGTCGGTCAACGCTCGGCGTGGGAGATGATCCTGGGTGGGCTCAAGCGCCTAGAATATCGTGGCTATGACTCCGCGGGCATCGTCACGGTGGCGGACGGCGGCATGAACATCTCGCGCCAGGTCGGCCACATCCGTGCGCTCGAAGAAGCCACGCCGAAAGGCCTGCCCGGGCACGTCGGCATCGGGCATACGCGCTGGGCCACCCACGGGGGCGTCACCGAAGCCAACTGCCATCCTCATCGGGATTCGCAGGAGCGCGTGGCGATCGTGCACAACGGCATCATCGATAACGTCGAAGCCTTGCGCCGAGAGCTCACCGCGGAAGGCGTCAAGTTTCGTTCGGAGACCGATACGGAGGTCTTGGCCG
>JAYWEH010000597.1:0-3282 GCA_043780025.1 Deltaproteobacteria bacterium
GTTGCATCGATCTCGGAGCCAGCGCGGGCATGTCGCTGGTGGGACCCGGCGCCGACCTGCGTGGGCTCAATCTGAGCGGGGCCGACTTTTCCTCAGTGACCAACTTAGGCGGCGCGCAGTTCGAGGACGCGAACCTTTCCGGAGCCAGCTTCGGCGCTGACACCAATCTGCAAGATGCGAGTTTTTTGGGCGCCAATATGAGCGGCGTCGACTTCGGCAATGACGCCGATCTACAAGACGTCGACTTCGCCGGCGCCACTCTCGCGGGCGCGAGCTTCGGTACAGGCGCGGACTTCTCCGACGCGAGCTTTGCCGGCGCGACGCTCACGGGGCTCTCCGCGCGCGACATCAACGGCTGCCCGGCGTCGCTGCCCAATGGTTGGGATTGCGTTGGCAACGTGCTGATTGGCCCAGCTGCAAACTTGCCAGGAGTAGACTTGAGCGGCGCCGACCTGCGCGACGTCGATCTCACGAGCGCCAATCTGGCCGGCGCCGACCTCAGTGATGTCGATCTCTCGGGTGTCGTCATCAGTTCAGTCAACTTCAGCAACGCCGATCTGACCGGCGCCGACTTAAACGGCGTGACCGCTCTCGGAACGGTCTGGGACAACACCACCTGTCCAAACGGCGATAACAGCGACAACTCCGGCAACACCTGCCTCTGAGTTAGTCCGCTTCAATCCGTCCCGCGACCCCGCCGGAACAGAGCCGCGATCACGATCGGTGACGCGCGTCAGTTCCTCCGCGGGTAGCGGGGCAGACGGCATCCGCGGTCCCAGAGCCCACGCTGGCCCCGACACTCACCATGCCCCTGAACCCGCTCAGCGGAGCGGAGTGGTGGCGATACCGGCCCACGCGCGCACTGCCCCGTCCTTGGAGAACACGGGCACCGCGCGGGGCGGAGAAATTGCGGCGCGTGCCATCATGCCCGACGCAGGCGGTGCTCGTACTAGCAGGGTCCTCGAGCGGCAATAGCGCGCCCTAGTGTCTCGAGAGTCTGGATACGATCGTCAGGGTGGACGGCGTGAACCAGCCGCCGCTGGTACTGCTCGAGCGTCTGCCCGGTGTACGCGGGCCCAGCTCGGTTGCTCACCGCCGCTCAGCCGCTGCCAGCGCACGGGCCGCAATCGACGACGCCGCTGCAACCATCACTGATCAACCCACATTCCGCATCCAGACTCACGCACGTGCTGGGCATGCAGGGAGGCGGCACAGCGCACTGGAAAGCTTGCTCGAGGCCGCACACGGCACCTACCGAGCATGCGCCGCAGTCGAGCACGTCTCCACAGCCGTCCCCCACCAAACCACACTCCGCCGCGACATCACCGCAACTGCGTGGCGCGCATTGACCACTGGAACCGCAGCGATTGGCAGCTTGTGCTCCACACGAAAGTCCGCTGGGACAAATCCCACACGACACGACCCCGCCGCAGCCATCGCCCAGAAGGCCGCAGTCGGCAGCGACTCCTTCGCAGCCCATTGGCTGGCACCCCTGGCACTGGTTCGGTACCCCATCGACGCTGGTGCAGACCTGCCCGGAAAGGCAGTCCCCACACAGCACCACGCCACCGCAGCCGTCCCCGATGGTTCCGCAATCCGCGTTCACTTCTTCGCAGCTCAGCGGTTGGCACTCGAGGGCGGCGCAGACGTTTGGCTCACGACCGCCACACACCTCTTCGGGCGCGCATTCACCACAACCGAGGGTCCCGTCGCAGCCGTCGCTCAGCGTTCCGCAGCTCTGACTCGAGGGGCATTGTGTGAGGGGCACGCAGTCCGCAGGGCATGAGGAACAGAAATACACGTCGCTACACCCGTCCGACGCATACCCGCAGCTCACCGTCGCACACGCGGCCTGTTGGGAAGCCGGCGTGCACAGCGGGCACTCGCACTCGACCGTGCCTCCGCACCCATCCGACATCGAAGAGCAGATCACGCCTTCTGCCTCGCACGTCGTCGGAACACAGGGCGGCGGAGCGCACTCGCGATCGATGCACGCCGCACCACCTGAGCAACCGCAATTGATGATGTCCCCACACCCATCCGGTAAGGTGCCGCAGCTGCCGCCGTCGGGACAGGCTCGAGGCGTACACACCGGCGGTGAGGGCGCGCTTCCCACGCATGTCCCGAGGTCGAAGAACATGAACAGTAGGGCTTTTTCCTGATTGGTGAGGTTGCCATTGTTCGCGAGCGCGTCCCGGCAGTGCGCGGGGAAAACCATGTTCTCGAACGGGCTCGCGATGCCGGCAGTGGACGCGACGTGGAAGCCGCTATAAGAGACGCGCCCGCAGGTTGCGTCGCTCGGGGCAGCGTAGGGGGTGTTGAAGGAGAATTGCTGCACGCGCCTGTCGTAGCCGGGTGGGTCGGCCTGAGCAGGCGCGTCCGGGCTGCGGTAGACGAATTCCTCCGAGGCAGCGCCGAGGCCACTGGCCATGCTGCGGGGCTCCGTAATTGGGAAGGTGTAGCCCGGAGCGGTCGTTACGCCATGGTGCGAAAGCCAGTCGGCGAACAGATCGACGCGCGCGCTGGCGCGCGGCCGAACGCCCACGACCGACACCACACCCGTGCCGGTCAGGTCAGCATAGGTCGTGTTGTCCCAGGTTGCGGCCGCGCTGAGCCCGGTCCCTATTGGGTCGAGCGCGCTGTACGGCTGACTGCCGTTGCCGCTCAGCCAGGTAAACCCAAAGTGGCTGGCAAACATCCGCCCCCCTCGGTTGACGTATTCGCGCACATTGCCACCCGCCGCATCCCGCTGCGTGAAAGTATCGTCCCAGCCCAAACCTTCGCAGTCGAACACCACGGTATCGTGAGCGCTCAGGCTCGCGAGGCTGCCGAACAGGCTGGCGTCGCTCACGGCTTGGAGAAAGCTGACTCGATCGGCGCTCGTGCTGCCTCCGCAGTTGGCCAGTCGACAGGCGTTCGACGTGGGGCCGTTCCCCGTGAAGCAACCGTTGCAGTCAAAGGACTGCTGATCGGGCCAGGCCCCGTTGGCGCGATAGAGGTGAACGCGGCCGCCGAGCTGGGGCCGGCTGAACTCGCTGGCGGCCACACCCATCTTTTCGAGCACGCACTCGATGGCGTCCACCGCGCCCGTCGAGACGGCAATCCTCGGAATGTTCACCGCCAGGCCGTCGCTCATCGTGCGCGGCAGACGCGTGGGGTTCGCGGGCATTCCCTCAGCCAGCGCCGTGGTCTGGCAGGCGGCGCCCGCCGATAGGGTTTGGGTGACGGCGCGCCGGAACTTCCCCGCTTTGACGACCAGTGGGAATTCCACGCCGATGGGGA
>JAYWEH010000598.1:0-3278 GCA_043780025.1 Deltaproteobacteria bacterium
GCGCGCCGTAGCTTGAAGCTCATCGCAGCGGGCTGTTTTTGGGGCTTGGCCATTGGATCGCGGGTGACGATGTCAATCCCGGTTCCGCTCATGATCTTGGCCACCGTGGCACTGATCTGGTTCTACGGGGATCGGTCCTGGCGCACGCTGGTGCGGAACGGCCTAGCGCTTGGCGGCCCTCCGGCGGTGGCTCTGATGTCTTACGCCGCCTACAACTACATGCGCTTCGGCTCCGTGACGGAGTTCGGCGTCACCTGGCAAATGACCACCCAGAAGTTCGTGACCAACGACGCCTGGGTCATGCCCAACATTTTCTCATACCTCTTCGCGCCAGCGGAGTGGTCGTGTGACTTTCCTTTCGTGAAGGGAATCCGGCGCCGTCCACTGTCCACGATGATCAAGTGGCCCGCAGACTACGAGACCGCCGAACTGGTGGCTGGCGTGATGGTGCTATCGGCCTGGTGCTGGCTCATCGTCGTTGCTGCCTGGCGTCCCATCGGCGCTATATGGAGGTCTCTGCGACGGCCCGGGCTGCCCACCACCTCCTCTCCGTGCCTGCCCGAGTTGTGGGCATCCGCGTGCGCGGTCGCCATCATTCTATCCATGGTTCCGGTGCTCGGCCTGTGGGAGGCGTCCATGCGCTATGCGGGCGACGCGGTGGGAGGAGTGGTCCTCCTGACAACCCTCACGGCATTTTGGCTGCTCCGGCGCGCGGACGCCGCCTCTTCTCTCGGGATCAGACTCGGAACACGAGCGGTCATCATCCTGCTCGGACTTCACTCTTGCCTGGTTGGGGCGGCATCCGGCGTGGCGTCTTACAAAGACCCGTTCAAGCAGCACAACCCAGCTCTGTATGAGGAGCTACAGCGGACGCTCTCCGTGTGTAAGAGTGGGGCTCGACTGCCATGACGTCACATCGGAGAGCAGTGACGGCGCCGTTGC
The DNA here is from genome assembly GCA_043780025.1 of Deltaproteobacteria bacterium. Lineage (GTDB taxonomy): Bacteria > Myxococcota_A > Polyangia > Polyangiales > Polyangiaceae > SZUA-265. Next base: position 943 of record JAYWEH010000598.1, read on the forward strand.
GTGAGTTTTTTTTCTTGGAGCAACGAATGGCCGCTGCCTCGCGTCGCGGGTTCGTCGAGGGCAACCCGGGTTGGGCCGAGTTCGTGCTCGGTATCGCCGCGCTGTCAGACGCTCACCAACTCTCGGAGTCCGACGAAGGCGCCAGCGCGGCGCTGATATTGTATCGCTCGGCAGTGATCCTTTTCGCGCAGGCGCGCGCGACCCGTCAAGCGGCGAGCGCCGACGAAGCTCCGACAGAGGCGGCGCTGATGCAGGTCCCGCAAATGCGTACGGGCCTCGCCGCTCTACCCGCGGAGCAGCGCCTTTTGCTGGAAGCAGGGTTGGCCACGGCCGGGGAGGTGCGCTTGGCAAAGCTGCCGGAGGCCGAACGTCAGCTGGCGCTGAAGGGAATGCGTGCGCTGGCACAGGCATTGGGCGACTCGCTCGAGGTGGAGGCGCGTCCTGTACAGCAGGTGCGCGCCACGCGGCGACTGCGCCTGGGCGTAGGCGCAGCGCTCCTTCTCGCAGCTGTGGCGTGGCCGGTGCTGAAGCTGACCTGGCGACCGAACCTGGCTCGGGACAGACCCGTCGTCGTCACGAGTGCCGAGCGCAACATCCGCGCGCGGCCGCGTGGATTGGTGGACGGGAACCGCACCAATTTGGGCTTTCACACCCAGAAGCTGAAGGGCCAGTCCGCAACCGTCGATCTGGGCAGCGTCAAAGCCATCCATTCGGTGCAGGTATACAACCGCGTCGACTGCTGTCGGGCCAGAGCGGTGCCGCTGCGGCTCGAACTCAGCACGGACGGCGTCGAGTACATCACCATCGAGCGCCGGAGTGAGCCCTTCTCGTCTTGGAAGGTGACAGTGCCCGAGGTGGCTGCGCGCTTCGTGAGGTTATCGCACGAAGGAGAGACCTTCTTTCATTTGGCCGAGGTGGAGGTTTATTGAGCTACCGGGGGTTGCAGGTGCTGGGGAGCGAATGAGCAGACGCAGCGCCGGGTGATAATTCTGTCGTGCCCACTCGTGCCAAATTTCGCGCCTCGGGTATCATGAGCCCTGCATGGCGAAATCGCGCGATCTGATCTGCGGCATCTTCCTCGCCCTGCTCAACACCTCGGTACGCACGGCCAACGGCGCCGATCTGAATTATCAGGCGCCGGCGGCCTGCCCCGATCGCGGGGAACTGTCGTTTCGCATCACACGCGCGCTCGGCAAGCCGCTCGAGGATGCGTCTGCCACCCGCTTTGAGGTCGCAGTTCGAGCCATTCCATCCGGCTTCGGCGCGACCCTGCGCGTCGAGACGGCCGAAGGAGGTGCTCTCGGAACGCCGGCGCCCGAGGGCGGTCTCAAGGAACGATACCTCCAGGCCGAGGACTGTTCGCAGCTGATCGACGCGGTGAGCGTGGCCGTCGTGCTGGCATTGGGTGCTCTGGAGAGGGGTGCCGCGGAAAACACTGCTGACAGAGCTGCTGATGACGCGGCGCTCGAAGGCTCCCCTTCGGCTGCGTCGAGCTCGGCACGAGACGACACCACGAGCAGCGCTGCCGTCCGCGATGATCCCAAGCAACCGACGCTGCCGCGCTCTGATTTCACGACAGTTCGTCCCGGCGTGTTCATCTGGATGCTCGGGGACGTGGGGTCGCTACCCTCGGCGGGGCTCGGCGCGGGCATCGGCGCCTACGTCGCCTGGTCCCGCTGGCGCGTACGAGCGCACGCGAGCGTGATGTTCGAGCAACATGTTGACGTCGAGCTGCCCTCGGCGGCAAATCCAGGTGCCGACTTGGGGCTGACTGTCGGCGGAGTGGCACTATGCCGGAGCACTGACCTGCAGCTCGGCGCGTGGACATTGGCGCTGTGCCTGGGTGGCGAGCTCGGGCGCATGTCAGGCCGCGGCACGAACGTCATTCCGGAACGTTCGGGTGGCGCAGTTTGGGCGGCGCCCACGCTCGATGGAAGCGCCCGTCTCGATTTGGGGGTGGGCGCCGGGCTGGAGCTGATGCTCGGGGCAGTGCTGCCACTGACACGGAATCCCTTTATTATCGACGAGATCGGCCGCATTCATCAGGCGTCGAGCCTGGCCGGCAGGGCCGCTCTCGGACTGAGTTGGAATTTCCGATGACGGATCGGCCCTGGCACGACATGAAGTCAGTCGAGCACAGCCTCCATGCAGCGCAAGCCGTCGCCACCCGAGCCGAGGCAGGACACACATCAGGCACCCCTGCCGGGGTGGAGACCGCCGGCTTTCCACACTGCGTACACCGAACACTTCGATTTCGTCTGGAGATCGCTACGGCTGCTCGGCACCCCAAGGGGGCTGCTGGACGACGCAGCCCAGGACGTGTTCGGCGTCGTCTA
>JAYWEH010000599.1:0-7751 GCA_043780025.1 Deltaproteobacteria bacterium
GCGTCGGTCAACCGCGCGTTGCCCTCCGGCCAGGTGACGACGGGCTGTGGCTCGTCACCGGGCTCCTTGATGCGCGCTGCGAAGTAGCCGATGCCCGCCCAGGCGCTAGTATCACGAGCCAACAGGCCATAGTCATCGCGACAGGCGTAGTCCGTGAGCCAGCGCAAGCGCTGTGAGTCGAGCCCCTGCGCGTCGAGCCAGCCCCCGAACGAGATCCGATCGAGCGCGGTGACCTCGGCGTCATCGGACGCGCCCGATCTCGGCAGCGCAAACGCACGCCGGCCGCGAGCGTCGCGAAAGGCCACCCAGCGCCCAATCTCGGATTGAAAGCGCTCGAGCTGGGCCCGATCTCGAGCCGACGCTCCCGGCCACGGGTAAAGGCCTTCGTACCAGCGCCCGCGATAGAACAGGCGTTCTTCGGGATCACGGCACACGGCCTGTTCCGCCACGAGGGGCTCCGCTCCGAACACGGGGGTTCGCGTGTTCGGCTCGGCCTCGAGCGCGCCGAGTTCGCCGAGCAACGCGATCAAGCTCGCCTGGTGCGGGCGCGGCGCGACGATGTAGTGCGCGCCCCAGGGATGAGCCGTGATCGCGCTCGCCCCCGCGCGGCTCGTGCCGCCCGCGGCTTCATCGAGCTCGAGCACGCAGACGTCCTGCATGCCGGCACGCGCGAGCCACCACGCCGCCGCGAGACCGGCCGCGCCTCCGCCGACCACCACCACCTCCGCGGTCTGCCAGGCGCGCTCCGGTGGCTCCACCGGTGCCGGTGAATCGCGCAGTCGATGCCCCGCGACCTTACCGGGTACGAGCAGATCGCCATCCGGCAAATGCCGCGCGCTCGCGCGGCACGACAGCGCGAACGGCACGCCAAGCAATGCGGCCACGAAGTCGCGACGGGAAGGGCCGCTCATTGCCAGCGCCGCCACTCCGATTCGTAATACCGAACCAGCAATTGGTTATCGAGACGGTTGATGTCGACGTCCACCGGGCCCATGTCTGCGGAGAAGCGAAACAGCGAATCGAGCGTTTCACGGTTGAGGAACCGGAGCGGTAGGGCGTCGGGCAAGTCGCGCGGGGGCTCGAGGGGACCCAGCGCCGCGAGCACAAAGCCCCATTCGCCGAATGACGGAACCGCGACGTGGTACGGTAGCGCAGTAAAGCCGGACGCGCGCAGCGTGGCCACGATGCACCAGAAGGAGCGCCGCGCAAACAACGGAGACGTCGCCTGCACCGCGACCACCGCGTCCGGCCCGAGATGGCTCCGCAACATCTGGAAGAAGCGGCGCGTGTACAGCTTGCCGAGCGCGAGCGTGTTCGGATCGGGGAAGTCGATGATGGCCGCATCCCACCCCGCGGGCGCGTTCTCTAGCCAGATCATGGCGTCTTCGTTGACCACCTGCACTCGATCGTCATGGAAAGCTCGCCGATTGAGCTCGGCGAGCGGGGGAAAGCTCTCGCCCAGCTCCGTCATTGCCGGGTCGATATCGACCAGCGTCACCGCTTCGACGGAGTCGTGTGCGAGCACCTCCCGCAGAGCGAGCCCGTCCCCACCGCCGAGCACCAACACGCGCCGTGCGCCACCGGCGCGTGCTGCCCGGCTGATCAGGGCCGGCTGTACCAGGGCCTCGTGGTAACGGTACTCGTCCGCTGAGGCAAACTGCAGATTGCCGTTCAAGAAGACCTGAAACCCGGCGCGGCCCTTCGTCACGAGGATGCGCTGGTACGCGCTCGAGCGGGCGTACACGATGTCGTCCCCGTACAGCGCGCTCTCGGACCAGTCGGTGAGCTGGCCCGAAAAGCCCACACCGGCAGCCAACAGCCCGATCACGAGCAGTGCGCGCACACGCAAGCCGCGCACACGCGGCAAGTCGGCCCCGAGTAGCCAGGTGCCCCACAAGGCAACGCCCGCGTTGCCCAACCCGACCAGCAGCGAAGTGCGCACCAGGCCGAGGTGGGGCACGAACACCAGCGGGAACAAAAGCGATGCCAGGAGCGCGCCCGCGTAGTCGAACGTCAGCACGTGGGAGACCAGGTCTTTGAACGCCACCTGGCTCTGCACCAGCCGCATCAGGAGCGGCAGCTCGAGCCCCACGAGAGTGCCGATGCACGCCACGAATCCGAGCAACACGACCTGAAAATGCTCGACGCGAGAAAAGGCCAGGTACAGCACCGGCGCGGATAGGCCCCCCACCAATGCCACAGCCAGCTCGAGCTCGATGAAACGCCGCGCCAGGTTACCCTCGAGGTGCCGGCTCAGCCACGCGCCGAGCCCCATCGCCGACAGATACAGCCCTATCACCAGGGAGAACTGCGTGACCGAATCGCCGAGCAGATAGCTGCCCAAGGTGCCCGCCAGGAGCTCGTAGATCAGCCCACACGTCGCGAGCAAGAGCACGTTGACGTAGAGCAAGACAACTTTGGTCGGCTTGCGGCTCATTCTACGCTTTCCAACTCAGAGGCTCCTGCAGGCTCGAAAACTGCGGGAGCTCAACCCAGGATCGCGGCAGAGACGATCATCGCGATACCGACGATCACCGATGCGACCAACACCGCAAAAGCGACGTTGTGGTCGTGTTCGATCTCCTTGCGGATCGAGAACGGGGTGATCTTCACGATCACCCAGAATGTGAATCCAAACACCGCGACGCCCATCAGGGCAAACGCCGCGGATGACACCAGCGCGCCACCGAGCTCGTCTATTTTCATCACTTTCCTCCTTGATAGCCAGAATGCCAGAGCGCGTAGCCGCGGTACCCCCCTGGGGCCTGGCGCACGCTTTGGGGCACGACATCTTTTTCGCCGGCGTCAAAGCCCCAGCCCCAGAAGCCGCCGAGGACGTACAACGCGAGGACCACGGACCCGAACAGCCCATAGGCTCTCACGAGCCACGACGCTCGCTGCTTGGGGAGCTTCAGCCTCGGCCGTTCAATTGCAGGTTCACCCTCAATCATCATTGCCTCCGCTCGACCCGTAGTGTGCGGGCGCGTAGTCGCTCTCCGACCAACGCGCGCGTTCAAACATCCAGCGATAGAAGAGCAGCAGGGCGCTCGGGATGGCGAGCGCCAGCAGGGCCGTGGTGAAATGGCTCCACGGGAACACATCTTCGGTGACCACCAGCGACAAGGCCCTTCTCGACGCTTCGGGCGTTTGCACCTCGATCCGCAACAAATGCCGCCCCGAGCGGCCAGCTCCGAGCACGTGGCTCAGCTGGGTGCCGCCCTCAGACCAGCGCTCCCCCGACTCCGTACCGGAGTAGTGAGACAGCTCGCGGCCAAAACTCTTCAGCTCACCGCTCGCCTCGTGCACCAGATCCACGGTGAAGTAGGCCCATGAGTTCTGGAGCGGCAGCTCCAACCCCACTTCGACGTTCTTGCTGCCTGAAAGCTCGAACTCGCGACTGAAGAACACATACAGCGAATGGCCCGCCGCCAAGCCCCCCAGATCGGCGGTTCGAGTCACGCGAGCCGACGAATCCAGCTCGAAACGCTCTGCATCCACCTGTCGCGCGTCGGCCAAGCTGACTCGAATGATCGTGCAAAGCAAGAACGCGACCGCGAGCAACGCGACTGCGCCGAACGCGCCCCGGTGCGGGCAAGGCTGATTGGCCGCGACGCCCGAGCGTTCGTCGCGCAGCTCCTTCATGTCAAATGCAGCCTGAATCTGCGCGGGCGATTGATAAACGCCCAAGGTCCAGTGCAACTCGCGCTCGGATTGTTCCGAGGACAAGAGGGCCGGCGGAGCGATGAAATCGCGCGCGAGCACGCGCTCACCCACTTGCACCTTCCAGTAGAATTCACCCCATACCCCGCGGACCTCCGCCTCCGCGCGGTCGAACAACCGAAAGCGCGTGCCGTCGCAGGTCACCTGATTGGCGTTGGCGTCCTTCACGGCACCGGCTGGCAGCGGAGACATGAACGTGTAGTGGCCACGTGCGCAGCTGAGCCAGCGATAGCCCGCCGCCGGGGCGTACAATAGGTATTCATCCCAAGCGAACGTAGAGCCCTCGTCGTAGCTCGCCTCGCGCCGCAAACGCCCGCTCACGACATAGCGCGTGCCTTCAAACGTGGCTGCAGCGCCGAGCGCAATGGGAGAGGCGGGAGCGCGTTCGGCCTGCGTGCTCAGGATCGCGAGATCGCCCTCGCAGTCGAGCAGCGAGCCGCAATACTCACATGTGACGCACAACGACTTGTCGGGTACGCGCAACGTGAGGCTGCCGCCGCAATGCGGGCACCCCAGCCGGCGGCCGGCCCGAGAGGGCTGTTCCGGCGCGTCGATGACACGCGCAACGAGCCCAAGCCCTGAGAGCGTCACACGGCGGCCCAGATAGAGCGTGGCGGCCCCGTCATGGCCGGGCTCGTCATAGTCGAGCGTCGCGAACCGACCTTCGCCGTCACTCAGATCGGCGTAGCGGTGCTGTGCCCCCGGCGTGAACGTAAACGGCAACTCCCCTTCCGCGCCGATCAACGCGGCCTGGTTGCACTCGCCCACCGTCAAGATGCGAGGCGGCGGCCCGCCCACGGCGACCTGGGCGCCGGGCGCGAGCCGTTCGTAGGTAGGCAGCGCGTCACCGGCGGCGCTCGGAAACGTAATCACCCACTCGCCTGCCGCCTGACTCAGCCACGCCCAGCGGCCGTCAGAAAGCTTGAGATACCACTCTTCCCAGGTGCCACCCGCGACGTGCCGATACGATGCCCGCCCTTCGAGCAGGAACGACGAACCTTGAAAGCGGCCGCTATCGCCGAGGCTCAGCCCCGAGCCCGCGGGCGGCAGGTCTGCGAATTGCCCGAAGCTGTCGATGCCGCGATCGCTCCGGACAATCGCCGAGCGGCACGCGGGACAGACGCGCACGAAGCTGTCGTCGTAGCGGAACTCGAGCGCAGCTCCGCAGCTCGGACAAAACAGCTTCACCGTTGCTCCTCGACACCGGAAGGCGCGCCCCCCGCGCCCGACTGGCCACGCGGCACCGACGTCACCTCGACGCGGCCGGCGCCCAGACGAGAGCTCAGCAGACCGCGCCAATCGAGCCGCGCCCGGGGACGGCAACAGTAGAGGTTGAAGGTGGCGAGGCCGAGCTCCGGGTAGGTGTGGCAAGCCAGGTGCGACTCGGCGAGCAAGAACAAAGCGGTGACCCCGCCCGGACCCCCGAACCGGTGTAGCAGAGGCGCCCCGAGCACGGTCAGATCGAGCCGTTTCACCAGTTCATCACACAAGGCGGCGAGCAGAGCGCCGTCGCGGAGCGCGGCCACGTCGCACTCGAAAGCGTCCACCAGCCATTCCGTGCCACAGCTCATGGCCGCGCCCCGGTGGCGAATCGGCCCATCTCGGGTTCTTTGCCCTCGATTCTGGCCGCCCCTGAGGCTAGCTTCGTGTCTTTAGGAGATACGACCATGGGCCTGTTGGACAAACTGCGCGGTGAGTTCGTTGACATCGTGGAATGGGTGGACGACAGCCAGCATACGCTGGTCTGGCGGTTTCCGCGTTACCACAACGAGATCAAGAATGGCGCCCAACTCGTGGTGCGGCCCGGCCAGTGCGCGCTGTTCGTGGACCGCGGCCAGATCGTGGACGTGTTCGAGAGCGGTCAATACACGCTCACGACCGACAATCTGCCGCTCCTCACCACGCTGCGAGGCTGGAAGCACGGCTTCCGAAGCCCCTTCAAGTGCGAAGTCTATTTCGTCAGCACACGGCAACTGACGGATCTGAAGTGGGGGACGCCGAACCCCATCATGTTGCGGGACGCGGATTTTGGACCGCTTCGCCTGCGCGCCTTCGGCACGTATGCGTTGCGCGCGGTGGACCCCAAGATCTTGCTTCGGGAGCTGGTCGGAACCAATGGCGTCTTCGAAGCCGACGAACTCGGCGAGCTGCTCAGGTCCGTGATCGTCGAGGCATTCACCGACATGATTGGGCAGGCGAAGATTGCCGCCCTGGACCTGGCCTCGAACTACCGGGAGCTGTCGCGCGAGCTGCGCAAGAAGGTCTGCGAGCGCATCGATGACGAATATGGTCTCGATGTGCCGGCGCTGTTCATCTTGAACGTCTCGCTGCCGCCCGAGGTCGAAAAGGCGCTCGACGCGCGCACCTCGATGGGGGTCGTCGGCGATCTGCAAAAGTATCAGCAGTTCCAGGCCGCCAACGCGCTCGCCAGCGCCGCACAAAATCCATCGGGAGCCGCAGCGCAAGGGATGGGCCTGGGCGCTGGCTTCGCGTTTGCGCAACAGATGATGCCGGCGGCACCCGTCGCGATGGGCTTCGCTCCGCCGGCGGCCGCGGCCCCCCCGCCGCCGCCGGGCATGCCCGCTCAGCCGGTCTTTCACGTTTCCGAGGGGGGTCAGGTGCGCGGGCCATTTGCGATCGCACAAATGGCGAGTGCCATCACCCAGGGCCAGCTGGCCCCAACGACCTTGGTGTGGTCACCCGGCATGAGCGGCTGGCTCGCCGCGGGCCAGCTGCCGCTCTTGACGGGCTATTTCAGCTCGATGCCGCCGCCCCCACCGCCCCCATGAGCGCGCCGGATCCCACGGGCACCGACGTCGATGTCTGGGGGGTACCGCTGCGCTACGCTGTCGAGCTCGGTCAACTCGACCCTGCCCTGCGAGCCGCCTTTGTCCCGAGCCGCCTGGACACCGAGGGCGAAGCGTTCCTCGCAACCGCATTGGGGCGCAAACCACCGGCCTGGAAACACCGGCTGCAACGCTTGCTCACTTTCTTGATGAGCGATTTCGACGCCAACGGATTGCTCGGCATCTTCCCCGTCTTTCTGCTCAGCACACCGAGCGCCCTTACCCTGCTCGAGCCGACGTATTCGGTTGATGGTGAAGACTCGGCTCCCGCTGGGGGCGCGCGAAATGCGCGCGCGGAGCTGGCCCGCATGCGGCTGCTCGACATCGGTGCCGGCTCCGGAGACGTGACGACGCGCCTATTGCCGTTGGTCGCCGCCATCGACTGCACGGAGACCTCTCGGTTCATGGCGCGGCGGCTGCGCCGCCGGGGGCTCTCCTGCTGGCACGGAGAAGCAGGGAGTGGAAAGCCGGGAGACCCGCTGAAGAGCGCACCGGCGTACGACGCCATCGCGCTATTCAATGTCATCGATCGCTGCAGGCAACCGCGCACGTTGCTCGCTGCCGCGCGAGACCACTTGCCCAGCGGCGGGCGGCTCATCGTCTCGGTCCCCCTGCCGTATGAGCCATTCTTCTACGCCGCCGGTTCGAGCCGGGAGCCGGAGGAACGTCTGCGGGTGAAGAGCCCCGCCTGGGAGGCCGCGGCCAGCGAATTATGGCGGCAAGAGCTCGAGCCACTCGGCCTCCGACTCACCGCGTTCACACGTACGCCATACTTGTCCGGTGGTGACGGTCAGGCGCCCGCCTATGTGCTGGACAGCGCCGTTCTGGTTTGCCGAAAGGTCTGACCTCCCGAGCTCGCGAAAGGATGGACTGGCTCGTGTGCATTGGCGCGACTACAGTCACCCACATGCAACGAGCCTTTCGATCTTCCTTGGGCAGCGCGGCCTTTCTGGCCAGCGCGCTCCTCTCCGTCCCCGCTATCGCTCACATCGACCTCATCGATCCGCCCGCCCGCGCCCACGGCACGGCCGCGTCGAATGACACCGCCGTCGACGCCAACACCAATCAGAAGCTCCGCCCCTGCGGCCAGGAACTGAACCAACGCACCGATCGTGTGACCACCTACGCGCCAGGCCAAACCATCGCGGTTCAGGTGCGCGAGGAAACCAGTCACGACAGCTACAT
>JAYWEH010000600.1:0-3275 GCA_043780025.1 Deltaproteobacteria bacterium
CATGCCTACCATCCAGCAGCTGATTCGTCAGGGTCGCCTCGCGGCAAGCTTCAAGACGAACTCCCCCGCGCTCCGGTCCTGTCCCCAGAAGCGTGGCGTGTGCGTCCGCGTCTACACCGTGACTCCCAAGAAGCCGAACTCGGCTCTGCGCAAGGTCTGTCGCGTGCGTTTGACCAACGGCATGGAAGTCACCAGCTACATCCCGGGTGAAGGCCACAATCTGCAGGAGCACAGCGTGGTGTTGATCCGCGGCGGTCGCGTCAAGGATCTGCCCGGTGTTCGTTACCACGTGGTCCGCGGCACGCTCGACTCGTCGGGCGCCAACGGTCCGAGCAGTACGAACAAGGCGAATCGCAACGCCAAGCGCTCCAAATACGGTGTGAAGCGGCCGAAGGCGTAAGCCTCGGTAACCGCTCGATGCAATTTCTCAGGAGTCCTCTCAGGAGTCGATAGATGCCCCGCAGACGAGAAGTCCCAAAGCGCCGAATCATCCCCGATCCCATTTATCGGGACAAGCTGGTGACCAAGTTCACCAATTCGTTGATGGTGGACGGCAAGAAGTCCACGGCCGAGGGCATCCTCTACGGCTCATTCGACATCATCAAGACGCGCTTCAAGGAAGACCCGTTGGATATCTTCCGCAAGGCGCTCGACAACGTGAAGCCGAAGCTCGAGGTCAAGAGCCGCCGCGTCGGTGGTGCTACCTATCAGGTGCCGATGGAAGTGCGGCCCGAGCGTCGCGTCGCCCTCGGTATGCGTTGGCTGGTTCAGCATGCACGTACGCGCGGCGAGAAGACCATGCGTGAGCGCCTGGCAGCCGAGTTCGTGGATGCGGCTCAGTTGCGTGGCGGTGCCGTCAAGAAGAAGGACGACACGCATCGCATGGCCGACGCCAACAAGGCGTTCGCGCACTACCGCTGGTAGTATTCAGGCGGCGGGCGCGAGCCTCGCCCCGGATGCCAAAGCGCCATGGCCCGTGAATATCCGCTCGAGCGTACCCGCAATATCGGCATCATGGCCCATATTGATGCGGGCAAGACTACCTTTACTGAGCGGATTCTGTTTTACACTGGCACCAGCCACAAGATCGGCGAGGTCCACGATGGCGCTGCCACGATGGACTGGATGGAGCAGGAACAGGAACGCGGCATCACGATCACCAGCGCCGCGACCAACTGCTTCTGGACGCCGACATCGGGGCCCTTTCGCGAGAAGTCGCACCGCATCAACATTATCGACACGCCCGGGCACGTCGACTTCACGATTGAAGTCGAGCGCTCGCTGCGCGTGCTCGACGGCGCCATCGCGCTGTTCGACGGCGGTAACGGCGTAGAGCCGCAGAGCGAGACGGTTTGGCGGCAGGCGGACCGCTACAAGGTGCCGCGGCTCGCGTTCGTCAACAAGCTCGACAAGACCGGCGCCGATTTCCAGATGAATCTCGATTCGATGCGGGATCGCCTGGGTTGTGTACCGGTGGCCATCACGTGGCCCGTCGGGCAGGAAGATCAGTTCCGCGGCGTCGTCGATTTGGTCCGCATGCAGGCGGCCATCTACGACGACAGCGACAGCAGCCAGGGTGTGGACTTCCGCTGGGAGCCCATCCCGGAGGATCTGAAGGAAATCTGCGCCAAGCGCCGCGAGGCAATGCTCGAGGCGTGCGCGGACGTCGACGAGCGCATCATGGAGAAGTTTCTGGAAGGGGACCTCGCCTCCATCAAGGACGACGAGATCTACGCGGCACTGCGCAAAGGTACGCTCGAGTTCAAATTCGTGCCGGTGTTGTGCGGGTCCGCGTTCAAGAACAAGGGCGTACAAATCGCGCTCGATTCGGTGTGTTCGCTGTTGCCGTCACCCCTCGACATTCCGCCCGTGCAGGGTGTGGACATCGACAAGGGGGACAAGGTGATCACGCGCGAAGCCAGTGACGAAGCGCCGTTTTCCGCGTTGGCCTTCAAGATCGCCAACGATCCGTTCGTTGGCAATTTGACGTTTTTTCGCGTGTATTCGGGGCACATTTCGAGCGGCGCGTCCGTCTACAACGCGAGCCGTGACAAGCGCGAGCGTCTGGGCCGCATCTTGCGCATGCACGCCAACAAGCGTGAAGAGCTGAAGGATTGCTACGCGGGCAACATCTACGCCGCGGTGGGCTTTCGAGACACGCGCACCGGCGACACGCTGTGCGACGAGAAGAAGCCGATCCTGCTCGAAAAGATGCTCTTCCCCGATCCCGTGATCTCGATCGCCATCGAGCCGCGCACGCAGGGTGACATCGACAAGCTGGGCACGAGCCTCGCGAAGCTGGCCTACGAGGACCCGTCCTTCCGCACCTATACAAACGAGGAAACGGGCCAGACCATCATCGCCGGCATGGGCGAGCTGCACCTCGAAATCATCGTCGACCGGCTCAAACGCGAGTTCAAGGTCGAGTGCAATGTGGGTAAGCCCGAGGTGGCCTACCGCGAAGCCATCAGCAAATCGGTGCGCTGCGAGCACAAATACGTGCGGCAGACCGGCGGCCACGGCCAATACGGCCACGTGATTTTCGATCTGGCGCCCGGGGAGCGCGGGAGTGGCTTCAAGTTCGAGAACGGCGTGGTCGGCGGGACCATCCCGCGCGAGTTCGTGCCGTCGATCGAAAAGGGCATCCGGGAGGCCATGAGCCGCGGGGTGTTGGCCGGTTATCCACTGATCGACGTGGTCGCCCGGCTCATTGACGGCAGTTTCCACGAAGTGGACTCGTCCGGCCCGGCCTTTGAAATCGCTGCGTCGCTGGCGTTCCAGGACGGCACGAAAGACGCCGGATTGCACCTGCTCGAGCCCATCATGAAGGTCGAGGTGGTGATGCCGGAGGCCCACATGGGGGACGTGATCGGGGACCTGAACGCTAGACGAGGCCGGATCATGGGCATGAATCAGCGGGGCCAGAACCAGGTTCTGGACGCGGAGGTTCCCCTCGCGACGATGTTCGGCTACGCCACCGACCTGCGGAGCAAGACCCAGGGCCGCGCGACGTACTCGATGCAATTTGCCAGCTACCAGGCGGTACCCAACTCGGTGCAAGAAGCGATCGTCGCAAAAATCAGGGGGACCTGACCACCGCGGTTCGCAAGCTCCCGCAAAAAGCTTTATAAACAGCCTAAGAAAAAGCAGAGTCACGCCCCAGAGGTGAACAAGAGGAACAGCCATGGCCAAAGAGAAGTTCGTACGCAAGAAGCCCCACGTGAACGTCGGAACGATCGGGCACATCGATCACGGCAAGACGACCCTGACGGCGG
>JAYWEH010000601.1:0-7744 GCA_043780025.1 Deltaproteobacteria bacterium
TGCTCGCCGATCGTGATCGCGCACGAGAAGGGCCTGTTCAAGAAGTACGGCATCAACTCGACGGTGATCAAGGGCGCGAGCTGGGCCGCCATTCGAGACTCGCTCTCGAACGGCGATATCCAGGCGACTCACATGCTGCTGGGCATGCCGATCGCTTCGACGCTGGGTCTGCTCGGTTCGCCCAAGAAGCCGATGGTGATCCCCTGGCTGCTCAACCGCAACGGCCAGGCGATCACCATGCAGAACAAGTTCAAGGGCAAGGTGGGCGCCGACCCTAAAGCACTGAAGCCGCTGGTCGACGCGGCCAAAGCAGCGGGCACGCCGATGACCTTTGCGATGACCTTCCCGCCGGGTACCCACGCCATGTGGATGCGCTATTACCTCGGCGCCGGGGGTATCCACCCCGACAAGGACGTGGCTCTCGTCACCGTGCCACCGCCCCAAATGGTGGCGAACATGAAGGTCGACAAGATGGACGGCTTCTGCGTGGGCGAGCCCTGGAACGCGCGCGCCATCGCGGACGGCATCGGCTTCACCGCGATCACGACCCAGGACATGTGGAAGGATCATCCGGAGAAGGTGTGCGCTTTCACGGAGGAGTTTGCCGAGAAGAACCCGAAGACGGTCAAGGCCGTGCTCAAGGCCCTGCACGAGGCCAGCACGTGGCTCGACGATCTGAAGAATCGCCCCGAACAGGCCGATATCGTGTCTCGCCCGACCTACATCAACTGTGCGCCCGAGCTGATCCTGGGTCGCCTGCTCGGCGACTACGACTACGGGGACGGCCGCAAGAAGAAGGATGAGCTCTACATGAGCTTCAGCGCCCGCGGCAGCAACATCCCGCAGCCGAAGTATGGCGTGTGGTGGATGACCCAGTTCCGTCGCTGGGGCATGGTCGACCCGAACCCGGATTACGCGGGAGTCGCCGCCAAGGTCTTGCGTACCGATATTTACCAGGCAGCGATGAAAGAGCTCGGCGTCGATCCCGGCCTGGTCAGTGACAGCCCGGAGACGATCCTCGGCAAGGAGTTCGACCCCAAGTCGCCCGAGGCCTACGCCACCTCGTTCGAGATCCACAATCTGAAGGCATGAGGCACTGAACATGGGAAACACGGCCATTGCTCGATCACCGGGGCGCACTCGTCCAGCCCAGTCCGCCAAACCGAACTTCAGCAAGGAAAAAGTGGAGCGCTGGCTCGGGGCGGCCGCGCTGCCGCTGATCGGGGGGGCCGCCATGCTCTCGCTCTGGGCTGTGGCCAGCGCCACCTTCGCGGAGAACCTGCCGTCACCGCTCGAGACCTGGGAGGTGAGTCGGCTCTACATCGTCGAACCATTCGAGAAACGTGGTGAGCTGGATCAAGGCATCCTGCGCTTCACCTGGTACTCGCTGGAACGTGTGGCGCAGGGCTACGCGATTGCCCTGCTGGTGGGCGCGCCACTCGGATTTTTGCTCGGCATGTCCAAGTTTTTCCGAGGCAGCTTCGATCCGATCATCCAGATTCTGCGCCCCGTCTCGCCCCTGGCCTGGCTGCCACTCGGCCTGGTGTTGTTCCAGAAGCCGGAGCCGGCAGGCATTTTCACGATCGCGATGTGCTCGATGTGGCCCACCGTGCTCAACACGGCGCTCGGCGTGCGTGCGGTGCCTCAGGACTATTTGAACGTCGCGCGCGTGCTCAAATTGTCGCGCGCGAAGACGCTGCTCAAGATCATGCTTCCGGCGGCGCTCCCGTACATGTTCACCGGGTTTCGTCTCAGTCTCGGTATCGCTTGGCTGGTGATCGTGGCGGCCGAAATGCTGACGGGTTCTCCCGGCGTTGGCGGCTTCCTCTGGCAGGAGTACAATGCGCTCATCTACGAGCACATCATCTTGTGCATCCTCACGATCGGTTTCGTGGGTTTCGGTCTCGATCGTTTGATGGGGCTCGTGGAACAGCGACTCAGGACCGCTTAGTACGCCGGTTCCCATGAAGCGATGGGAATTTCGAGTGCCCCGGCTGGGCGAGGGCATCGAAATTCCCGCCTTTGCCACCAATCTGAACCGGGTCCCTCCTCTACATTGGCCTCGATTCGTAGAATCGAGGCACTAGGTTCCAAGATGCCCATTCTAGAACTGCACCAAGTCTCGAAGTCGTTTGGCTCGACACATGTCTTGTCCAATGTCTCTCTCAGTGTGGAAGCCGGAGAGGTGGTCGTCATCGTCGGCTTCTCCGGCGCGGGCAAGTCCACGCTCATGTCCCTGCTCGCCGGCTTGGAGCGTCCGGACGAGGGCCAGGTCCTGTTTCGCGATCATGCCGTCGTCGCTCCGGGGCCTGAGCGCGGCATGGTATTTCAGAACTACTCGCTCCTGCCCTGGCTCACCGCCTACGAAAACGTGGCGCTGGCGGTCGAACATGTGTTTGCGAGCTGGCCGAAGCAGAAGCAGCAAGCGCAGACCGAGCGCTTTCTCAGCATGGTGGGGCTCGAGCACGCCCGAGACCGCAAGCCCGCGCAGCTGTCCGGCGGCATGCGCCAGCGCGTGTCGTTGGCGCGCGCTCTCGCGGCGGACCCCGAGGTGCTATTGATGGACGAGCCGCTCAGCGCGCTCGATGCGCTGACGCGCGCCACGCTGCAAGAGGGCCTCGAGCGCATCGTGCGGACCTCCGGCAAGACCATCGTGCTCGTCACGA
This sequence comes from Deltaproteobacteria bacterium, assembly GCA_043780025.1. GTDB lineage: Bacteria > Myxococcota_A > Polyangia > Polyangiales > Polyangiaceae > SZUA-265. Next base: position 2,667 of record JAYWEH010000601.1, read on the forward strand.
ACGACGTCGACGAAGCGATCTTGCTCGGGGATCGCATCATCCCGCTGAGCGCCGGTCCCGCTGCGACTCTCGGGCCCGAGTTCCCCATCACGCTGGCGCGCCCGCGCCAGCGGCGCGCGCTCAACCACGAGCCCGAATTTCGCCGCGTGCGCACGGACGTGGTCGAATATCTGCTGTCGACACGGCGCAAGCCGCCGCGGTCGGCGGGGGCGGCAGTCAATGGCCTGTCAGTTGCCACTCTGGAGCCGTCCACATGAATCACAAGTACCTGGAGATCGCCGGACTCGGTAAGACCTTTCACACACCGACGGGCTCCAACGTCATCGTCCAAGGTTTTGACCTGGCGGTGCGCGAAGGCGAGTTCGTTTCCGTAATCGGGCACTCCGGCTGCGGTAAGTCGACCGTGCTCTCGATTGTCGCGGGCCTGACCGAATCGAGCGAGGGCGCCGTCGTGCTCGCTGGCAAGGAGGTCGTCGAAGCCGGGCCCGATCGCGGGGTAGTGTTTCAGGCTCCCTGCTTGCTGGCCTGGGCCTCCGCGCTCGACAACGTCAAGCTCGGCGTGGACCAGGTGTTCCCTGAAAAGTCGAACGCGGAACGGACGGCAATTGCGACCCATTACCTGGAGCTGGTGGGTCTCGGGGACGCCGTTCACAAGAAGCCCGCGGAGCTGTCCGGCGGCATGCGCCAGCGCGTGGGTCTGGCGCGGGCCTTCGCGCTGTCGCCGCGCCTCCTGTTGCTGGACGAGCCGTTCGGCATGCTCGACTCGCTCACCCGCATCGAGCTGCAAGACGTCTTGCTCGACCTGTGGGCGCAGGATTCGAAGACCGCGTTGATGGTCACCCACGACGTGGACGAGGCGGTGTTCCTGTCCGATCGCGTGATCATGATGACGAGTGGTCCGGCGGCGCGCGTCGGCGGGATCCTGAAAGTCCCGTTCGAGCGCCCGCGCAACCGCCACGCCTTGATGGAGTCGCCTGAGTTCTATGAGCTGCGCGAAGAGCTCGTCGGGTTCCTGGAGGACCAAGGCCACCATCCCGCGCCGTCCGCCCCCGCAGAGAAGGCACGCCCGAGCAGCGTCTGGGATCTGTTCCGTTCGCGGCGTCTGGGCTGAACGCCGTCAAGCGGGGCCTGCGGGCGCCGTTGACGCCATTTCGTGGAGTCGCATCGGAGCGAGCCAAGCGTACCGGCGCCTCATGCTCCCTTGCAACCTTTGCCTGACCAGTAGTGCGTTCACTAGAATCCAAAGCCCAACGAGAGGGCGAAAAGCGTCATGTCGCCGGTCGGCAGGATCATGCCCTTGATCGTAAAGTCGGAGACCGATGCGGTGCCAGCGTTGTAGCGAGGAAACGAGATGCCGAGCTGGGGACCGTGGCTGACTGTGACTTCGGCCTCGTCGTTGATCAGGTCTTTGTTGATGCCCGCACGATAGCCGAGGAACAGACCGAATCCGCCTTGAGCCAGCGTCACCGGATCGAGCGTGCGAAAATGCAGGTACTGCCAGCCGACGGCGGTGCTCAAAGAGCCGAGCTGGTAGTCCACTTGGAGTGGCTCGCTGCCGTAGTACGGATCGTACACATCGACCTCCACTTGACCCGCCGCGATGCCGAGCTGCAAGTCCAGGCCGAGCCCTGACCAACCGCCGCCGGCAGCGCCGGGCAGCCTGCCGCCGATGGCGCCGCGAATACCCGCGGAGGCTTGCGCGGCGATGCCGTTCACGAGCTCACCGGTGATCCCCAACACACCCGCATCGAGGCCGAGCACGGCGTAGCCGTTGGGCGGAGTCTTGACTCGAGCCACGTGGGTCTCGCTCAATTCGGCGCCGATACCGGTGGCCCCCGCCGACAACCGTACTTGCTGCGAGCACCCGGGGTCGTACGCGTCTGAACAATTGGTGCTGGACTCGTAGCTGGCGCTGGCCACGCGCGCGTCGAGTTCGGTCTTGGATGACACCCGGCCGTCGCGCGAGTGCTGTTCCCGACTGAGCTTGCCTTCGCGCAGGTCGGCCTTGTGGGTCAGCGTGCCATCGGGCCCGGCTGTGGAACGGCCGAGGGTGCCCGCGCGGGCGTCCAACCAGGAGCGCTGGGTGATGGCCTTGGCCGGCGCTGGCTTGGTGCTGGCCGGTGTCTCCGGCGCCCGTGGCGCTGGCGTTTCGGGATTCACCGGGCCCGCGTTTTCGGAGATGAGCCGTGCCGCAACGTCCGTTCCCGTTTCCGGGCCCCGCTCGGCGAACGACACCGTCGAGATTTCTGCCGCTGCGATCGTCACCGTCGCTGCTTCCGTTTTCAGGATCACGTAGCTGGCAGGGACGTAGCGAGTGACCCAGCCAGCGATGGTTTCGCCGTTCTCGAGCCGCACCACATCGCGGTTCGGGGCTTCTTGACGCGCGGGCGCCGTCTCCGCGGCGTGAGCCGATGTGTAGCTGATGGGTGTGGCTAGAGGTGCGAGCAACGCCAGCATCCGCCATTGGCTCGTGGACGGTCCGCGGCGTCTTGCTGTCCAACCCTTGAATTTCGACATGATGCAGGCTCCTTTGCGCAGCGCCGGATGAGCGCTGATTCACGGGCGCTTCAGCACGCGGCGTGCCAGCACCGAGCACCTGGAACGAGCGCTGGAATCGGCGACCATGAGGCAGGTTTTGCGCAAATCGTAGCGTGTTCCGCTCGCTAAGGCGCAGGCTCGTGCCCGGCACGTGCCTGCCAGGTCGCTGTGCTCATTGGGGGGACGAGCATATTTCTTCGTCAGGTCCGAGGCGCGGGGTCCCAATGGCTAGACATCAGCCGACGCGGCCCAGATCGCGGCGCGCTCTTTCCAGAAGGAACGATCACGATGAAACCTATCAACACGCGCCCCCGCACCCTGTTTCAGCTCGCTTTGCCACTCGGCTTGTATGCCGCCAGCGCCGGCGCCGCGCCGCCCGGAGTTGTTTTCAGCCCGCGCGCTCTGTTTTGCAGCGACAACCCGACCGCTCGCGCGTGTGATCCCGCGGGGGTGAGACCTGTCACCGAGGCCGACGGGCGGATCGTGGCGGTCGAGGATGGCGAAGACAGCGACGTGCTCTGGCTGAAACGGCCCAATTACGCCGCGGTTCTGGACCAGAAGCGGGCGGCCTATGCGGCGCGGGTCGAGGCGTTGCACGGGCGTGAGCTCGACGATGGCCTGCGCAACTGGGATCGCGTGCTGAGCGCCAATGAGACGGTGGAGCCGAAGCCGGCTGGCATGCTCATTCAGCCTCTGGCGTGCGGCATACCCATGACCGACACGACACCCGATGGGCAGGGCAACTGCAAGCTGGTGTTCGGCAACGACAGTCGAACCATCGTGCCCGACGCGCGGACGACGTATCCAGCAACCAAGTTCGCGACCATGACCGTGGATCGGTATCTCAACGATAGCGTGCAGGCTGGGACCTGCTCGGGCACTTTTTTGGACGAGGATCACGTCATCACGGCGGCTCATTGCGTGTACGACACGACCAACGACAACTGGGTGTACGCCAATCCGGGCAATAACGCGGTGCGTCCAGCCGGCATCAGCACACCACTCGGGACTGATCATGGGCGGGGCTACGTGTGCCGTTCGGGCTGGATGGTCGATGGCGTGGAGTTCGAGGATCACTGCGAGTTCATCAAGGCCCGCTGGACGATGTCGAGCTACGTCAATGCCGCCGCCCCCAATACCCTGGGCGCGATCGAATACGACGTCGCCATCCTCGAGCTGGAACGCGACAACCATCCGGCAGGGCTCGGCGATGGCGCCTGGGTCGCGATGTCCAGCATCAACAGCACAGCCCTCTTGGAGAGCAAGGTTGCGGTCTCGCACGGGTACCCCGCGGTTCATCCACCGGGGCTGAGCTGGAACATGGATGAACGAGCCTTCAACGTGACCGGAGCGTATGGCGGCATCGTTCAGACACTCGGCTGGGAGGTCTGGGGCGCTCGGCAGTACACGACGTGGGGTGGCGTCGAGGCGGTCACGACGCCGGCTATCCTACGTACCAAGCTCGAAGCCTCCGGCGGTCAGTCTGGGTCGGGCATCTTTTACTACACCGACGACGCCCACGAGTACACGGGGCAAGCCCACTACCTCATCGGAGTCCTGGACGCGATGGAGGCCGACTTCAGCGGTAACACGTCAAACGATCACGTGATCGGGGCGACCGTGGGGCAGTTCAGGGATTTCGCGAACACGATCCTGTGATCTCGAGCTGAGGGCCTGCTCAGGTCAGTCTACGAGCGGCGGTTCAGATGCGGAGGGCACGTGCCGAAGCACGTGCCCTCCGTTTGCCTGTGCCGGCCGCGAGAATGGCCCTGATTTTCAAAGATATTTGGCGGGAGGCGCGCCACCCGGCCCTGGCACGTCGCGTGCTCTAGGCACGGGCATGCTCAATCCACTCCCGGTCCCCCGCGAAGTCGTCCCAGTTGTTCCGCGTTCCGGGCGCGGCCGCCTGGTGCAGGCCGCCGCGCTGGCGTTCGTGTTCGGTTATCCGGCAGTGGCCAGCGCGCTGCAATGTCCGTCGTACGTGCCTATCATGTGCCCCGACGGCTCGTGCATCGCAGAAGGTTATTGCCCCTGTCCCGCGGGCTACCCGTACGATTGTGGAGATGACACGTGTTCGACGGAGCCATCGTGCGGTCGCAGTACGTGCCCCGCCGGGTATCCCTATGATTGTGGGGATGGCACGTGTTCGAGGAGCCATCGTGCGGTCGCAGCACGTGCCCGTCGGGTTATCCGTATGACTGCGGAGACGGGACGGGCTCGACGGAGCCGTCGTGCGGGCGCAACAGTTGCCCGGTGAATTTTCCCAACGATTGCGGCAACGGACATTGCTGCGACAGCGCGCATCCCTACTGTTGCGCCGATGGCAGCTGTTCGGCGGACGGCACTTGTGGTGATGGCTTCAATCTGGACGCCGAATACAGCGCCTGGACGGCCCCGAACAACGCGACCAACCCCCCGGCGACGCCTGCCACGCCTGCCACGCCTGCGAGCTCGAGTCCGAGCCCCAATACACCCAACCCGGGGACCCCAGGCTCCGGTGAAAGCTACGCGTCCGGCGAGACGTACGACGCCGAAGAAGA
>JAYWEH010000602.1:0-3272 GCA_043780025.1 Deltaproteobacteria bacterium
GATAGTCCGCGGCTCAAAGTAGCGTCAAAATGGCGCAGAAATGTGACAGGAACGCGCGGGGCGCGTCGTCAACGGTACGAGCGCTGGCTCTGTTTTGGCTACTCGTGAGGGCCGTAGTGATCGGCATCGTAATGGATCCATCGATCGATCAGCTGTTGCGAAGCTCCAATTCACCCGTAGTATTGATGAGAGGGCTGCGGAGCTCCGAGCTTCCGCACGAGTTGTCGACGACTCGATCAGGGTTTTTTCGTCAAACATCGACCAAGCGTTCTTCCCTTGTGGGGAATGGCTCTACAAACAGGGATAATCATTCGCTTATTCATGGCGTGGCGAGCCCATTTCCAGAACGAGGTGGCGAAAGCGTGTCGCTCCCGGGGTGGTTTCCAGTGTCAAGGAATTGTCCAAACGAACGCATAGCCAGGGCAGCCTCTGAGGGGGGGTTCGCTCGAAGGAACGCGATATGTTAAGTTACGCACAGATGGGCGAGCAGACAGCGGTGCAGCCAGTCGCCGCCCAGGTAGTGGTGGCGAGTGAGCACACCGAGTGGGCATCCACGGTGTGCAAAGTATTCGAAGAGCTGAAGCTCCCCGTCGCCGCGTGCAATGAGGAAGAGATTGGGGAGGTCGTCGGGTTCGGCTTTCAGGGCCTATTGGTGCTCGTGCAGGGACCCAAGCGTGAGTCGGCGGCCGAGCGGGTCAAGATTCTGCGCCAGAGCGGAAAGCGCTGCCCAGTGCTCATTTTGTGCGCTGACAATGGCCCTGAGGCCGCGGCCGAGCTGCTGGAAGCGGGAGCGGACGACTATGTGTGCTTGCCGTTCAACGGCCGCGAACTCGCCGCCCGCGCCCGCGCGTTGATCCGGCGCAGCTCCGATCAGTGGTTGATCCCAGGCTCGCGCACTGAAGTGCGGATCGATCCGGACAAGCGCATGGTCCAGGTCGGGCCCAAATCGGTGAAACTCACGCCGACCGAGTTCGCCATCTTTCAGTACCTCGCGGAGAGGCCCGGCATTTGGATCTCGAGCGATCGCATCATCACCGAAGTCATCGGTACACATCACGCTCCGCGCACTGCGCTCGTGCGTGTGCACGTGCACCACATTCGCCGCAAGCTCGGCGATTGCGGGTGGTGCGTGCGGGCCGAGCACGGTCGCGGCTACATGCTCAGCGTGTAAGCCTCGCTGCGCGGGGCGGCTACTCATTTGGGGGCTGCGCTAATGCCTCGGCCCTCTCGAACCGTCTACATGAGGGGTCTTTGCGGGCACACCGGTCATGCGAGAAAAGCCGACGGTATTGAAGCGGGCCCCGGCCCGTTCCGAAGACGGTGAGCCCGAGTGCACCGAGGTGCGCGCGCGCCAAGCGGAGTCCATTCCGCCGCCTCCAGTCGAGGAGGGCCTGGAGCCCAAGCTCACGCGGGCTCGCGCGTTGCTACATGGTCTGCACCCGCGGGATCCCAGGGCCCGTCTGCTGCAGATGGCCATATTGCGGCGCGACGAGGTCTTGCTCGAAGCGCTGCTGCGCCGTTTCGATTCTCCGTCGCCACCGGGCTGAGGCAAACGGGCGCGTAGGTGCCCGAGTGCACACACTCGACACGCGACGTCCCACCACCCGGCGGGGGGCCACAGTCAGGGCATTTCCGGCTGTGGAGGGCGCGATACGAACCGTTCAGGGAGGGCGTATGTTGTGCTCTTTGAGTAGGTCGATAGTAGCGGTTAGCCTCAGCCTGGCATTCGTTTCGGCCTCGGCGGTTGCGGCGCCCCCCTCCGGAGGAATGCGTGGAGCCCGCGTCGTCGAGGGGCAGGCGGAACCGGATGGCAAGGCCTTCGTGGTTGGAGCCGCAGGTGCCTCATTGGCGCTCGAGTTTGGCTCGAAGCTCAAAGCCAAACCCGGCAGCCGGATCGAGTTCGGGCGAACCATGAAGCTGGCGGTCGGGTCGGGCCCCGATCCCATGGTGCCGGCTCGCGTGTTGACCCTGTCAAAAGGCTGGATTGAGACGGAGGTCCCCGCGGGCAGCCGCTTTGGTCTCGTGATCATCGGGCCGCGCGATCTGCGCGCCATCGTGTCGCCCGGGGCACGCATCACCGTGATCGCTGAAGAAGAGTATGCGATGGTCGCCACGCACGAAGGCGCGGTGCTCGCGGGTGCCAAGGACAAATGGCGCCGTTTACCGGTTTCGGGCGTGTACCGCCTCGATGCGGGGCATCCCGAGGGCAAGCGCAGCGAGATCCCTGGCACTCCCAACATGCCCGTGCTGTCACGCAGCCTGTTGATCGCAGGCTCGGGAGACGACTCCACGACGTTCATGGCCTGGCCCGCCATCGCTAACGTGGTGGGGTACGACGTCGAGATCAAGTCCCGAGAGGCCGTGCGTGTCGAACGCACGATCGAGCCCCGCCTCACGTTGAGCTCTCTGCCGCCGGGGCATTTCGATCTGACGGTATGGGCCGTCGATGAGTCGAAATTGCCGGGGCAGGGCTCGGAGCCCGCGACGTTGAACGTCATCGGCCTCGAGATCCCGAAGACGGCGAGCCGCAGCGAGGACGGCACGATTCGTCTGCAGAGCGAACAGCGCATCCAGCTATTGGGCGCAGAGGGGCTGGAAGTGGGCTACGTGGGCCTCGAAGGGTTCTTCCCCGCGCCGCAGAGCTTGGGCTTGGTGGCACGGCGGCCCATCTCGCTGGTGCTACGGCACCCGCAGAGCGGTGAGACGTTGCCCTTGCAACTCGGTCCGCTCAACGTGAAAGCGCGCATCAGTGTCAGCCGGCATCCCGAGGATTGGCCGAGCGAGGGCCTCGAGATCAAGGTCCAGCTGCTCGACGATCAAGGTTCTCCAGTGTCCGACAGCTACGCAGCTTCTTGCCGCGTGAGCGTGAACGTGGAGCCGGTGACGCCGCGCTGGGAGCGCCAGGGGGCCAGTCTGCGTGCCGTGCTGGATCGACCCGCGACGGCGGGCCCCTGGGTCGTGCGCGTCGACGTACTCGACGAGGTCGGCGCTTCGATTGGCATGGACGTCGCCGAAGTCGGCTACGAGCCGTCGCGGCAAGCCCGGCGCTCAGCCCGCAAGTAAACGCAGCTCTCCTACAGAGTAGCCTCAGTACAGAGTAATCAGCTACCAGGTCACGCTGACCGTCGGCGGTTGCACTTCGATCTCGACCTTCGCCAGGTCCACGCGGACGGGCAATACCACCGCGCCGTGACGGCGCTCCTTCAGGTCGATACCGGTGCCCTCCAGATCCGCGCGCGGGATGATCATGTCGTCCCGCAAGCCGTTGATGA
>JAYWEH010000603.1:0-7731 GCA_043780025.1 Deltaproteobacteria bacterium
CCGAGCCCGGCGCACGTGTAGATTTCCAGGCGAGGTTATGGGATGGTCCCGCGGCTCAGGAGAACTCGCCGTGTTGGATCTGGTACTGCGCTTTTGGAACGTGATCACACACCTCGACCAGCACCTCGCGAACTGGTCCGCAGCCATGGGCGGCTGGTTGTATGTCGCGCTGTTCGCGATCATCTTTTGCGAGACCGGCCTCGTGGTGACGCCGTTTCTACCGGGTGATTCCCTCTTGTTTGCCGTGGGGGCGCTGTGCTCCCTGCCCGATTCGGCAATTGGGATCGGCGCGACGATCCCCCTTTTGATCGTCGCGGCCGTGTTGGGCGACGCCGTCAACTACGCAGTGGGCCGTAAACTCGGGCCGCGCGTGTTCACGAGCGAACGGTCCTTGCTCCTGAACAAGAAGCACCTCGCCCGCACGCAGGCCTTCTACGAGAAGTACGGAGGCAAGACCATCATCATCGCGCGTTTCGTTCCGATCATTCGCACCTTTGCGCCGTTCGTCGCGGGCGTGGGAAACATGCGCTACGCGCGCTTCTTCGCCTTCAACGTGGTGGGCGCCATCGCGTGGGTGGGGTTGTTCATTCCCGCCGGTTACCTGGTGGGCAACTCCGAGATTGTGAAGAAGAATTTTCACCTCGTCATCTTCGGCATCATCGGGGTCAGCGTGTTGCCGGCCGTGATCGAAATTCTGCGCGAGTGGCGGTCGCGCCGCCTGCAAGCCGCGTCCTGAGCGCTGCGGGCGAGCTTTTGCCGGGCTCGTACCTGGGTTTTGCCGGGCTCGTACCTGGGTTTTGCCGGGCTGGCAGGGCCACGTCCCCCGCTGACAGAATGACAGTCACAGAGCGGCTGGGAAGACCGCTCGAAACCGCAAATTTATAGGCGTTTTTGGGTTCTGAAGGGGCTTGCGCCGCGTGGCATGCGGCTTGCTCATAGGTTGGACAAGCCCATGTCCTGTACTGCTCCACTCCTGTGCCCGCTCGCGGATCCACCCCGCGCTGCGCATCTTTCAAAAGTGCCCTGCCCACCGGTGCCCATGCGCCTGAGCAGGGCCCCACTCACGCTCTGCGCCCCGCCTGCCGCCGTGCTTCCTCCGGAAGGAGTGCCTCCCGAAGGCGTGCCCCTTTCACACGGTGTGCGGGGCCTCACGGCACAAGAGGTGCGTGCCGAAATCGTGGCGATGCGGCCAGCTTTGTGCCGGCGTGCGCAGCGCTGGGTTCGGAGCGCAGGGGAGGCCGAAGATCTGGCTCAAGAAACCGTGCTGCGAGCCTTCAGCGCGGAGAGCTACTTCGCGTCGCGCGATCATCTGCGCGCCTGGCTGTACACAGTGCTGCGCAATCTGTTCATCTCCGGGCGCCGCCGCGGTCAGAGCGCCCGGCGCGCGGAGCAGCGCCTCGTTGGCGAAGCCAGTGTCGCGGCCGGGCCGCGCGAGGTTTCGTTCTTGTCCCGCGCCATGGAGCGCGCGCTCGACGCCTTGCCGGAGGTTTTCCGAGACACGGTCAGGCTCGTCGATCTCGAGGATCATTCGTACGGCGAGGCTGCACAGGTGCTCGACATTCCGGTGGGAACGGTGATGAGCCGGCTGTTTCGCGGCCGCAAGCGTCTCGCCCATACGCTCTGCCCCGGCTGAGGCCTGTTTTCAGGCTCGCTCCGCGGCGATGCGCTTGCTATCGTGGGCCGCCGACCTGATTGGAGCGTCATGTACGAACACAGCGAACGCAGTCGGCGCATTCAACGCGGCTCGCTGGTGGCTCTTGCCGGGGCCACCACGGTGCTGTTCGTTTGGGTGATCTGGGATTTCCTCCTCGCCCTGCTGCTCGCCGCGATCCTGAGCGGTATGTTCCACCCTCTGTACCGGCGCCTCGCGCGGCGCCTGGGCTACCGCCGCGGGCTCGCGGCGCTCGTCACTGTGGCAGGCGTGCTGGTCGTGGTCATCGCACCCACCGTGATGCTGCTGGTGATGGTGGCCGATCAGGTCGTACAATTGAGCCGAATCGCACGGCCGTGGGTGGAGGCCAACGCGGGGCGGATGACGCAACTGGACCGCCTGTTCGAGTGGCTTCCGCAGCTGCGGTTTCTGCAGCCGTATCGGGACCAGATCTTACCCAAATTGGGCGAGCTGGCCTCGGAGATTGGCAGTTTGTCGGTGTCGCTCGTGACCGAGGCCGCGCGCCAGGCGGTGACGGCGGGGCTGATGATGTTCGTGACGCTCTACGCCATGTACTTCTTCTTGAAGGACGGCAAGGTCGTGCTCGACAAGATGCTCTACTATTTGCCGCTGCCGCCCGAGAGCGAAACGCGCATGGTGGGGCGCTTCGTGTCGGTGTCGCGGGCGACGATCAAGGGCACGCTGATCATCGGCGGTATTCAGGGCGCTCTCGGCGGCCTCGCGTTTGCGGTCGCGGGCATCAACGGTGCAGCCGTGTGGGGGACCTTGATGGCGATCTTGTCCGCCATTCCAGGGCTCGGCCACGCGATCGTCTGGATTCCGGTGACGGGTTACCTGGCCGCCACGGGTCAGTGGGGCGCGTGCATCGGGCTGTTGATCTGGTGCGGCGGCGTGGTGGGCTCTGTCGACAACTTCTTGCGGCCCTGGTTGGTCGGCAAAGACACACAGCTGCCGGACATCATCGTGCTCGTATCCACGCTGGGCGGGCTGCTCTTGTTCGGGCCGCTCGGCTTCATCGTTGGGCCCCTCGTCGCGGCGCTTTTCGTCACAGTCTGGGAGCTGTATGGCACCGCGTTTGCGGACCTGTTGCCGCCCGTCCCGGAGGGGCCCGCGTCCATGATCGAGTTCACGACGCACGGCTCCGAGCCGCCGGAGGGCGAAGCGCGCCCCGAACGGACGCGCAGAGGCGACAGCGACCCGCCGCTGAAGTAGTCCGCCAGCGTGCCCGATGGCGGGTTGAAGGAACACGCGGTCGGCTCTAACTGACAGCCTAGAAAGGCTTTTTCAGATATTTTACGAATTTGATAAATATTATTGAAAAAGACAATTAAACCGTCGTAGAGATCATTGTGAGGACCCAGGCATGAGCTTCACTCCAGCGATCTTCTATCAACGTCCCAAGGCAGCTCTGGCATGGCTCGAGCAAGCCTTTGGGTTCGAAACGACGATGCTCATCGAAGACCCCGGTGGGGACGAGCGGATGATGCACTCGGAGCTGAGCTTCGAGGGGCGCGGGCGCATCATGGTGGGCGCAGAGTGGACAGAGTGGGCGAAGAGCCCCAAGTCGCTGAGCGGTGCCAACACGCAGAACCTGAGGGTCGAAATCGAAGAGGGCGATCTCGACGCGCATTGTCAGCACGCGCGAGCGGCGGGAGCGACCATCGTCGAGGAGCCTGAAACCCAATTCTATGGTGCCCGCACGTATCGTTGCGCCGACCTCGAGGGCCACCTGTGGACGTTCGAGCAAAAAGTGAAGGACATGACCGTCGCCGAGATGGAGGAAGCTGGGGGCGTGAAGATCAAGAGCTCTCTGTCGGAGTGATCAGGGAGCTCCGGTGAATCAGGCGGCACAACTCGATCGAACCTTTGCGGCGCTCGGGGATCCCCAGCGCCGCCGCGCCGTGAACTTGCTCCGTCAGCGGCCCCATCGCGCCGGGGAGCTGGCGCGCGCTCTCTCGCTACCGGCGCCGGTGATGAGCCGCCATTTGCGAGTATTGCGCGAGTGCGGGCTGGTGGAAGAGGCCCATCCGGCGTTTGACTCGCGCGTGCGCATCTACTCATTACGTCCCGAACCCGTAGCGGGCCTGAAGGCGTGGGTGGACGAGACCGAGCGCATGTGGGCTGAGCAGCTGTCGGCTTTCAAGGCGCATCTGGAAGGCGGTTGAGCATGCCTTCACGGGTGTTGTGCTCGATCCGGGTGAAGGCCACGCCCGAGCGGGCGTTCCAGGCGTTTACCAGCGAGATGGGCGTGTGGTGGCGTGCGAGCGGCCTGTTCTCGTTCACGCGGAAGGATGCGGGGCCGCCGACGTTGGCAGCCGAGCTCGGCGGCGCGGTCACCGTTCCCCTCTCGGACGGGCAGAGCTTCGAGGTGGGGCGCGTGCTCGTCTGGGAGCCGCCCCACCGCCTGGCGTTCAGCTGGCGCGCCGAAGGTTTTGCCCCACTGCAAGTGACCGAGGTGCAAGTGACCTTCGAGCCGGTGGGAAACGAGACGCGGGTCAGCATCGAACATCGAGGCTGGGACGCGATTCCGCCCGAAAACGCCGCTCGCCATGGCATACCGCTTGGCGTGTTCCAGCTGCGCCTCGCCGAGTGGTGGCAACGCTCGCTGCGTTCGTTCGCAGGTCGCGCCGCGCTCGCGCTGAGCGTGTCCTTGGCGTTCTCGGAGATTGCATTGGCGGCGGAGCGCGTAGTCGTTGACATCCCGTTTGCGAGCGTGGCGGGCTCGCCGTTATTGCTCGATCTCTACTTGCCCCCGCTGCCAGCCAAGCCGGTAGGGCTGATCGTCTGGGTGCATGGCGGTGCCTGGCGCGCCGGCTCGCGCGCCTCCGTCGATCTGGCTGAGATGACGTCGAGGGGGTGGGCCATCGCCAGTGTCGACTATCGCCTCTCGCCGGTGGCGAAGTTCCCGGCGCAGGTGCACGACATCAAGGCGGCGGTGCGCTACTTGCGCGCGCACGCGGCAGAACACGGCTACCCACCTTCGCCCTTCGTCATCGCTGGCTCATCCGCCGGGGGCCATCTGGCGGCGCTGGTCGGCGTGAGCAACGGCAATGCAGAGCTCGAAGGCGTCGTGTCCCTCGAAAGCACCGTGTCCCAGAGCAAGGCGGCGAGCCCTCACGCGGTCTCTTCGGACGTGCAGGCGATTGTGAGCGTGTACGGCGCCAGCAACCTCACCAGCATTCTCAGCCAATCGACGCCGCACGGGCTGAACGTGCGCGTGCCGGCGCTCACGCTCCTGCTCGGCGGCCAGCCCGACAAAGTGCCGGATCGGGCCCGGCTAGCGAGCCCCGTGTTTCACGTGGATGGCACCGATCCGCCGCTGCTCCTGTTGCACGGCGATCAAGACAACCAGATGCCGATCAATCAGTCCCACGAGCTCGAGGCGGCGTACGCAAAACACAAGCGGCCCGTGCGCTTCGTGGTCGTGCACGGGGCCGGGCACGGTGGCGCGGACTTCACGGCGCCCGCCCAGCTCGACGGCATCGACGCGTTCTTGCGCGCCCAGCTAGCCATTCACTGACTCGAGGACGCAGAGTCGAGAACGCAGCGTCGAGAACGCAGCGTCAGGTGAGCAGCATCCAGATCGCGACGTAGTGCAACACGGCGCCTGCCACGCCCACGACGTGGTTGACTTCGTGATAGCCAAAGATCTTGGGCCAGGGGTTGGGGAACCGCAACCAATAGATGACGGCGCCGAGTGAATAGAGCAAACCGCCCAGCACCAACAAACTCATCACGGTGCTGCCGATGCGTTCGTGCAGCTGCCCCAGAAACGGCGTGATGCACCAACCGAGCATCACGTAGAAGCCGGTGGTGAGCAGGCGTGGCGCCTTTTCCCAGGCGTGGGCCTTGATCAAGCCGAGCAGCGCGCCGCCGATGCTGACCGACAACACGATGGCGCGCGGCAGTGGATCGAGCGTGCTGGCGAACGGGGCGTAGCTGCCCGCGATCAGCAAATAGATCATCGAGTGATCGAGCCGGCGCATGCGGCGGCGCGCCGTGAGCGACCACATGGGCGTGTGGTACAGACCGCTCACACCGAACACCAAGATCAGCGCGATGCCATAGGCGACGGCCAAAATCGTGAACAGACCGGCCCGCGCGTGGCTGACCAGCATGAACGTCGCGGGCAGCGCGGCGATTGCGACCACACTGTGGAGCACGCCGCGCAATAGCGGCTTGGGCTTGGCAATCGGATGCTCGCTCACGTTTTCGATGCCGGCAGGCTCCGTACGGTGCCGCTGTGTATGGGGATGATTTGGCCGTCGCTCTCCACGAGCAATTGACCCTCGGCGTCCACGCCGCGCGCCACGCCGCGCAGGCGCGCGCCATCGACCTCGATGCGTTCGCCGAAGAGTGCGTCGTGAAACTGGAACTCCTCGAGCAAGGGCAAAAAACCATCCGCCCAACACAGGCGGACACGGCTCGCAATGGCGGCGAGCACGTCTGCGAGCAGCTCTTCACGCGCCGGCACGGCTGGCTCGGGCCCGAGTAACGCGAGGCTCACGGCGGTCGCCGCGAGATCGGACGGAAACTCGCTTTGCGCGACGTTGATGCCGACGCCGATCACGAGCGCTTCTGCGCGTTGACCTTCGAATTGGCCCTCGCACAGCACGCCTGCGAGCTTCTGGCCTTCTGCCAGCACGTCATTCGGCCACTTCACGCGCAGGCGCGCGCGGCAATGCCCTGCGAGGCCAGCGCGCACGCCGAGGCCCACCGCCAACGTCAACGCGGGACATAATTTCTGCTCGCGCTCCGGGCGAGCCACGACCGAAAATAAGAGGCTCTGCCCTCGGGCCCCTACCCAGCCGCGGCCGCGGCGGCCGCGGCCCGCGCTCTGGTATTCGGCGACGAACAGACTGCCGTCGGGTGCCCCCGCTCGAGCTGCCGTGAGCGCGTCTTCGTTGGTCGAACCGGTCTCGGGGCGATAAGTGAGCGGCTCGCCCCAAACCAGGGCGCGCGCCCCGCACAGGGCCGAAAATCGAGTTGCGTCGAAACCTTCGCGGCTCATGCGGCGATGGGGCGTTCCGGCAGCGGCACCTTCACGTGCAGGGAAATGTCCGCCGCTGGGGCCGAGTGTGTGAGCGAGCCGACGCTGATCACGTCTGCCCCGGCTCGGGCCAGATCCGCGATGCGTTCGAGCGTAACGTTGCCGGACACTTCCACGAGCGCGCGCCCGGCCACGATGGACACGGCTTTCTGAATCTGTTCCAGCTCGAAATTGTCGAGCATGATCACGTCGACACCAATACTCAAAGCTTGTTCGAGCTCGGCCAGGTTCGCCACCTCTATTTCGATCTTGGACGTGTGCGATGCGCGCGCGCGCGCGCGCAGCACGCTCGCAGCGACGCCGCCGGCAGCGACGATGTGATTGTCCTTGATGAGGACGCTGGAGCCGAGATTATCCCGGTGATTGTGCGCCCCGCCGCAGCGCACGGCATAACGCTCGAGCGCGCGCAGCCCGGGTGTGGTTTTACGGGTATCGACGACACGCGTGCTGGCGCCGACCGGTATTTCGCGCACGAAACGGTGCGCCAAGGTTGCAATGCCGCTCAAACGTTGCACGAAGTTGAGCGCGGTGCGTTCGGCCATCAGGATCGAGCGAGCAGCACCGCGCACCTCCCAGAGCGGGCGGCCTGCAGGTACCCAAGTGCCGTCCGGCACCAGGACCTCGAAGCCGAGCGTTGGGTCCACCGCTTCGAATACGGACTTGGCCACCTGGCTGCCGCAGCTCAACAGCGCGGCCTTGCTCATCGCGACTCCGAGCGCGGTGAGCTCGGCAGGTACGATCGCTTCGGTGGTCACGTCCCCGCTTGCCAGGTCTTCGTGCAGGGCGCGCGCGATGATTTCCGCGATCACGCCGGGCGGCGGGGGTACCGGCCTCGAGCGAGGGGACGAGGAGTCGACCATGAACGCGATAGTAGTGGTGGCCCTCCGGGCTGGCAATTCAGTGCCTGCGTTAGGATTGTCGACCGGACGCGGGCCGGTGAGCAGCCTCGCCACGCTCGACGCAGTAGAATGAGACGATGCAGTCGTCGCCGCCCCGAGCCGCGCGCACC
>JAYWEH010000604.1:0-3265 GCA_043780025.1 Deltaproteobacteria bacterium
TCGATCAGGCGGCTGACACCCCACGACCAGGCACTGTAGCTGCCGATCCGCCGGTTGCCGTTCGCGGTCGGCGTGCCGCCGTAGGGCGCCTCGTCCCAGAGCTCGGGATAGAGCGTGTAATACGGGTCGTTCGGGGGCTGGTCGCTGTTGAACGTGGACACCGTGACGACCTGGCCGGCATCGAACGGCACCTGCCTACAGCCTGTGACCCTGTTCGAAGGGCCGTCCATGCCGATGACCACGCAAGCGCCTGTGCCCGTGACATTCGAGGTGAGCGTGATGGAGCCGTTCGCCGTGGTGACCCGTACGCTCAGAGTGTTGCCGGCAAAGGTCGCGGCCACCTGTGGGGGCTCGGGCTTCACGCCGATTTCATACTCCTCCAGGTCCTTCTTGATCTCGTTGCGCCGGCAGGCCCACTCCGCCCGGGTACTGATGATCGTGCCGTCGTTCATGGCGAAGGGGTTCGGCAGGTTGGGGTTGTCTCCTGCGTAGGGGCCCGCCGTGACATCGCAAGACGCGCCCGTGTTCTCGGGGTAGCCCAGGCCTTCGGGAGGTAAGGTCGGGTCCCCCGTGGGGGTAGTGTCCGTCGGGGGTACGACGACGGGGTCTCCGTTGCCCGAGCCCGTTCCTTCGCCATTGTCGATAGGGCCGCTCACCACCGGGGGGCCTTCGGTGCTGACACCATCGACCGGGCCGGCGCCGGCGGTGCCGTCGGGAGGCGTCACCTCGCCGTTCGGGCCGTTCCCGCTCGGGGGCTCACCTTGCAGTTGATAGGGCGGCACCGCGCTGCCCTGCGGACCTTCGCTTTCGGCGCCGCAGCCGAACGCGCCGCTCAGCACGGCGAGCGCTACCAGCGACACTCTAGGGCTGGAGCCCCTGCTGGTGGGGTGAGAAGAGCTTCCTTTGAGTGCGCTGTGGTGCATGCGGCGTTGCCTCCCTGAATCGAGCCGAGCTCGGCGCGCTGAGTCTAGCGCGATCTGGAAGCGTTTCCAACGGGGACCGCCTCGTGTGGATAAATGCAGTCCGGTGCTCGGCTCAGCGCGTTATGGGCGCCGTTGCCTTCGCTCAGCGGGGGCCGGGTTGCGCGGTCGCGAGCGGGACCAGGGTGCCCAGCTTCAGCATGGCTGCGAGCGTGCTCTGGACGCGTCGGATCTGCGCGTCGTCAAGGAAGGGAGGCTGGTTCGAGCGCTGGTAGCTCATCAGGTTGCCCGGCACGTCGCTGTGCTTCTGGTTACCGAATAGATGGCCTAACTCGTGCGCCAGCACATAGCGGCGCGAGATCTTGCTGACGATCAAGAAGCTGCTCTGGGGGGCGTGCCGTGGATGCCAGTGCACGCCGCGCCGCTCTCGCCCCGGCTCGTCGACGTCCATCAACCTCGCGACAATGAAGCAGTGAATTGCACCTTTTTTGACGTAACGTGCCAGTGCGTCGCGGTCTCGGCGCGTGATCATGTCAGCGTGCTTTTCCCCGAGGGGCACGCGCTCGTGTTGGACCAGTTCGATGCCGAGCGGGCCGTAGATCGTATTGGCTGCCGCCAGTTGCTCTGTGATGAACGACTCGGCAGCGACGGCTTCGCCGTCACGCTGTGCAACGTGAAAGACGAGCGCAATGCGCAACGGTTCGCTGGCTCGCGCGACCGCTCCGACCAGCGAGAACGCCAGCATGGCCCAGGCCGAGAGCCATATGGCATGCGTAGCCCATTGTGACCAAGCCTCGAGCTGCTGGCGCCTTTTCGTAGGGGCTGGCTTGCATTGCGCGCGGGCGGCGATCGTGGTCTTTTTGCGTGGTGTCGACCCTGTCATATGTCATTCGAGCGGCTTCGGCCGCGGACTGCGAGCGCCTCGCGACGCTGCGCTTGCGGCTGCAGGATCTATTGGAGCAGGAGAACCCTAGCCTGTGGCGCATGACGCCCCCGAGGAGGGCGGGGCTTCCGGATTTCTATGCCGAGAGCATCGCCGATGCTGGCGTCCAGGTTCTGGTTGCGGAGGTGGCTGGCTCGGGCGCGAGGTGCATCGTGGGCACTGCGATGGGGCGGATCGAAGCCGGGCGTGACGTGGCTCGCTTTGGCAGCATCGAGGATGTTTGGGTCGAACCCGAGTACCGGGGCCAGGGCCTGGGTCGAGCGCTGGTCCAACAGCTCGCAGACTTCTTTCACGCGAGCGGTGTCGAGAAGCTCAGCGTTGGCTTCGTGCACGGGGGAACGGCCGCAGCGCTGTGGCAACGGTTGGGCTTCCAGCCCGCAGTCGTCGTCGCCAACAGCGACGTCGCCAGTGTCAGAGCCCGCAGCAGATGACTGAACCGAGCTCGGGCGTCTGCAGGTTTGCCAAATGGCAGACAATGCCGACCATTGCGCGTAACGGAACAGGTGGCTCAAAAATTGACCTGCGTCGCCGCGGCGTCCCGGATCGAGGCGGGTGGCGGGCATCAGGAGGGCTGACGCTTCGAGGCGATCAGCACGACGTTCCGTAGCGCGCTCGGTAGCCACGCTTCGTCCGCGGTCATGACCGGTACGATACGGACTCGCTCGAAGAGGCGCATCAGCTGCTCCGCGACGTCGCGGACGGGCCCATGGCCATCGAGGGTTCCAATGACGTTCACCGCCAACGCTCCGCCGCATTGCAACAACCGGCGTACGGCGGTGAAGAACCGCGGCCGCGTCAGCGCTTCGGTCGAGGCGGTTGCATCGAATGCGTCGATCACCACAATGTCCCAGGACGACGCCCCCGCACGTTCCACAAAGTCCGCGCCGTCGGCGATGTGTACGGTCAAGCCCGGGATTTTGTCGAGATCGTACCAAACGCGTGCCAGCTCGATGACACGAGCCTCGCGTTCGACCACGTCAATCGCCAGTCCGGGATACATCCGCGCGAATTGCCGCAAAGCAACCGCTCCACCGCAGCCGACGAACAGCGCCCGCCGGCGTGATTTCGCCTGTAGGGCTGCCAGGTGAAACAGCTCGATGTACGGCCATCCAGATTCGCTCGGATCGCGGACGCTGGCCCGGGTCCATACGAGCTCCGTGCCGTTTTCACGCGCCACCATCTCGCGAAAGCCGCCTCGGTCACGAATTTCGACAGTGGCGCCTGCGATACGTTCGTTCGCCAACACTCTCGGCCGAGGCGTGACACCGAGCCGGCGCAACAGCCCTGGTGGCGCTGGCTCGCCGAGTGGCTCGTAGCCGACGGGGAGGCCATAGGAGGCCCGAGGCACTCCCAGTTGCGGCAGCAGCGCCTCCACGAACTCAATATCCCGATCTGCAAATGC
>JAYWEH010000605.1:0-18129 GCA_043780025.1 Deltaproteobacteria bacterium
GCGCTGATCGCGATAGGCGTTCACGCACGCGGCTTCGCAGGCCCGATACGCCTCGAAGTCCGCGCAGACCATGAAGGGGTCGCGCGTCGTCAAGGCTTCGACGATGGGCTTGAAGCGGTTTTTGTCGCCCAGGCTGAAGAAGCCGCCCTCGATCAGCTCCAGCGCCTCCGCCAGGGCCGGGCTCTTTTGAATGTAGTGCGCCGGATTGTAGCCGCTCGCGCGCAGAGCGCCCACTTCGCTCGTGGTCATACCAAACAGGAAGAAATTGTCCGGGCCCACCGCGTCGCGGATCTCCACGTTGGCGCCGTCGAGCGTGCCGATGGTGAGGGCTCCATTGAGGGCGAATTTCATGTTGCTCGTCCCGGAGGCTTCGGTGCCCGCCGTCGAGATCTGCAAGCTCGCGTCGGCCGCGGGAATTATGGCTTCGGCCAGCGACACGCCGTAGTTGGGCACGAAGGCGACCGTCAAGCGGCCGCTCGTCATGTGTCTTCGTGTCGTGGCAGCTCCCACGGGTTGCCGAGGTGGAGCCAGTTGTCGTGTTGCTCGACCTGGCGGCCATCGCTGATGCGCTGTTCGAACATGCCGAAGTCGTAACGAATGCCGTAGCCGATGGCGGGCAGCTCCAGCGTCGCCAGCGCGTCCATGAAACACGCCGCTAGCCTGCCCAGGCCGCCGTTGCCGAGGCCGGGGTCACCCTCTCGTTCCAGGATCGAGCCGAGCTCATAGCCCTGATCGCTCACGATCTGTTCGGCTGCTTCGTACAACCCCATGTTCATGAGGCACAGGCCGAGGCTCCTGCCCGTCAAGAATTCAGACGACAGGTAGCAGACGCGTTTTACGTCTTGAACGAGGTGCGTGCGCTGAGTGGCGAGCCAGCGGTGCACTAGGCGATCGCGCACGGTGTGCGCGAAGGCGTGGTACAGGTCGAGCTCGGAAGCGTCCCGCGCATCTTTGGCGCAGGTGTGGAGCAAGTGTTCGAGCACTGCGGTCTTGAAGTCCACGGCGTCGAGGCTAGCCTTGCGGCCAACGCGGGAGGCCGGGGGAGGCGTGGGTTCGGCGTCGGCGCCAACGGGCACGAGCGACGGGAGCGCTTCATTCATCCGCCGATCAAACGGACACGAGTGCGTCACAGACTTTTCCGCGCCGTTCGCTGACGATAGCGAGGCTGAATGGCTCGAGGGCCGTGTGTTCGCCCTTGCCGGGAATGAGCGACCATGGTACTGAACAAAGACTCAGCTGGTCGGCATCGAAATGACCCGGCCCGCCGGGCCCTAAGCGGTGGAGCGTAGAAATGGCCGACGATTCGTCTGAAGACGGCAGGAGCTCGAGAAGCGGCGCCGAGCCGGGTGAACGCTCCGTCATTTCGAGAAAAGAGCTATATCGTGTGCGCATGCGCGAAGCGCGGCGGCGTGCGTACGCCGAGGCCAAAGCCAAGCGCCAACAGGATCCGCGCTACCTGGCTCTCAAAGAGGCGGCCAAGCTGCGCCGTCGCGAGGAGTATCGCCGTGCCAAAGCCCTGCGCGCGGAGGCTGAACAGGCGAAGCCGCGGCGCGCGGAGCTCGGTGAAGCCAAGGCCTCTCGCGCATCATCCCCCCGCGCATTGTCTCCCCGCGCAGCGCAGATGCGAGCGCAGCGCGAGGCGGCAGCGACGGAGCGGTCGTCAGAAGCGGTATCCATGCGCAGAGCCGAGCTACGCAGAGGCGAATCACGGCCCGCGGCGTCCGACGCACGCGTGTCCAAGCAGCAGCAGCTCGCGGAGCTCCGCGCAAAGCTCGAGCGGGCGCTCGCCCCGAGTGCAGACGAAGTCGCAAACGACGTCGGCAGCGAGTCAGTTTAGCCCGTTCCATGGGTGGCCCGCGCGGGGAGCCGAGACAGTGCCGCGGGGCGCTCAGCTGAGGTCGAGGTGCTGCAGCTCGGTTTGGCGTTCCAGCTTTTGCAGCGCGCTCGACACGATCTGCCGCACGCGTTCCCGCGTCAGCGTGAAGCGGGCCCCGATCTGTTCGAGCGTGCATTCGTCATGCCCATCGAGGCCGAAGCGCAAGGTCAACATTTTGCGCTCCCGCACGGAGAGCTCCTCGAGCAGGGCGCGCAACTGTTTGGCGCGTTCGTTTCTGGCGGCCAATTCCAGGCCGTTCGGGGTGATGGAATCGGCGATGGAGTCCCCCATGGGCGTGTCGATTTCCGTGTTGCGGGGCGCGTCGAGGCTGAGCGGCTCTTTCACGAGGTTGAGCAAGGGTTCGACGTTTTTGGGGAGCATGCCCGTGCTTTTGGCGAGTTCGTCAGCGGTCGCGGCCCCGCCTCGCTCGGCCGACAAACGTTGTGCGGTCCGCTCGAGCGTGTACCTAGCCCCCAAGGCGTGCACCGGCAAGCGAATGGTGCGTGACTGGTTGGCCAGCGCGCGCCGGACGGATTGGCGGATCCACCAGATGGCATAGGTCCCAAATCGGCTGCCGCGGCGGTGGTCGAACTTGTCCACGGCGCGCATCAAGCCAATGTTGGCTTCCTGCAGCAGGTCGGCCTCGTTCAAGCCCATGCCGATGTAGCGGTTGACGACGTAACTCACCAGCCCCTGGTTGGCGCTGACGAAGCGCGAGCGGATCCGGTCGACCTCACTCGAGAGCCGGGCCGCGCGCTGCGCGAGTGCACGCCGCTTTCGCAGCTCGGGCGTGATCGCGTGGTCGCGTTCCACGCGGGGGCGAGCTGACGTGCGCCGGGTCTTCGTGCCGAGCCGCGCGGCCTGTACCACCTTCAGCACGTCGATCTCGCGTAAGTTGGCGCGTTCGAGCAACGCGAGCACGGCTGACAGCTGTTGCTCCACCGGGTCTTCGTCTCCTCCCACCGCCGTCGAACTGCTCTGCCGCAGCTCCCCCAGGCCCTGCTGCAAGAGGTCGAGCTCCTCGAGCGGAGTGCCAATGTTACGCGACGCTCCGGCCCGCACTTCGCTTTGCCGGACGGCGTGCAGACGGCGCAGGGCCTGATCTCCGTCCGGTAGTAGCAAGGCAATAGCCGTGAGCTCGCGCCTGCACTCCGAAAGCCGGCACGACAGCTGTAGCTCGTCGGCGTGGCTGATGCGCGACGTCAACGGTGCGCGCACGCGGCTGCTTTCGGGCGCCGCATCGTTGGCCGGCCAGAGCTCAGAGGGGACGCTGGGAGTGGTGAGGGAATGAGGCATAGGAGGGAGTGATTTCTCTTGTGAGGGTGTCGAACACCGATGTCGCGTCGACGGACATCGGCCCGAGCCGGCCACCATCGGGGCCGAGTCCACTGGCACGCTGCGAATGCTGGGACCCCACCCAGCGATGGAAATGAAGGGCTCGATGCCCGTTTCGGGAAGGAAGATACGCTGGCCAAACCAGTGCGCTGGTTCGGTCTAGAGGGGCTACGCGCTCTGCTTTCGGTGCGAGGGCGAAGTGCCCCTGCACCCGGTGGGCGCCCCTGAAATTTGCACCCAGGGGGTGCTCCGTGAAGCCGTGCTTTAATCTAGGTCCTCCGCGACCACGCGCAAGCCAGCGAACGCATTCGACGTTCACCCCTGGTGCGACGCGGTTCGAACAAGCCGCTTTCCGCGAGCGCAGGGCCACAATTGCCGCGATTGTCCCTTCGGGCCGGACGTCACTTGCACAGTGCGTGCATTTCGCCCCACCATTGCTCGCGACGTGGCCGGGACCACCTTGGCTCGATCAGGCTTACAGGGCGGCCTCGGCGAATATTCCCTGGCAGGGCCGCGGGGGGCGTCCCGCCCCAACAAGGCCTCCACACACGATTGCCGCGGCTTCGCCGCGGCCTCGCTCGGTCTCGCGCTCAAACCTTTCGGAATAGCGTCTTCTGGTAGTGCGCGAGCTCGGCGATCGAATTGTTGATGTCGACGAGCGCGTCGTGCTCGCCGCTGACTGGCTTTGCGAAGACGGCAGCTGGCCCGTACCAGGTATGGGCCAAGATCTTGAGCGAGCTCACGTCCAGCAGCCGATAGGTGAGGTAGCTCGCGAGCCCGGGCATGTTCTGATCGATGAATTTGCGATCTTGCCAGATGCTGTTGCCGCACAAGACGGCTCCGTAGGGGCACCAGCCGGAGATGATCTGCAGCAGCGCCTGCTCGACTCTCCGGAGCTCTACCGTCGAGCGCCGCACGCGCTCGAGGAGCCCGGTCTTTTCGTGCATTTCGCGCACGAAAGGCACCATGCGAGCGAGCACGGGCTCGGGCTGCCAGACTTCGCTTTCATACTGCTCGAGCGGCTCGAGCTCGGCGTTTGTAACGATCAGCGCCACCTGGACGATGGCGTCGTTGCGGGCGTCCAGGCCCGTCATTTCCAGGTCCATCCACACCAGGTTGGAGGAGCTTTGTTTGCGGTCGGGTCCGGAGCTGGTGGGGCGAGCCATTGAGCCTCAACCTACACCAAGGCGCCCACGCGTTGCAGTTCAGCCATGCTCTCGGCCAACGAGCCTCCGGAATTGATGCTGACGTGCTGTGCCGGAGGCAGCTCCGAGACCGCTGCGTAGCGGGCCAGGAAATCGTCGAAGATCTCGCCGCGCCCATCGCTCTCGCTCGGGCCTCTTGCGCGTGTCGCCAGGCGGGCCCCGCACACCTCGGCGCTGGCGCGGCATTCGACGAACAAGAACGGAACCCCCGCTCGCGCCGCAACCGTTCGCGCCTGCGCGCGCTGCTCCGCGCTGCGAAACGAGGCGTCGACCACCACCGAACGACCTGACGCGAGCACCAGCCGGGCGCGCCGGAATACTTCCGAATACACGCGCTCGCTGAAAAGGTCCGAATAATGCGCGCTGAACGCTGCGTCGTGGAGCGGGGTCGTAGGGTCGGCGCCCGCGAGGGATTTACGGATCCGATCGGAGCTCAACACCGGGCACGCCAGGCGCACCGACAGTTCCCGCGCGACGGTGCTCTTGCCGCTGGCGATCCAGCCGCCGACCGCGAGCAGGCGCGGTTGCGTCAGCTGTTGCCGCTCGGACGCCTGAGCCAGCAGGAAATAGCGGCGCGCCTGCTCCGCGATGTGCGATCGCTCGCCCGGGGCGGCCTGGGCGAGGCTGAAGGTGTTCACCTTCGCGCGCACGTAGGCGCGATAGCTCTCATAGAAATCGATCAGACCGTAGAGATCATGGTCGCCGCTTTCGGTGGCGTAGCTGGCTAAAAACCGTTCTTTGTCCTCCGTGCGCCCGTGGAACGCCAGGTCCATGGAAAGGAACGCGATATCGGAGCAAACATCCGCGTAGCGGAAGCGCTCGTTGAACTCGATGCAGTCGATGATCGTGGGTTGCCCGGCAGCGTCGATGTAGACGTGTTCGACGCGCAGATCGCCGTGGCCATCGCGAATGTGTCCGCCCAGCACCCGCTCTCTGAACCGATCGGCATGCGCGGAGAGGAACGCGAGTTGCCAGGCTTCGACTTCCCGCTGCTGCGCCTCCGATACGCAGCTGGCCAGCGAAGCGTGCGCCTGGGCGAAGTTCTCCAGCACATTTTCCCGGACCTGGTCGACATGGCCGAAGCGGTCGATGTGAGCGCTGCGCTCTGCCGCGGCGTGAAAGCGGGCGAGGTGCCGCGCCAGTGTGTCAAATGTTGGCGTGGCCACTCGGCCGCTCAGGATGCGCTCAGTGAGACGGTCTTCGTCATTCAGCCGGCGCATCTCCACCGCCCAATCGACCACGCTGCCGGTACCGGCTACGCAGTGCATTCCCTGCTGATCGCGCGTGATCGGCACGACACGCTGGTAGACATCGCCGGCCAGTCGTCGGTTGAGCCGGAGCTCCGCTTCACACGCGCGCCGCCGGCTCTCCAGATCCGAGAAATCGAGAAAGCCGAAATTAACCGGCTTCTTTACTTTCAGCGCTCGCTGCTCAGAGAGAAATACCCACGAGATGTGCGTCTCGCGTAGCTCCTTCGAGACGTGCGCTAGATCCGATTGTAAATCGCCCATTTGGACCCGCATCTGGCGAATACCGGAATGGCCATGCTCCGGCAAGCGCCGAGCCGGTCAATTCTCTTTGAAAAGGCTTCCGCGGACGAACTGGCACGTGTTCTGCATTGGTCTGCTTAGCTCGGCACGCGATCGTGGCACGATTGTTCGCACATCGACCAATGCGCCACAGGCGTTCTACCGAGACTGGAGGCACCCATGTTGGAGATCCCCATGTTCGAGAACGAAGCGTCAGCTCAAGCATCCTCGATGGCTCAGCCAGCGAGAGCTCACCCGTACACGGTGATTGCCGCGTCCGATTTTTCACCGCTCGGCGATCGCGCCGTAGTCGAAGCTTTACGCCTGTGCGGGGCGCACAGTGGGGCCTCGCTGCACGTCATCACCGTTGGCGCTGACGGCCCTTCGGGCATTCTCATGCCCGGCGAGCGGCGTTTCGTCGCGCAGGAGGAAGCGCATGAAGCAGCGCGCGCGCGGCTCGCGCAGACGGTCGACGAGTTCATGATTTTCGATCAGTTGCTGGCTCTGGAGAAGATCGCCTACTACGTTTCGGTGGGGGCTCCCGCCGAGCGCATCGTCACCCTTGCCAAGGTCGTCGATGCGGATCTGATCGTGCTCGGCACGCACGGCCGCCACGGACTCGAACGCATCATCATGGGCTCGGTCGCGCACGAGGTCTTGCAGACCGCCCCCTGCGGTGTGTTCGTAATCCGCCCGCGTGACTTCCTCGAGGGCGAGAAGCTACCGGATATTCAACCGCCGCTTCGGCCGGGGGAACATTCGCTCCCGCCCCCTCGAATTCAACCCACCTACCACTACGTGCATCGGCTCAGTCGAGATACGACGCCCCTCATGCCGTGACCCGGCAGGTGCGAGCCCAAGTCAATCGAGACTCGGGCTCGCAGTCGCGGGGCGCTCAGCGGCGGCGTCGCCGGCCGAGCACGGCGCCGAGCCCGATCAGCGCCGCGAGCGCACCGGCGCTGTTGTGCTGGCTTGCCGGTGACCCTGCGCTATTCGGCACACTGCAGCTGGCGGAGGCGGTGCCTTCCGCTTCGGCTTGGCAGCTGCCACCCACACAACTACCGCTCGAGCTACCGCTGGCTTCGACCTCGATATCGACCACCGCATTGATGGCGGCGATGCACTCGTCCAGGTTGCCGCCGTGGTCCACGTATTGGCCGTCGCAGAACACTGCGCCTTCAGGCCGCTGGCACTGAACGTCGCAGCCACCCTCCAGGTCGGCTTTACACTCGATATAGCCCTCGCTCTGGCAGTCTACCTGGCAGTCGACGTTGGCTTTCGCCGAGCAATCCGCTTCGCAGCGGGCTTCGCATTTGGCTTCGCAGCTCGCGCTGCCGCCGCGGCTAGTGCAGCTCGCGTCGCACTCCGCCGAAAAGGTCGATTTGCACGAGGCCGTGCATTCACCCCGATTGGCGGCTGCCGAGCACTCGGCGTTGCACGTGGCCTCAGCCTGGAGATTGCACTCCGCCGAACATTCGAAGCTGGGAGGATCGACCTCGCAGCGCGCCTGGCAGCTCGCGATGTCGCAGCTGGCGGTACAGTCGACGCTCGCCTCCACGTTGCATTGGCCGCTACATTGGACCTGGAGCTGCCCCGCGCAGGCCGCTTCGAAGCGCACCGGTTCACATTGGGCCTGGCAGCCACCCTCCACCTGCACCGTACACTCGGCTTCGGCCTCGACGTGGATGTTGCCGCACGAATCCAGGCCGGCCATGGCCTGCCGTGTTGGCAGCAACAACGCGGCGGCGAAGGACAAAGGGAAAAGGAAAAGAGATGTTTTCATGAAGACCTCGTGAAGCAAGTAAGGCGCCAACGAGGGCGCTGCCCTGAGCATACGCCACGAGCCTGCGTGGCGCTTCCCTGGCTCGATGCTTCAGGCGTGTAAACGCCCGATTGAGGTCAAAACTTTCGGAGCGGGTCCAAGACTGGTACCGTTGCGCCCCATGATCGTGCTCGGCATCGACCCCGGAACCTTACATTTGGGCTGGGGTGTGCTGAAGGGTGAGGGAAATCGCGTCACGCACCTCGGGCACGGCGTGATCGATGCGCCAGCGGACAAGTCCCTGGCGCTGCGTCTGGTTCACCTCGATCGAGAGCTCATGGCCGTGATCGCTGCGTTTCGCCCCGACGTTGGATCGGTGGAGTCTTTGTTTTTTCACAAGGACGCTCAGTCTGCCGCCAAGCTGGGCCATGCGCGCGGCGTTGTGTTGCTCAACCTCGCTCGCGCGGGCCTGGAAGTGGCGGAATACCCACCGGCCCGGGTCAAGAACACCGTCACGGGTCATGGCCGGGCCGACAAGACGCAGGTCGTTCGCATGATGACGACGCTGCTTCGCCTCGATGCGGAGCCGCGTTCGGACGCGGCTGACGCACTCGCGCTGGCGATGACGTACTTGCGGCGCGCCCCCATTGACCGCGCGCTTGCCGAGCGAGTTAGCCGCGTGGCGGTAACGAGGCCCTAAGCCGCGCGCGGTCTCATCGCGCCTCGCAGCGACTGAAAACGCAGGCGTAAACATCGGCCGGTTGGCCTATGTTTCGCGGCTCCTGAGCCCTCGGGAAGTGTGCGGTCGACTCGAGAGTAAGTTAGAGAAGCGAAGGCGAACGGAGCTTCGGGAGAGCGCAATGACAAGGATTTGGACAAGCATCATCGCAGCGTTAGCCGTGTTGGGTCCGCTTCATGCGCCGACTCGAGAGGCAGCGGCACAGGTGCCCGTGCCCGCAGCCCCACAGGCCGCGGCCGATGTCGCAGACGCTCCGCTCGAGTCACCCGGAGCTCCGAGCGGGCTGCCGGATCTGAGCTCCGAGCAAATTGCCGCGCGCGTGCAGTCCTTCTACGACGGGGCCAAGACCTTCCAGGCCCAGTTCAGCCAGCGCTACACCATCTTCGCCTACAACAAGAAGAAGGAGAGCCAGGGGCGCGTCGCGTTCGTGAAGCCCGGCAAGATGAGCTGGCGCTACACCAACAACGGCAACCGCGTCGTGTCCGACGGGCGCTTGCTCAAGGTGTACGAGGCCGACAACAAGCAGCTCTACGAGCAAGAGGTGGGCAAGAGCGCGTACCCCGCGGCGCTGTCCTTCCTGCTCGGTGAAGGGAAGCTCGAAGCCTCCTTTGCGCTCAAGGAGCTGAACGCGGAGACGCTGAAGTTCAAGGGCGGCTATGTGCTGTTGGCCATTCCTCGCGAGCCGACGCCCGCCTACCAGAAGATGCTCTTGTATGTGGACGGCAAGACCTTCCAGGTGCGCCGCGTGCTCTTGATCGACGCGCAAAAGAACAAGAACGTGTTCGACTTCTCGGAGCCGCTGGTCAACGTGGCCGTGCCCCCGAGCGAGTTCGCGTTCGCCGCGCCGCCCGGTACGCAAGTCGTCAAGCCGTAGTGCACCGCAGCCCGCTCAATGGGATGACCGAGCCGCGCTTGACCACCAAGAGCTCGAGTTGCCCGTGAAAGTGCGGCAGCTTCGGGTGCGCCGGGGAATAGCGCCAGATCGCGCCATTGCGCGTCGCCGGCAAGAGCAAGTGTTCCTGAAGGACGGCTCGCACGACGCCTGAGCCTAACACGCTCGCCGCGGAGCGTTGAAGGTGTGGGCGGCGTTGTTGGTACGCGGCTTGCTCTGAGATGGCCGCTGTGGGGCCCGATCGGAACGAGCATCGTGAATTTTGAAGAAAAACCCGCGCCAAGCCCCCCTCCCCAGCGGGCTAGTGCTGCGGATGAAACACCGGTGCGCTGTGGTAGCGCAGCAACAGGAGCCGGTGTCGGTCGTGGTTCAGGCGGCACACCCACGCCAGCGTGCCGCGCGGCGTCACTCGCGTGGGTGTTGGCCATGGGTGCGGTCGGCTGCGGCGCCTCCACATCCGTGCAGACCACGGCGCTCCATCAACCACCGCGCCCGCTCGTGCCGCGGCGGCCGGAGGCGATCGAAATCTTTTCGAAGGGCCCGCCCGCGGAGCCGCACGTCGACGTGGCGCTGTTCGCGGTCGAGCGCACCCGAGGGCTCGATGCACCCGGTACGGACTCGATGATCTGGAGCTTGCGAGAACGGGCGGGGGAGATCGGTTGTGACGCCGTCGTGCTCGAGAACACGTCGCAGCCCGTCGGGCCGGAGACAGATGCAGCGCACGAGATCGGCGATCGGGATGCGGATCAACTCCTCGCGAGCTGCATCGTGTACCGCCAACCGGCGTACTAGCCTCCGCAGCCGCCCCCGCAACCTCCGCAGCCGCCGCCCCCGCAACCGCCGCCCCCGCAACCGCCGCCCGCGCCGCCCCCGCAACCGCCGCCCCCGCGGGTATCCGCTCGCGGAGAAGCGTGTGAGCTGGTTAAGGAGTCCGCGAGCTCGCTGAGCTCCGCGCCCGGTAGCACCGCCATTCCGAACAATCCGATGGCGAGCGCCAGTTGCACGCTCCCGTCTTGCCGGGCCTCTCCCGGGGTCAGCTGCGCGAGAGCATTGTGCTCATTCTTCATGCGCCGGAGCAGCGTCGCGCCGCGATGGCTGGGACTCGAGTGGACGCGGAAGTAGCGGAACGCGACGATCAGACCGGCGACGCTCAACAACACGGTAAAGCCGATCGGGGCGGGCGTACCCGCGGCGTGGATCACGCGCAAGAGGCCGAGCAGCGGCGCGAGCAGCGCCAGCCGGAGTGGCCAGGGCGATTCGGTCCAGGCGATGAGCTCGTGTTCGAGCAAGCGCTCGTGGATGTCGCGCGTGAGCGAGCGCGCGTCGCTGCGCAGATCGCGGAGAGCGGTCTGGCCCGCCTGGATGCGCGCGTAAAGGCGTTGCTCGAGGCGATGAGCGTTCGGCTCGAGCGGCGCGCCGATCTGGAGTATGCCCTTGGGGGCGTCGAGGACGAGCCGCTCGCTCGCGACCAGGTGGCTCAGCGCGGCATCGACCGCGAGCTGGGGACCGACCCGGAGCTGCGCCACCTCATAGGCGTCGAGATCGGGCATCGGTCGCGGCTCCCGTTCTCCGCGCCCGTGCCGCAGCCACCACGCGGCCATCAGGCTCGCGCTCCACAGCGCGGCCTGCAATGCTAGGAAGCCGTGGCTCGTCAGGCTCGCACCCCAGCCTGCGATCGGCAGGAAGACGCCCAACATCGCTGCGGCAAAAGCGATGGAGTGGACCGTCGCTCGCTTGGATAGCACCCACGCGCCCTGCCCATCCACGCGCGTGAAACGCCGCCCGCGCCAGAACCGTTTCGCCACTGTAGGCCAGATGTCGCCTGGTGGCGCTTCACCAAAGCTCGCGGCGTAGGTCGCCAGAGTGCGCTCGTAGTCGGCGTGGTGCTTCTGCGACTCCGCCACACCGCCGCGACTCGGCTGATGGTGCAGCGGATAATCGAGCGTGTCTGCGCACAGATCACCCCAATACGACTGCGAGTACAGCAGGTGCAGGTGCCAGGCCTGGTCCACGGCGTCGGACGGCGTGACGGAGTGGGTCGCTGTCAAAGCGAGCACCACGAAGCGCTTGTATTCCTTGATGACGCGGTGGGTGTACTGGAGCGTCCAGTCGTTTTCGCGCGCCAGCCGTTCGCTGAACGACTCGACCGACTCGGGGTCATCGATCTCGAAGGCTTCCACTTTCCTGCGTACGGTCTCGACGTCTCTGGACATGGCTGCTCCTGACGGCGAGCACACCGCCCGCCACTCGTACCTGAAGCGGAAACCGCCAAAGTGTGACGCGCCGTGGGCCTTTTTTTTTACGCACGTCGGCGTGCTCGAACCGTGCGGCCAAGATTTGGCAACTTCGCTGAAACCGAGCGGGGTGTTGGTTCGGGGCATGTCAGCGAGGCCCCTCGTTCATTTCACCTGCTTTGGCGCTGAGCCCGCGGGCGCCGCGCGCGCGGAGCTCGTGGCCGGAAACGCCTACGACGTGGAGCGCATCGAGGTAGTGCGCGGGCCCGGCGTGCCGGGGATCGCGGCAGGCATGACGTTGTGGCGGCTCGAGTCCAAGGGCCAGCCGATTCACCCGACGGCGTCGCTGATCGGTACGACGCAACACCAGGTCTACACGGAGCTCGCAACTCGCCGGGCCCTGGCCGATGCTTCGCTCGTCCGTTCAGGGCCGATCGCGGTGCTGATCCCGATCCGCAAATCGCCGGAGTGGTGGGCGCTGGCCCAGGATGAGCGGCAAGCGTATTTCGTGCAGGCCGCTCAGGCGGGGCACATCGCGCTCGGGCAGCCGTACGCGGGCCGCATTGCGCGCCGGCTCTATCACTCCCGTTATCTGCCCAATTCGGATTGGGACTTCTTGACGTATTTCGAGTTCGCCAAACCGGATACGGGAGCTTTCCGCGACCTGCTCGCGACCCTGCGCGATCCGACGAAAAACCCGGAATGGGGCTTCGTCGATCGGGAAGTCGAAGTCTGGATGACGCAGAAGGAAGCCGTTTCCGCCGCCTGACGCGTTGATTCCAGTGACGCGTTGATTCCAGGGGGCTGGACTCGCCTGTGCGCGAGAGTTCTGGCAAATAGGCGGCATGCTCTCCAACAGGCGGGTCTGGTCGGCGTGGCGGTCGTGCTGCGCTGGCGCTTTGCTGCTCGCCTGTGCCGTCGATAGTCGAGACGTCGGCATCGGCAGTGAAACGACGCCAGCGGGAGCCGGCGGCAATGCCGGTGCTGGTAGCGGTCCGAACTGTGGCACCGGGCAGGGCGGCTGCGCCGACGTGCCGGCGCCGGCGATTGGGGATTGCGATCCGGGCCTCGGCGCCACGCAGTGTCTCGCGGCTGAGCGCGCGCAAGCTTGCGCGGCGGATGGCCAGTGGGGCGAGGTGATCGTGTGCGTCGCGGCGACGCCGGTGTGCAGGGACGACCTGGATGGGAGCTGCGGTTGTGTCGAGCACCAACGGCGCTGCGTGGCCGGCGCGCCGGAGGTGTGCACCGGTGGCCGTTGGATCGGTGCGGCTGCTTGCGAAGCACCGCTCGGTCACTGCCTCGCCACGACGGGGAGCTGTGTGAGTTGTGAGCCGGGCGCGGAGACGTGCCAAGAGCAGACTCCAATACGCTGCAATGCCCAGGGAAGCTGGGACAGCTTGTCGGGATGCGCGGGTGAAATGGTCAACTGCGGCGGATGCGCCCCCGGGGAGCCGTGTACTCTCGGGACCGATTGCAGCGGTGGGGTTTGCGTGCAGAGCACGGACACGTGCGGCTGTGACGCGGAGTCGTGCGGCGGCGGTCAGGTGTGCTCACTGGAA
Organism: Deltaproteobacteria bacterium; assembly: GCA_043780025.1. Classification (GTDB taxonomy): domain Bacteria; phylum Myxococcota_A; class Polyangia; order Polyangiales; family Polyangiaceae; genus SZUA-265. Next base: position 13,132 of record JAYWEH010000605.1, read on the forward strand.
ACGGGCGAGTGCGAGGCAGGCATCGGCGACTGCCCTCGAGCGGTGCCGCAGGTTTTTGGAGATACGGATCTGGCGTTTCAGAGCGTGCGGTTCAATCCGAACGGCAGCGCCGAGGTCGTGATCCAAAATGTGGGCTCGGGCTCAATCACCTATGCACCGTTGGGCTATAGGCTGTGCAACGGCTCGGCAAACTGCGTTTTCCTCTCCGAAGAGGGACCCGTTGCCGTCAACTTGGGGCAATCCTTCAGTCTGACCCTGCCGAATACGGTGTCGAGCGGCGGTGAGCTCGCCGTGCTCCTGCAACTCGATGGAGAGGTGTATTCGGACGCGTACGTCGCCTGGGGGACGGGCGCTTTGTCGGGCAGTTTGGAGGTGGCCGCGAACGCCAGCGTTCCGCACTGGCCGATCGGGCAGCGCATCACCATCGATCCGGGTGACACCGGCTTCGTGTGTACGGGCCCGACGAACGCGGTCTCGAGCTACACCTCCTGCAACCCCTAGCGGCTGTCATCTTCTACAATTCAAGCCCAAAACCGATCGAGGCGCCTTGTCCTACCCGACCCTGGAACAGCACTTTCAACGCATTGCCCAGTTTGAGCACCTGGAAGCCATTGCTGCCTGGGACGAAGCGGCGATGATGCCCGCGGGCGGCGGATCGGCGCGGGGAGCTGCCTTGAGCACGCTACGAGGCCTGATCCACGCCGAAGCATCGGCTCCCCACCTGGGCGATCTGCTGGCGAAGGCCGGGGGGGAGGCGTCCGAGCTCGGGCCCTGGCAGCGCGCCAATCTGCGGGAAATCGCGCGGCGCTTCGTGCGGGCGACCGCGGTGCCCGCGCAACTCGTCGAAGCGGCTTCTCTCGCGGAGAGTCAGAGCGAACAAGCGTGGCGCTCGCTGCGCAAGCAGAACGATTGGGAGTCCTTTCGACCGCTCCTAGAAAACGTGGTCGGGCTGCGCCGCGAAATCGCGCAGGCGCTCTCGGCGCGGCTCGGGTTGTCTCCGTACGATGCACTGCTCGACGGTTTTGAACCCGGCGCGCGCAGCGCAGACATCGCTCCCTTGTTCGCGCGGCTCGGCAGCGTCTTGCCGGATCTGATTGAGCGCACTCGAGAACGCCAGGCCAGCGAGCCCGTGCTCACGCCGGACGGGCCGTTTGCCGTGGGGAATCAACGCGCGCTCGGGCTCGAGCTAATGGCGCGGCTGGGCTTCGACTTCGAGCACGGTCGCCTCGACACCAGCCATCACCCGTTTTGCGGGGGCGTGCCGCGCGACGTGCGCATCACCACGCGCTACGACGAATCCGACTTTCTGTCGGCGCTGATGGGTGTGCTCCATGAAACGGGTCACGCCAAATACGAACAACATCTACCGCCGAGCTACCTGGATCAACCCGTGGGTCGAGCGCGCAGCATGGCCATCCACGAGAGTCAGAGCCTGCTGCTCGAGATGCAGGTCTGCCGCAGTGGCGAGTTCGCCGAGTTCGTGGCGCCGCTGCTCGTGGGCGCGTTTCCCGAGGCGGCCGTGCGATCTCCCCGAGCTTTTTCTGCGCTCAACGTCGCGCGGCTGCTCACGCGCGTGGACCCCGGTTTCATCCGTGTGGATGCCGACGAGGTGACATATCCGTGCCATATCGTGCTGCGCTTCGAGCTCGAGCGCGAGCTCATCCTGGGGACGCTCAGCGTCGCGGACCTGCCGGAGCGTTGGGACGAAGCCATGCAGCGCTTGCTCGGCCTCAGCACCGCCGGCAATCACCGCGACGGTTGCATGCAGGACGTGCACTGGCCCGCGGGGCTGTTCGGCTACTTCCCGACCTACACTTTGGGAGCGCTGACCGCTGCGCAGCTGTTCGATGCGGCTCGAAGGGCCCATCCCGCGCTCGCTGATTCGATCGCGCGAGGTGACCTTTCCGAGCTCGACGCCTGGCTCACCGAATACGTGTGGGGGCAGGGCTGCTTGCTCGAGACCGGAGAGCTGGTGCAGCGCGCAACAGGGCGCCCTCTCGGAACAGAAGCCTTCGAACGGCACCTCGAACGTCGCTACCTGAACGACGGCTGAGGGCCCGGTGTGCCGAAGGGCCATGGGCCGCGCCTTGGAAGGCCCTGAACGGCACAGTTGCCCGGCCAGAAAGGCCAAATGAGGTGGATCGAAGCCCGCCGGGCGTGCCATTACATCGAAGTCACGATGAAATGGTTCGGGCTCATGGTGCTGTGGGCCGCCGCAGCGTGCGGTGAGTCCGTTATAGTCGCGACTGAAATCACAGGCGGCGCTGGCGCCGCGAACGAATGCGGCAGCGAGGGCATTCGGGCCGAGCCAGCTCCCGCGGTGTTCGAACTCGTCGTCGACACCAGCGGAACGATGGATGATGAGCTCCCCGACGTGCGCGGCACCAAGTGGACGGTGACGCGGGATGCGCTGCTCGCTGCCATCGAGGCACTGCCCGAGCAGACCTCGCTCGGTGTCGTCTTTTTTCCAGACGTGCCGAACGACGCGCCCGTCTGTTTCGATCGCGACGCCGACGTCTCCATCGACGTGCTTGGAGCGGCTGGGTCGGAGCAGCGGCGTCGCATCGAGGATGGATTTCGAGCGCAATCACCCGAGGGAGGCGCGCCGACGCACGACGCCTACGACTTCGCGCTGAATCAACTGAGCGCGAGCCAGGCGCCGGGGCAGCGCTTCATGCTCCTCTTCACCGATGATTACCCCACCTATGAGCTCGGGTGCCGCGGTAACGATCCCGTCGATTCGGGCCCGCTCATCGGGGCATCGGGGTTTGCGCAGACGGCGGGCGTGAGCACCTTCGTGGTGGGGCTGCCCGGGCCGGAATTCGCGCGACCGACTCTGTCGCGCATGGCGTTCGCCGGTGGCACGGCGCCGCGGGTTTGCTCGCACGGTGGCCCGCGCTTCTGTCACTACGACCTGGCCGATACGCGGGACTTCCCGGGCGCGATCGCGCGCACGCTCGAAACCATCGCTGACACCGCCCTGAACTGCAGCTATGCCGTGCCGGCGTCGGGCGGAGCCTCACTCGACGTCGACCGCCTCGAGGTGTCGCTCAGCACAGGGGATGGGCTTGCCGAATCGCTCGAGCAGAACGCGCCGGGGCCGTGCAACGAGGGCTGGCAAGCCTCGCCAGATGGTTCGGCCGTCGTGCTTTGCGCAGGCACCTGTGCTGAGCTTCGCGAAGGCAACGGGCGAATCGAATTTCGGGGTGACTGCGTGACGCAGTCGCCGTGAGCCACAAAGCTAGAGGTGCGCGGCGGCAGGCCTCTTGCCGCTCCCCCGATCGCCCGCCGTCTGGGCTGAACCGCCGAGACGACGGGACGAGCGGAGCCACTCTCACGCCGGGACGCGGCGGTCGGAGTCGTGGTGCGCTGCACTGACGTAGCGTTCGAGCTTGCGATACAGGGTGCGTCGGTCAACGCCGAGCACCTTGGCAGTGTGCGTCTTGTTGCCCTTCTCTCTCTGTAACACGCGCTGGATGTGCAGCTTCTCGATCTCGTCGAGCGAGAGCACGGCGCCGGTCTGCAGCTCCGGCAAGAGCGCGCCCGAGCCTTCGTATTCGCGCAGGCGCGCCGGCAGATCTTCGACCTCGATCTGCGTCGAACGACTCAGCGCGATGGCGCGCTCGATCGTATTCTCCAGCTGCCGCACGTTGCCGGGCCAGTTGTAGCGGAGCAATACGTTGGCAGCCGCGTCCGAGATGCCCTTGATCGGCTTTTGCGCTCGCTCGGCGAGCTTCTGCACGAACAGCCGGGCCAAGGACAGAATGTCTGTCGCGCGCTCCCGAAGCGGCGGGATCTGGATCTGCACCACGTTGAGCCGATAATACAGGTCTTCTCGGAAGCGACGCGCAGCCACTTCACCGTCGAGCTCTCGATTAGTCGCCGCGATGATGCGCGCGTTGACGGGCACCGTGGTGTTGCCGCCCACGGGGCGCATTTGCCGCTCCTGCAGCACGCGTAGCAGCTTCGGCTGCATTTCGAGCGGCATCTCGCCAATCTCGTCGAGCAGGAGCGTGCCACCCGAGGCTTGTTCGAACAGGCCACGGCGCGTTTCCTTGGCATCCGTGAACGCGCCCTTGACGTGGCCAAACAGCTCGCTCTCGAGCAGCTGCGCCGGCACGGCCGCACAGTTGATGGCCACGAAAGGCATGCCGGCGCGGGCGCTTTCGGCGTGAAGGGCACGGGCGACGAGTTCTTTGCCGGTTCCGCTTTCGCCGCTCACGAGCACGGTGGTGTCCGTGTGCGCGACGCGCCGGATCAGCTGGCACAGTTGCTTCATCTCGCGGCTCTCGCCGAGCAGCAGGCCGGAGCACATGCCCGGCGCCGCTCGATCGAATTCGAAAGGGAGATCGAGCCGATTCAACTTGTCCGCGGGGCGGCGCTCCAGCGCTCTCCGCACGGCGGCGCTCAACGCCGACATCTCGAGCGGCTTGGTGATGAAGTCGCTGCAGCCCGCCTGCATCGCGCCGACGGCGGCCGACATGTCGCCGAACCCCGTGATGACGATGACCGGCGTGGCCGCGCGGTTCTCGCGGATCCTCTTGCAAAGATCGATGCCGTTGGTCTGGCCCAGATTGATGTCCGTGATCACCGCGTCGAAGTCCTGCTCCCTCACGAGGTCGAGGGCTTCTTCGCCGCGCAGACACCAGCTCACTTCGAAGCCGTCGAGCGCGAGGTGATCGCGAATCAGTTCGCACATGGCTTGATCGTCGTCGATCACGAGTATCTGAGCGGTCATACGCGGGCCTTTCGATGAATGCGTTTCAGTGAACACCTGAATGCGAATTGAACGTTCGATGAATGCGAGCGGCCGCATCATCAGGGTGCCTGTCAAGTGTTGCCCTTCGACACACCCATCGTCAATGCGCCAAGTGACGCGAGGCGCGTCCGAGCAGCGAATCTCGCCCTGATCAGATGCGAAAATCCGGTGCAACGCCAGAGTGCCCTAGCGCAATTGCCCCACGGTTCCTTTGCGCCACAGGGGACCGCGGGCGATTG
>JAYWEH010000606.1:0-7721 GCA_043780025.1 Deltaproteobacteria bacterium
GGCCTGTGGCTCTACGGTGAGACGCCGTTGGAGCACAAGTCAGCGCGGCGTTACGCTGCAATCTGCGGGGGCGAGCGAATCGGGGACTTCGAGGACAAGGAGGTGCGCGTATGGGCGGCGGGCTTTTAGGTGGTATCGGACAAGTTCTTGGCGATATCGGCGCACATAAATCTGCAAGCAGCGCCGCGAAGCAGATCAACAGCTTCGAGAAGCAGAAACTCGAAAAGATGCTCGGCTTCATCGGCGCGGAGGGCGGCGCTGCGAAGGCCAACTTGCGTGAGTCGATCGGCGGGTTTCGCAAGGTGGGACAGGACTCGCGCGCGAACCTCGCCAAGATCGCGGACAACCGTGTGCGGTTGCTCAAGGAGCAAGAGGGTCAGGACGTGCAGGCGGCGCAGACTGCGGCATTCCGTCAGGGCGGCGCAGCGGGCAACAAGCGTGGGCTCGCATCACGCGGCGCGCGTAGCGACTCAACGCGCGCGATGCTGCAACTCGACGAGCTGTTCAATAACTCGTTCAACGCGCTGGGCGCACAAGAGGCCGGGAACGTTGGCGGGGTTCAGCAGGGGCTCGCACAAGTGGGGCTGGACATCATGAAGCAGAAGGTTGCCGCGCAGGCGGGCCAACAGAACGCAGTCAAGCCGAGTGCGGGTGCCGGGGCTCTATCGAGTGCTGGCAACCTTCTGGGCGGAGCGGCAGGCGCAAAGGGCGCAAAAGGCGCAAAAGGCGCAAAAGGCGCTGGCGGCGTGGCCAGTCAGCAGACAGGTGTGGGGCAGACCTACGGCTCAGGCGGTCAAGGCGAAGGCTTCGGGGGTCTCTAAGACATGGTCCAGTTCAGCAACGGTCGTCACATCCTCCTCGGTCCGGGTGAGTGGCAGAAAGAGAACGCCTCTCTTGCTGCGGCTCAACAGGACCGCAGGCATAACGACGACAAGATGGCGATGGCCTTCGAGAACATGGCTCGTGACCTCGCGGAGATGAAGAAGAAGGAGGAGCAGCGCGGCATTGAGAACGATCGCGCCGAACGCGGACTGACCGAGAATATCGCGTCGTCGAAGGCTCGCACCGCAGATACCACGCGCAGAACGGACCTCCTTTCGGATGGCGCTGATGACGACCGAAAGCGCCGCGAAGAAGAGGACGCCGAGCGAAAGCGTCAGCGTGACGCGCGTGCAGGGATCTTCGCTGGGCTCAACAAGCCGAAGAGCGCAGCGACCGTGGCCGCACCGCAGCGACCGACCGCCGAGGGTCCGACGCAGCCTGGGCTCAACGTCGATGGCGAACTCGACCTCGACGGCAACGGCATCCCCGACGAACTGGAGATGCAGGATCACGACGACGAGACGCAGGCGATGATGGATGCGGTCGCGCCGTACTTCGCGGGCTCGGACGACGCAACGCAGAAGAACCTGCTCGACAACTTCACGCAGCGCCGCGCGCAGGGGCGGAACACGTTGCGCGGGAAGCAAGTCGTGGCGCGAGTCGGCAACGCGGTGCGGTTGGGCCTCGTTTCGCCGGAGGACCCGCAGATTCAGCGGGGAATGCAGTACCTCCAACAAGGGGGAGACCCTGACGCGCTGAACGCGTACATCGACGACATCGAAGACGCGGCGGAGAAGACGCGCGCTGACGACATGATTCGCAGCGTGGCGATGATGGACGTGCAACAGACCGAGCAGGCGGCGATGCAGCTCGTCGCCACCGGGCGGATGCACCTCAACGCGGTGCAGATGGACGAGATTGCGTTGCTCAAGTCGAAGATGATGAGCCCGCGCACCAGCGCCAAAGAGGCGTATGCGATCAGTGAGAAGCTCCGCAACAAGCTATTCGGTGGCAAGAGCACGTCGGAGTCGGGCAAGGGCGCGGAGTCCTGGCGCGACAACGATGCGATCGTTGCCATCTTGAAGGACCCGTTGAACGGCACGGTGAAAGAGCGCCTCGCGCAAGCGAAGGAAATGGCTCGCGGCATGGGGCTCAAAGGTGTCCCGATGGACGACGCGCCGCAGGGCACTCCTGTCGGTGAAGGCGAAGCGCCGGTTGACGCGCCGCGCGAGGACAAGTCCGTGCGCTACGGGCTGGAGGAGGAGCTTGGCCGTACGCCGACACCGGAGGAACTGGCCGAGAGACTTCGCTCGATGGATTCGGCTGGCGCGGCACAGCAGCCGGAGCCGGTGCAGACGCAGGAAGAGATGATTCAGTCGAAGCTGGGCGCTGACCGATCCGCTTACCCTCCGGTCCCAGGCCAAAGCGCGCAGCGCGACCCAGAAGCATTCGAGCGGATGCGTGGGCCAAAGAAGCCGATGATGGACATCGCCCGCAAGGCGGGCGTGCAGTTTGAAGACGAGTACGAAGAGAAGAAGCCCGGTATCTATTCCGAGCAAGAGGCCCGCGAGATGCACAAGCGCGACTCGCGGCTCCTGTTCAAGCGAAATCGGCGTGGCGGCTACGACATCGTGGGCGCGAACGACCTGAGCCGTAAGAGTGACCCGAAGACGGTAATCGCCAACGAATGATCCAGGAGCCGGATCCGTTCCTCGCCCGTGCGAAGCTGGCTCTCGCGGAGCCGGTTGCGGAGGATCCGTACCTCGCTCGGGCGAAGGCCGCGCTCGCGGACCAGGGCGGCGGCGTCGGGGACTACGTTGCCGCCGCCAGCCGTGGGCTCCTGCGGTCGCTCACCGGCACGCTGGAAGGGGTCGCCGGGATGGGCGATGCCTTCGGGCGCGCGAGGGGTCTGCGCGGGCCAGAGATCGTGCCCGAGGTGCGAAAGCTCCGCGAGTACGAGCCCGAGGTTCACCCCGAGGTTGAGCAGTCGCTCGGCGGGCAACTCGTGGAGGGGGCCACACAGGTTGCGGGCCTCATTGGTCAGTCGCTACTCGTTCCTGGCTCTGGTCTGGCCCAGACGGGATTCGCGGCGGGCTCGATGGGAGTGCAGGAGTTCGGACGAAGCCAGGAACGCGCGCTCGCGGCTGGGGAGAGCCCGGAGGACGCCGACCTCGCGGGGCTCTACAGCGCGCCCGCTGGCGTGCTGGGGGCGATCGGCCCCGCTCGCGCCGTGGGCGTCTTCTCCCGTGCGTGGTCGATCGCGGCGAAGAATCTCGGCGCGGCGGCTCTCAAAGAGGGCGGCATCAACGCGCTCGCGGGCGCGGGGCAGAACGTCTGGAGTGAGGCGGTCTACCAGTCGATCACGGACAAGAAGGACGCGAAGGCGGTCCTGGACGCGGCCACACGCGGCCTCCTGCCCGACTTCCTGATCGGCGGCGCCTTGGGCGCTGGAATGCGCTGGAGCGCGTCCCAGGCCAGGGCCCTGTCGCCAGACGCGGCAAAGGATCTCGAGACGGTGGCGGCCCAGGTGGCTGCCTCCAAGACCGGCGAGGCGAGTGACGAGTTCATCGGAGACCCGGACGCCGTGGAGGCGCTCCAGGACGGCCAAGATGCTCAAGATGGCACGTCCGAAGACGTGAGCACCTTGCCCCCGTCTACGCGCATCGAGGTCCCCGACGAGGGGCTCGTGGCGGCGGCGAAGCGGCTCCGCAAGGGCGCGCGGCTGGAGAAGGATGTCGAGCTGCACGAGTCGCCGCTGGCCGAGCACGGGGCCAAGTTCGGGGCACGGGTGGTGGACTTCGATCCGGGCGATGGCTCTCCGGTCGATGGGTACTACGACCGCGAGACGAAGACGATCTTCCTCAACCGGCGCTCGACGGGGGACAACCGATCGGCCGACCTTCTGCGCCACGAGCTTTCGCACTTCGCGGACGACGAAGCTCCCGAGTTGGCGAAGGAGTGGCAGTCGGCACTCGACGAACTTTCTCCGGGCTGGAGCGAGGGACGGGCGAAGGAGCGCGCGAAGCGGCAGAAGGAAGCGCGTGCGGACGGTCGCCGTCTTCCGATTCTGACCAAGGACGGTGCGCGAGCAGAGGCGCGAGCGGAAGCGGCCGAAGGTCTCGGCACGATCATGCACGCGCTGGAGACGAACCCGGCGCTCATCGAGCAAGTCGCCGGGTACAAGCCGGGGCTCATCACGAAGCTCCGCGACCTCATCGTCGCGTTCACGAACAAGCTGGGCATCACCAAGAACAAGCCGCTGACGACGGAACTCGTCGATCAGCTTGGCGCGGTTCTCCGCGAGAAGGGGGGTGATCTTGAGAAGTCGTTGGAGCCGGAGGCGGCAGCGCAACTCGGTCTCCGGCTCCGCGACATCTACTCGAAGCTCAAGGCCGAAACGTCGGTCGAACCGCCGCGTGCGAATGTGCGTCCCGCGCCGAAGGACCCCACGCTCCGCGAAGCACTCAAAGCGAAGCACATCACCTCCGACGAGGTGGCGACGAAGGTCGAGGAGATCGACACGACGATCGAGGACGCGCTCGTGTCCGGTGTCGATGCCGAGGCTCCGCGCTTCGCACGGCTCAAGGCCGACCGCAAGGCGGCGCTCGATCGGCTGTACGAGGTCGATCCGACTCACCGCTTGCTCGACAAGGTGGATCCGTTCGTCACCTGGGACCGGATCAAGACAGAGGAGTCCAACGCCGCGAAGAAGCGCACGCAGGAGGATGCCAAGAATCGGGCCATCGTCCAGCGCACGACGGCGGAGATCGACGCGGAGACCGCGCGCATCGTGGCCGAGCGTGCGAAGCGCGAGACGCAGTACGAGCGCGACTTCCAGAAGATGCTCAAGGAGCAGGAAGACGCCGAGTTCAAGAAGCTCTTGGACGAGGAAAAGGCCGAGAAGGCCGCCGCGAAGAAGAAGGCCGCTGACGAGGCCAAGGTTGCGAAGAAGGCCGAGTCCGACGCGAAGAAGGAAGCGGCGCGTGTCGAGCGTGAGGCGAAGAAGAAGCCTCTGCCGGTGAAGAAGGAGAAGACCACCGAGAAGAGCGCGGAGATGATTGCCTTCGAGGCGCGCATCGCGGCCAAGAAGGCGGCGGATCCCGCATCGGAACCTGTCGTCGAAGCGAAGCCGGAACCGAAAGCGAAGCTCCCCGTCCAAGCAAAGCGTGAGTCGGTCAGTGACGAGCGCCTCAATGATCCGATTATCCGCAAGGCGCTCGAGGGCTACGCCGCAACGACTGGGTGGGCACAGGCTGGCGGAGAACTGCGGCGCACGCAATCAGGCCCAACCGTCGAGTCAGAGAAGGTCAGCCGAACGAAGTGGGTTCCGCGAAATGCGTGGTTCGGAGAGATCCCCTCCGACCTTCGCATGTCGGAGGACGCCATCAAGAAGGCGGTCAGTGCGGCGCTCAACGGCGCTGGTCTCCTGCCCAAGCAGCGCGCGCTCATCGAGTGGATGCTCGATCGCGCCGATGGCGAGGCGTACCAGGGAGCGGTGACGCCCGAGGATCGCGCCAAGGCGCGCGAGTATTGGGCGGATCAGTACGGGATCCTGCGGAACGACCCCGCGCAGGACGCGCTGACGGAGCCGCTGATCGACGAGTCGCCCGTGCGCGACGACGAGGAGCTTGGCGCGACGGGCACCGACGACAGCACGCCGTTCGCGCTCCGCAAGGATGACGGTCAAGGAGCCTTCGACTTTGGCAAGCCCACGCCCGAGCAGAAGGAAGCCACGACGCGCGATCTTGCGGCGCAGGCGAAGGGCGGCGACATGCGTGCGCTGGGAGAGATCCTGGAGCGCAACCGCGCGTGGCTTACGACCGTCGTGAAGAATCAGGCTGGTACCGGCGTTCTCAAGCGCACGTCCATCGAGGACCTCGTGCAAGAGACGTACATGCAGGCGGCGCGTGACTTCGGCAAGTTCAACTACCGCTCCGAAGTGGAGATGCGCGCGTGGCTCCGCACGGCAGCGGTGCACGTCGTCCAGGACGTTGCCGAGCGGTTCAGCACGGCGAAGCGTTCGGCCCCCGAAGTGCCGATGGACACGAAGCTAGGTGCGGTAGAGGGCAAAGCCGAAACGGTTGGCGGCACGCTGCCAAGCCGTGCGCGCACTCCAGCCGAAGCGAGTGTCGTCGCGGAAGCGCAGAAGAACATCCGCGAAGCGATCCAGGGACTCAAGAGCGAGCAGCAGCGCCGCGCGCTCACGATGCGCTACTGGTCTGGCGCGGACTTCAAGGAGATCGGTGAGGCGCTTGGCGTGAAGGAAGACGCCGCGCGGATGCTGGTCAACCGCGCAGAGAAGGAGATCAAGGCGTTCTTCGACGAGGACCCGCTCTTCGCGCTCGCGGGCAAGGGGCGCGACGGATCGGGCGTGCGCGAGTTCCTGGCGCGGTACGCGGGCACGGAGCCGCACTACGCGGTCACGACGAAGGCTCCGCTCACGACGGCGGCACGCGCCGCGTCCGAGGAGACCTTCGTCAAGGAGAAGCGCACACGTACTGAGGTTCTTGCCAGGGCCAGGGCCGTGCTCGCGTCGAAGACCGGCAAGGCCGAGGTCGATGCGTTCATCAACGGCACGCTCCTCGTCTCGACCCAAGACGCGCCGCACTTCCACACCGCAGCCGAGCTTCGCGTCAACGCGCTCTTGCGTGCCGCGATCATGGGCAACGCTGATCCCAAGAAGGCCAAGGCACTCGCGCAGGCATACTTCGGAATCCGCAGCGATGCGGGGTTCACGCTGTCCACCGTCCAGCGCCCGCGCGAACCGAAGGAGATGTTCCTCGCGGAAATCTCGGAGCCGATGCCGCAGCACCTCGCGGAGATGAAGGAGCTTCAAAGCAAGCTCCGCCAGACGGGGGACGCAGAGCAACGGTCCAAGATCAAGGCGCGCATCGACGAGATCACCACGCTTGAAGCGAAGGCGCTGGGACGCGGGATGCTCGCGCTTCGCAAGGCGGGCATCGACATCGACGCCGTGAACGATCCGGTGTCGGCCACGATCGCCTACCGCACGTTCATGCAGGCGGCGGTGGACAACTCGACCAAGGCGACGAACATGCTCATCGAATGGCGTGCGTCTGCGATGGTCTCGCACCCCGCGCTGCTCACGTCGTCGCTGCTCGGTAACATCGCCAACGTCGGCTGGAACACGGTGCTCATGCGGTTCGCGGAGATGCCCTTCAAGGGCGGCGCGAGCATGGGCGAGATGAAGGCTCTCTCCGCCGCGCTACCTGGCGCGATGAACAAGGCGATGAGCGCCTTCTGGAACGTCGTGCGCCACGACAGCGCTACCTACGAGTGGACGCTCAAGCAGAAGGGTCTCCTCCCCGACGCGCAGACGTTCGAGAACGCGAAGCTCCAGTCGATCCCCGGCAAGCTCGGCCGCATCGTGCGCGCTCCTGGTCTCACGGCGATGTCCGCGATAGACGAGTTCGCGCGTGCGTTGGGCTCGGAGCTGGAAGCGGTCGGCATCGCCTACCGTCGCGCGAGAGGCAACAAGTCGGAGATGGTCCGGTTGCTCGCGGGCGAAGACGTGTGGACCGAGGCGGTCCACCGCACGCGGCGCTCGATCTTCCAGGAGGACGACAACCTGCTCGTCGAGATCGGCTTCAAGACGCGCAAGATCCTCGACAAAGCGACTGGGGAAACGATCCCGCTGGGAACGCTCATGTTCCCGTTCATCCGCACGGGCGCGAACGGGCTGCTCGAATCGCTCCGCAAGATGCCTGGACCGGCGACGATCATCGCCCTCAGCAATCGCAAGCAGGGCAAGTGGAAGACGGACTCCGAACTCAGCGCGCACGACAAGGCAGCGCAGCTCCTCTCGATCGGCGTGGGCATGACGATCTGGGCTCTTGCGAACGCGCAGGACGAGGAGGGGCTTCCGCTCGTCACGGGCT
>JAYWEH010000607.1:0-3259 GCA_043780025.1 Deltaproteobacteria bacterium
GCGAAACGGTAACGCTGCGTTCGCCGGTGGGCGAGTCACGGGTCGTGCCGCTTGCCCAGCTCAAACTTGAGATGCAGGGCGTGTCGGCTCCGGTGGCCGTTGACGACGCCGAAGAGGCGCACGACGATGGAGACGCGGCTGACGGCGCCGAGTCCGAAGCGCATCACGTGATGCCCGAATCGCCACCGGCGCGGCAACAGCAGCGCCCACAGGAACCCCGCCCCCAGCAGCAGCGCCCTCAGCAGCAGCGCCCTCAGCAGCAGCGTCCTCAGCAACAGCGTCCTCAGCAACAGCGTCCTCAGCAACAGCGCCCTCAGCAACAGCGCCCCCAGCAGTCGCCGCCACCGCAGCAGCGACCGGCGCAGCCACCGCGACCTGAGGGGGCAGTACCTCAGCAAGGCGACGGCGAAGCGCGTCGTGGGCGCCGCGGGCGAAGGCGTGGCCGGCGAGGTGGCGGTGGGAGTAGCGGCAGTACTGGAAGTAGCGGACCCGGTGGCGGGCAACCCGGCGGACCATCGCCGAGTGGCGGCTCCGACAGCGGAGCACAATGAGCGACCGCAAGTTCTACCTCACCACCGCCATCGACTACGCGAACGGCGATCCGCACTTTGGCCACGCACTCGAAAAGATCGGCGCCGACGTGATTGCCCGCGCGCACCGCCAGATGGGCGAGCAGGTGCATTTCTGCATCGGGATGGACGAGCACGGGCAAAAAGTCGCGCAGACAGCGGCGGCGAAGGGCATCGAACCGCAGGCGTTCGTCGACCAGGTGGCAACGAACTTTCGTGCGATGTGGGACTCGCTCGGCATCTCCTACGACCAGTTCATCCGCACGACCGACCCCGCGCACAAGAGCGGCGTGCGGGCCTTCATCAAGCGCATTGCCGACGCGTCGCCCGACGACTTCTATGAGAAGGAGTACGAGGGGTGGTACTGCGTGGGGTGCGAGCTCTTCAAGCGCGACGACGAAATCGTCGACAAGAAGTGTGTGCTCCACCCAACACGCGACCTGCAGTGGACCAAGGAGCGGAACTGGTTCTTCAGGCTATCGAAGTATCAGGGCTTCCTCTCGCGCCTCATCGAGGAGCGGCGCGACTTCATCCAGCCCGAGACGCGGCGCAACGAGATCAAGGCGCTCATCGCGTCGGGGCTCGAGGACCTCTCCATTACGCGGGCGCGGTTGTCGTGGGCCATTCCGTTTCCGCTGCCCTCGGCTGTGAGGGGTGATGGAAACTCAGCGGCGTCGCCGGCGACAGGTGAGGGGAACGCAGAGCCCGAAACGGAGATCCAGGGTACCTGGGTCTGGTTCGACGCGCTCCCCAATTACCTCACCGCAACGGGCTACCCGGACAAGAGCTACAAGAATCGCTGGCCGGCGCAGCTGCACATCGTGGGCAAGGACATCACGCGGCTGCACGCCGTCGTCTGGCCCGCCATGTTGCAGGCCGCCGAGCTGCCGCTGCCCGAACGGATCTGGGGCCACGGATTCATCTCGTTCGGCGGCGAGCGGTTCTCCAAGTCGGCCGGCGTGAAGATCGATCTCACCGATGAGATCGCCCGTTTCGGCCCTGACGCGTTTCGCTACTTCCTGATGCGCGAAGTGCCCTTCGACGGCGAAGGGAGCTACTCCGTGGAACGGTTCGAAGCGGTGTACACATCGGAGCTCGCAAACGGCCTCGGCAACCTCGCCAGCCGCGTCATCGCGATGATCGAGAAGTACCGTGCCGGGGTCGTGCCCGCCGGATCGGGCACGTCGCTCGACACCGACGACGCCGTTGACCTCGCGGCCGCCGCTGCCGCGCTCGAGGGCACCCGCGGCTACCTCTGCCACGAGGCGCTCGATGCCATTGCGCGCGTCACCACGCGCGCAAACCTCTATATCCAGCACTCCCAGCCCTGGACGATTGCCAAAGAGCCCGCCCGCGCCGCCGAGCTCGACGTTGTGCTCGCGGCGCTCGCGCGCTCACTCGCGCGCCAGGCAGTGGCGCTCGCGGCGTTCATGCCGACCAAGGCCGAAGCGCTCTGGGTCCAGCTTGGCGCGCCGGGAACTGCCGCCGACACGCCCTATGCCGCTTTGGCTGGCCTACAGGCAACAGGCTGGCAGGTGCGCAAGGGCGACGGACTCTTTCCGAGACCGGAACCGGCCGCACCGGAGCCCGCGACCAAGGGCTGAGCCCGCGTATTTCGGCGGGGAACGTTCGGTTGCGGGTAGGCCCCGGCTCAGCGAGCTTTCAGCATGCTCACCCGCCCCCCACGGTCCGGTCGCTCCTGGACCATCCTGATCGTTCCGTCCGACAACACGCGGACGCGCTCGTTCACGGTCGGTGAGGCAGGTCGCAAGAGCCTGCTTTGGGTGTCGGGCGTCGCCGGTGCGCTGGTGCTGGCTGCGGGCATCTACCTCTTCACTCCGTACGCCTCACCCGCTGCCCGCGTGCTGCTCGCGGAGAATGAGCGCCTCCGCGCACAGATGGACGGCATCGACGCCAAGATGGTCGCGCTTGCGGACACCATCAACGCCATCGGCCAGCGTGATCTGGAGATCCGCGCGCTGGCCGGAATGCCCGAAGACTCGCTCGCCTCGTTTGCCGGCGTCACGCTCGACCGGCGGATCGATGACGGCCGCCGCAGCGTTGCCGTGCTTCCGTCGGCACCCCAGCGGAAGCCCTTCCTGAATCGCCTCGGCTTTGCCGACGGCTCCACCCACATCAGTGACCTCACGCGGCGGGCGTCCGAACTCGCGCAGAGCTTTCGCGCAGTGAACGACACGCTCAGCCGGAACCTCGAGCGCATTGCCAACACGCCGTCCATCATGCCCACCGCCGGCTGGCTCTCGAGCCACTTCTCGCAGAGCCGGATGCACCCCGTCCTGCACGAGAACCGCGCACACGATGGCATCGACGTCAGTGCGCCGATGGGCGCCCCGATCGTCGCCCCCGCAAACGGCGTGGTTCGCGGTGTTGGCTTCGTGGCCGGCTACGGCAACACCTTCGAGATCGACCATGGCAACGGCATCGTGACGAAGTTTGCGCACTGTTCGCGTATTGTGGTGCGGAACGGGCAGGTGGTGTCGCGCGCCCAGCTCATCGCCACGGTGGGCAATACGGGACTCACGATCGGCCCGCACCTGCACTACGAAGTGCACGTGAACGGGAAACCGGTGGACCCGCTTCGCTACGTGCTGCCGGAAAAGATCGCGGACTGATCAGCGCAGCCCGCGGACGGCAAGCGGCGGACGGCAAGCGGCAAAAAGACGAGGGCG
>JAYWEH010000608.1:0-3258 GCA_043780025.1 Deltaproteobacteria bacterium
GAAGATCGCCGGCTGTAGGAAGGCGAACTGAGGGGGACTGCAGGTCGACTGCGAGCGCCACCACCGCGGCGATGAGCCCGATCGAACGCAAAAGCCAAAGATAGCCACCTCCGGTCAAACGGAAGCGTTGCGCAGGTCTCGCAGCTGGGTTTTTCTACGGCCTCGTTAGCCAGACCGACTCTTCCAGCGTCGACCTCGTGATCTGCACTTGTGCGTCTCGGACTTCTGGAGCGCTGCTGCCAATCGCGTTCAGCGTCGCGAAGTCGCCAAGTCGTCTGGGGACGTTGAAACGGCCCTGACACCCTTCCGCCTCAAGGAGATGCGACGAGGGCGTTCTTCGCGGGTGCTGGCATAGCTCTGAACTCGTACTTCACGCCTGTGAGCTGCTCGGAGCGCTGCCAGAGTTGTTGCGCCTCCTCAGCGTGCCGTAGGGCGCGCTCCTGCGGTCTGAGCACAGGTTCACCTCGAAGCTGAAGCACTCCGCTGGGAACCACGTACCCGCCGCCTGGCACGTGAGCCGCAGTCGCCGCGAATAGCGACGTCTTAGCCCCCTCGGCCGTTGGGCGAAACAGCAGCCGGATCAGGCTGCGGATGGACGCCCTATAGAGCCAGCCTCGAGCCGTGTTCGCGCCGCCGGTGAGGATGTTCGTGCGGGTGAGCCCGGGCGCGACCGCGATGCTGCGCAGGTTGGCGCCCGCTCCCTCAGCCCGGCGTTGCAGCTCCGTTGCGAAGTACAGATTCGCGCGCTTGGATTGCAGGTAGGCGATTGGGGCGCTGTAGGAACGCTCGGCGTTAAGGTTGTCGAAGTCGACTCGTGCGAAGCGCTGCCCTTCGCTGCTCACCGTCACGACTCGCGCGGCGCTCGATGCAAGCAGGTGCGGCAACAGAAGACCCGTCAGCGCAAACGTGCCAAGATGGTTGATGCCGAAGTGCGACTCGAACCCGTCGCTAGTTCGAGCGTACGGCACCATCGCTACTCCGGCGTTGTTCACCAACAAGTCGAGGCGGTCGTGCCGCCATGCCTGTGAAAACGCGCGGATCGATCCGAGGTCGCTCAGATCAAGCTTGCCGAGCTCAACGTGGGCGCCTGGAAGCTCGCGCTGCAACTCATCGCACGCACTCCGTCCACGGTCCACATTGCGGCAGGCCAGAACCACGCGAGCACCCTTGCGCGCCAGCTCGCGCGCTGTGATGTAGCCGATGCCGCTGTTAGCTCCGGTCACCAGGGCGATGCGTCCCGCCTGATCCGGTATGCAGGCTATGCCCCACTTTCGCGAGTCTTCGTGCGGTGTTGCTTTCATGCGGATATAATGCGAATAATTATTCGCGTTTGCAATTCGCGTTTCGAACGACGTCACACGAGGTACCCATGACCAAGACCACACCGAGGAAACGGCCTCAGCAGGCTCGCTCGAAGGCGATGGTCGAGGCAATCCTCGAGGCCACCATTCGCGTCCTTATCGAGCTCGGATACGAGGGCGCGACGACGATCGCCATCGCAGCGCGTGCCGGGGTAAGCGTCGGTTCGCTCTACCAATACTTCCCCAACAAGGAGTCCCTCGTTGCTGCGCTGATCGAACGGCATGTCGTCGAGCTAGTCGCGTGCGTGGATGCAGCACTTGCTTCCGTAGGAAATGCCGAGCCGCGGGAAGGCGTGCGCGCGCTCATCCGTGCTGGGGTCGATGCTCACCGTCTAAACCCTGCGCTGCACAAGATCTTTAGCGAGGAAATTCCACGAGTCGGCCAATTCAAGGTTGCAATGAACACGAGCAAAGTGCTTACCGAGCGCCTGGCGACCTACCTGACCATGCACGCTGCCCGACTGGGTGGACGCGATCCAAAGTTGCTTGCGTTCGTCGTGGAGACGGTCGTCGAAGCGCTCACACATCGAGCGGTGATCGACCGTCTGGGCGCATCAAGCATCGCACGTGTCGAGGCAGAAGCAGTGGACCTTGTGTTCGCCTACCTTTTTCGGCGCGAATTCCAAATGAGCGAACTCAGGCGTGGCTGACGAAGTAGCGTTTTCGCGGTGGCACAGCGCAAGCGAACGTATGTCCACCAAAGCGGTGTAGTCTCAATTCGCTCGGACGCAACGCACTCGCCAATTTTTCCTTCGCGCGAACCCCTGACAGACATTCGCCGCCGCTTCCCCCTCACCCCCGAGCCAAAGTGACCCGCGCCACACAACTCAAGAGCGCCATGCGCAGTGGCAGCCTCGTGCGGTTCAACCGCCCGTTCGAAGAGAGCCCCGCCGAGGGCTATGTCGTCGCGGTCGGTCCTGATTTCTTCCTGCTCGCACTGGTCAGTGATCCCGACGTCTGTCAGATCGGTCGCGTAATGAGCGTAGCGGCCACAACCTTGAGCCTTCTCGAGATCGATCCAGGCGCGGTCTGGGACGAAGCGCCGACCCGATACGCCCTCAAGCAGATCACGCGCGTGGACTTTGGCGGCGACTATGAAGAGGCCCTTCACCTTGTCGGCGGTGATCCGAACGCGGGCTAGGCTAGGCACGGCAGCCGTCGGAGCGCGGCGCCCGCAGTAACGCGGAACGAGGCAAAAATTGACGACCGCATCAGCCCAAGCAGCAGCATTCTATCGAGAGGTCGCGCGGCACGGTTCCCTGTGGACGATTCGAGACGCCGATGGTTTCCCTCAACCCAAGGGTAGCGATGGCGTTCGGGTTCAGCCATTCTGGTCGCTGCGCAGCCGCGCCGAGCACGTCGTGGCCACCGTTCCTGCGTACGCCGCTTTCGACGTCGTCGAGCTTCAGTGGCAGGTGTTCGAATCGCGGTGGGTGCCGGGGCTGAAGCGTGACGGCGTCCTGGTGGGTGTGAACTGGAGTGGCCCGCGAGCCACCGGTTACGACGTCTCGCCGGACGACGTCGTGAAGAACGTGGAAGCCGCACGTGATGCGCAGTCCGGGGCTCGATGCGACCCGCCCTAAGGCAAATAGCAATTCAATTGAATCCCGCGGGCCTGCTCGACCGCAAGGTCTTCTTTAGCTCTCAATATCTGTACACGGATCTGGGCTTGCCCAGACGCCGTGCCCGGATCGAGCTCCTCGAGGACGGCGATTTTCTGCTGTATCTTCGCAATTTTTTTGCGAATCGCCTCGCATCCCGCTGGTTCATTGGGAGAGACAAATACGATGGTGGTCTCCGGAGTTTCCGCGCCGAAGCGTTGCCCTCCCTTCATCATCGTGCAGGCCAGCGTTGCTTTCGTCCCGCTTGGTCCGCCAGTGATGTCGAAGGTAAACAC
>JAYWEH010000609.1:0-18114 GCA_043780025.1 Deltaproteobacteria bacterium
CAAACGCCTGCGTCCTGAGCACACCGCCGTGCGCGACGAACTGCCGGTTTCGGCTGTGCTCGCTGCGCCCCATGATCCAGTAGATCAACGTAAAGGCACCGTCGCCATTGCAACCGACGACCAAACCTCGGCCCGGATAGCGATTGTTGGCAATCGACCGATCGAAGGTGGCCTGGGCGAGCTCGTTCATGGCCTCGGTGTATGCAATCAGACCGCGCGCTGCAACCCGCGTCTGGCTGCCCACCTCTGGCCGTGGCAGGGGTGCGGTCGCATACTGTCGTGACCATGCCCTGGGCGCTCAACGACTCGCATGTTGCATCGGCAGAAGCCCCGCTCGCCCGGAAGGTGGCGGAGCTCGCGCAGCGCCAGGCGGGTGGGGCCGTCAACGCCGAGGGCGTGCGCGGCCCCCGAGGCCGGGCTATCCTGACTAATCGAGGCTACGCCGCACGCGCATAAGCCAGGCGCGCGGCGGCGGGCCGCTCCTGGCGATACATCCCCGGCGGATCTGATAGTGGCGCTTGAACGCGCGGTTGAACGCGAACTCCGACCAGTAGCCGACGTGGCTCGCCACCCGGCCAAGCTGGCGTCTGACACCGAGATAAACCACTGGATGAACGCCGAAGAAGCCCGCGACTAGGGGCTCGTCGGCTCAATCGTGGAGAGCATGGACGCGCTCCGCACGCAGTGATTCGGTCAAAAATTCCATGACGATCCGTAGCCGGGTGCTCTTGCCGAGCACCGGCGAATACACCACGAATATGCCGGGGCCCTCGGCGGCGAACCCACTCAGCAAGGCCCGCAGCTTCTTCTCCCGCACGACGCGCTCAGCGAGCGAGGACAAGACCTGCGTCACACCCAGGCCCGCCACTGCCGCTTCCACACAGGCTTCCATCGAGTTGAAGGCGACGTTGCCCTGCGGCCTACGCAAGACCCGCACTCCGGCTTCCATGAACACCCAGGCAGCGGGGCGCGCCGTCGCGGGCGTCAGGAAGCTTACGCAGTTGTGCTGATCGAGCTCCGCGGGCAGCCGGGGTGTGCCCCACTTCGCCAGGTATCCGGGCGACGCCAGCGTGACGAGCCGCGTCGGCATCACTAGCTTGGCGACTAGGTTTTCGTCGTCCGGTTTGCCGTAGGAGAGCGCGCAGTCCAGCCCGTCCTCGAGCAGCTGCACGCTGCGGTTCTCGAGCCGCACCTCCAGCACCAGCTCCGCGTGTCGGGCGAGCAAGCGAGGCAATGCCGGCAACACATACGAACGTGCCAGCGCCATGGGCATACCGACGCGCACGACACCGCGCAGTGGCGCCTTGGGCCCCACCACCAGCGCCTCGGCTTCATCCAGATCGAGGAGGATCTGTCGCGCCCGCTCATAGTAGACTCGGCCTTGTTCGCTCAAGCCGACCCGCCGCGTGGTGCGGTGTAAGAGCTGCGTGCCGAGCGCGCGCTCGAGCTCCGAAACCGCTTCGCTGGCGCGCGCGCGCGACAACTCCAGCGCCGCCGCGGCGCGCGTGAAGCTGCCGAGCTCTGCCACGGCGGTGAACACACGCATCGCTTGGAGCCTGTCCATTGTTCGTCTTTTCCGAACAGAGTTGTACCGGCAACGCGCCTAGGTTTCCAGGCAGATCGGTGGCTAACGTGATCCCATGCACGATCGCGAAGGAACGATCTGGTACGATGGCGCGTTGGTGCCCTGGCGCTCCGCCACCACCCACGTGTTGACCCACTCCCTGCACTACGGGCTGGCCGTATTTGAAGGCGTGCGCGTGTACCCAACGCCTCGTGGGCCCGCCCTGTTCCGCTTGAGCGAGCACACCGAGCGCCTGTGCGGATCGGCCCATGTGTGCGGCATGGCGCTCCCTTACGACGTCGAGGCGCTGCTCGCGGCTCAGCTACAAGCCGTGCGCGCCAACGCGCTCGATCATGGCTATGTGCGCACGATCGCGTTCTATGGACCCGAAAAGCTGGGCGTGAACCCGCGCGGAGCCGCCGTGCACGTGGCGGTGGCCGCTTTCCCATGGGGTGCCTACCTCGGCGCAGACGCGCTGACGCGCGGCATTCGCGTGAAGACGGCGTCGTTCGCGCGCGCGCCCGCGAACGCCGCGCTGCCGCGCGCCAAGGTGTCCGCGAACTATTTCGGGTCCATCTTGGCCAACCTCGAAGCCACGGCGGAGGGCTACGACGAGGCTCTCTTGCTCGACGTGCACGGCTTCGTCGCGGAAGGCGCGGGGGAGAACCTGTTTCTGGTCAAACGCGGGGAACTCGTCGAGCCGGAGCCGAGCGCGGCGCTCGGCGGCATCACCCGCGACAGCGTGCTCGAGATTGCGAGCGAGCTCGGGCTCTCGGTGCGGAGCGGGCGGGTCACACGGGACGACGTGTACCTGGCTGACGAAGCGCTGTTTTGCGGCACCGCGGCCGAGATTACGCCCGTCGTCGAGCTCGATCGCCGCCGGATCGGCGAGGGCAGCCCCGGGCCCGTGACGCGCCGGCTGATCGAACGCTTCCGCCAGATCACGCGCGGGGAAGACGCGCGCTTCGCCCGCTGGCTCACCCCGCTGCCCTCGTGAATCCCGCGGCTCCGCCGGCTCAGGCCCGCGCGGCGCCCGTATGCCGCGCCACCACCAACGTAATATCGTCCTCCTGGCTCGTCATCCACTTGGTGATGTCGGCCATAATGCTGTCGCTGATGGCCTGCACCGGCAGGTGCCCGACCGTTTCGAGCAGCTTTTGCAGGCGATCCTGGCCGTATTGCTCGCCCGCGGCGTCCTTGGCTTCCAGAATCCCGTCCGTGTACAGCAAGAGGACGTCGCGTGGGCCGAGCAGGCATTCGCTGGCTCGCGTGTCTTCTTCCGAAATGTCGGCTGAGATGCCTGCCCAGATGCCGGGCGTCGCGATGCGTTCACAAATGCCGGTTTCGGCACGGTAGACCATCAAATCCTCGTGAGCTCCCACGAAGCGCAGGCGGCCGTCGTCGTGGTAGCGGAGCAAGGACAACGTGGCGTGTTCGTCCTGGCCCATGCGATCGCGGATGTTGGAGGTGAGGATCGTATTCATGATCCGCCAGGCCTCTCCGGGGGGTAGATCGGGCCGCCCGAATACCGTGGCTGCGACGAGGGATTGGATCATCAGCATGACCAAGCCCGCCGGTACACCGTGGCCGGCGACGTCGCCGATGCCAATCCAGCAGCCGCCCTCGCACGGTACCACGTCGAAGTAATCCCCTCCCACCTCGCTGGCGGGCCGCATCAGGGTGGCCAGTTCGAGTCCGGCGACGCGAGGCTCCTTGGGCAAGATCGCCGTCTGGATGCGCGCCGCGATCTCGAGCTCCTGCAACATGCGTGAGCGCTCGGCGCGCTCACGCCGCATCACCTCCGCGAGCAGCGCTTCGGAGAGCTGGTTCGCCTTGAGCGCGCTGCTGATCAACTCGCCGAAGGTCTTGACGATGGCGCCATCCTTCGGCCCGAGCTCCTGACAGCAGTGTCCGAGTATCTCGTCGCTCATGAACAGCGAATGCACCAGGATGCTGGTCCGCTGAGTCGGACGCAGCGCTGGTGCAATCACGTTGTGAGTCGGAAACGCGAGGCCGCCCGCCGGTAGCTCGGGCGCCTTCCCCAGCTCGAAAGCGAACACCTGGCGGCTCTCGCCCTTGGCGCCCGCGTTGCCCGCGGCCACGTAGTAGCGCGGGATGCGGAAGCGCTGTAGGTGGTCCGTGAGCACTTTGCACAAGGCCGGCCAATCCAGGGCGGTGCGGGCCTCGCGGCTCACTTCTTCGAGGCGCAGCATCACCTCTTCGCGTTCGAGCAAGCGTTGCCCCTGAGCCTGCTCGGCTTTTTCTCCGATCGTGATATAGGCGCGTCCGAACAACCCCTCGGCGTGCATGGATTGTCCGAGATCAAAGGTCAGGTGCGGCATCACTCGCTCGCGCAGGCTGGACACGACGTGATGCCACGCGCTGATGTTGCCGCGTTCGGCGGTGCGCGCGAGCAGCTTGCCGAGCGCGTCGAGGAAATGGTTCTCGGTGCTACCCTCGAGATCCTGCCCGAGCGCGGCGACCAGATCTTCCGCCCAACGCGCGGGCAAGCCCTCGACGAGCGGGCCCGCTTTCTCGACGACGTGGGCCGCGATGTTGGATTGGGCGTTGGCGAAGCTGCCTGGCCCCGCGACCTTCAGCGGCTCGCTGCGACGTCCGCTCGAGGCATGACCGAAACAACCACACGATCGCCGGAACTGCGGAACCGTCGGCACCACGACGTGGCGCTGCTGGGCGCGGCCGCTGAGCAACCCCCCGAGCAAGGCCACCGCTTCACGGCCCAGGAAGCGCGGCGGCTGCCGGATCGTGGTGAGCGGCGGAGCCATGAAGCGCGCGCGGTCCACGTCGTCGAAGCCGACGAGCGAGACGTCTTCCGGCACGCGCAACCCGCGCTCTTGCAGAACTTCGAGCGCGCCCGTCGCCATCCAATCGTTGGCAGCAATGATGGCGTCGCAGGCCAGACGGCCACCGTCGGTCCAGCGCGCGGCAGCTCTGTGACCCCCCTCCAATGTGTAGTGGCCCTGAAAGAAGAGCTCCGGATCGGGTTCGAAGCCCAACTCCCGCAGAGCTCGCTCATAACCTCGGTGGCGCTGCTCCGCCTCGACGCCGCGGCCGGCGATGAACGCCACCCGCTTGCGGTCGTGCGCTTCGATGACGTGGCGGGTGACCTCCGCGACGCCGCCCTCGTTGTCGATGCAGACGGAAGGTACGTCGCCACAGCGAGCGCCGATGATGCAGGACGGGATCGCCAGGTAGGGCTCCATCAAGTCTCGCACCGGCGCAGAGTCTAAGGCCGCGTTCCACGTGCCCGGCACGAGAATGGCGGCGTCGAGGTCCGCGGGTGAGACGATCCGGTACGGATAGTTTCGCGGATCCTCCCAGTTCAAACTGCCGCCGGCGAGGCAGATCAGATCGAGGCCGAGCCGCTCGCACTCTTCGTGAGCGCCAACGATGATTTCCGTCTGGTAGGCGTACACGCCCCCAGCAATGAACAAACCGATGCGCTGTCTCTGGTGCTGTGTCATGACGTCCCGGGTCAAACACACTACGGCAAAGGCCCACCCGCCTTCACGGAGGACGGCGGCGGCAACGTAGGTTTATCTCGGCCGAGGTCCCGAAAACTGCGACTCGGGGCGGCGGCTAACTCTCCGGAGTCAGCTCGACCAGCTGCGCATCAGCTCGGGCGTTTGCGTTGATCCGGATCGGGATTCAGCACCGAACCGAGCAGCCGCCGCGTGTATTCATGCTCCGGGTTATCGAAGACCCGCGCCGTCGGCCCGTATTCGACGATTTCTCCGCGGGTCATCACGGCCACGTGGTTGGCGATGTGCCGGACGACCGAGAGGTCGTGGGCAATAAACAGGTACGAGAGCCCGAGCTCGCTCTGCAAGTCCATGAGCAGATTAATGATCTGGGCCTGCACCGAGACGTCCAGGGAGGACACGGCTTCGTCCGCGACCACCAGCGTCGGCTCCAGGATCAGCGCCCGGGCGATGCCGATGCGCTGGCGCTGGCCACCCGAAAACGCATGCGGATAGCGAGTCCGGTACTCCGGTCGAATGCCCACCCGTCGCATCATCTCGACCACGCGATCGGTGAGCTCGCTGCCGCGCGCGCGGCCGTGCACGGTGAGGGGTTCCCCAATAATCTGCTGGATCGTCAGGCGTGGGTTGAGCGAGCTGAACGGATCCTGAAATATCATCTGAATGCGCGGCCGCAGCCGCTTCAGCTCGCGGCCAGACAGGCTCACGAGATCGATGGGGTCGGGGGCGCGAAAGATCGCACTGCCCGCAGTCGGCTCGGTGACGCGCAAGAGCGTGCGCGCGAGCGTGCTCTTGCCGCTGCCGCTTTCTCCCACGATGCCGAGCGTCTCCCCCGGCATCAGATCGAAGCTGATGTCGTGGCACGCCTTGACGAGACCGGTCTGACGGCGAAATAGCCCCTGCGAGAAGATGGGGAAATATTTGCACAGCCCGCGCACGCTGAGCAGAGCGTCCCCGCCGCCTCCCTTGGGTGCACTGTCGGAGCCAACACTGTCGGAGCCAGTGCTGTCGGGGCTGTCGCTCATGGCGCGCGATCCCCGCCTGGAGGCTTAGAAACTCGCTCCCCGGCTTCGAACCAGGCTTCTTCGGTGGCCTGCGCACGGCTCCCGGGGGTGAGCTCATGCTGTGAGCCTTCGGGTTCGGACGGCGGCGGCTGGGATTGCGTCGCCGCTGCCGCGGCTGCCTCTGCTTCGGCGTCATCGAGCTCGCTCGGTGGGGGGCGTTGCAGGAGCCGTTCGAGAGCGATCTCACGCACGCGCCAGCACGCTACGGCGTGCTCAAACTCCGGCGCCGCTAGCGAGCGCGCGGAGCTCGGCCCTTCCGGTGCGGGCTGACTCGCAGGCGGAAAAGGAGCGCGGCTCGGCAGGAGCAACCGCTCGAGCGGTGGTGGGCCACCCACATTGCAGCGCCCGGGCTCCGCGTATTGGCAACGCGGGTGAAAGGGACACCCCGGAGGTATGTCCGCCAGCGACGGGACGGAGCCGCGGATACTGGGCAGCCGCTGGCCCACCGGCGTCAAGCTGGGCAGCGAATTCAAGAGGCCGATCGTGTAGGGGTGACGCGGCTTCTTCAGCAAAGTGCTCACGGGAGCGCGCTCCACCACCTTGCCGAGGTACATCACCAGCACTTCATCCGCGAGCCGCGACACCACGCCCAGATCGTGGGTGATGAGCAAGATGCTCATGCCGTTTTTTTTCTGCAGCTGCTCCAGCAGGTTCAGCACTTGCGCTTGGATCGTGACATCCAGCGCGGTCGTGGGTTCGTCGGCGATCAGCAGATCAGGATCGCTGGCGAGCGCCATGGCGATCATCACGCGCTGGCGCATGCCCCCGGACAGCTCGTGCGGGTACTGCGAGAAGGAGAGGGCTGGATCGGCGATGCCGACGCTCTCGAGCAGGTCGATGCTGAGCCGCTTGGCGCCCTTCTTTGTCACTCGCTGGTGCAAGCGAACCGCCTCACACATCTGGCTGCCCACGGTGTGAACCGGGCTGAGCGCCGCGCTGGCCTCCTGAAAAATGAACGCCGCACGCCCGCCGCGCACCTCGTATAGCTCCTCGGCGTCCTCGTCCAGGGCGAGCACGTCGACGGGCGGTTCGCCCAGAGCGCCGTGCAGCCGCACCGAGCCGCCGACGATCTCACCGGGCGGGTTCACGAGGCGCAGCAAGGAATATGCAGTAACGCTTTTGCCGCAGCCGGATTCGCCCACGATGGCCAGAGTCCGACCGCGCATGAGCTGAAAGCTGACGCCATCCACGGCGCGGATCTCGCCCTCTTCCGTGTGGAAGTAGGTCTTCAGGTCCGTCACCTCGAGCAGCGGCCGCTTGCTCAGGTCGGCCTTGATCGCCGGAATGGATAAGCTCGTCCTAGCCACCGCGACGCGCCCTCACGAGTACGGATCGGCTGCGTCTCGCAAGCCGTCACCGAAGAAGTTGAAGCTCAAGACCAACAGGGTGATGAAGACCACGGGGGCCATCAGCCAGGGATAAAACCGCACCGCCTTGACGTCCAGGCAATCCTGCAGCATCACGCCCCAGCTGACGATCGGAGGGCGCAGGCCCAGGCCCAGAAAGCTGAGCGCCGTCTCCCCCAGAATCAACCCTGGCACGCTGAGCGTAAGCGCCACGATGATGTGGCTGGTGAAGCCGGGCAGCAAATGCCGGAACAGAATGCGCGTATGGCCCGCCCCCATGAGCCGAGCCGCCACGGCGTATTCCTCCTCACGCAGGGTCAGGATCTTGCCGCGGACCACGCGCGCGAGCCCCGTCCAGTTGAGCAAGCTGAGTAGGAGCGTAATGCTGAAGTATACGCTGAGCGCGGACCAGTCCCCCGGCAAGAACGCGGTGAGGGCAATCCAGAGTGGCAGCTGCGGGAACGCCTGCACGACCTCGATACCGCGCTGAATGAAGTTGTCGGTGCGGCCACCGGCGTAACCGCTGATTCCGCCGATGCCGACACCGAGCACGAACGTGAACAAGAGCCCGATCATGCCCACCGAGAGCGAGACGCGCGCGCCGTACACGATGCGGCTGAACACGTCCCGCCCATAGCGGTCCGCGCCCAGGAGGAAAAAGGTCGGCGCGATGCCGCCCTTGGCCACGGCGGCTTCGGGCTGACCCGCACCTTCGACGGCCAGGAGCCGGCGCTCCAGCGGGATCAGACCCCACAACCGGTACGGCGCTCCGCGGCGCAGCAGCCGCAACGCCACCGGCTCGTTCGGCAATTCGACGTAGTGTTTTCGGAACGTGACCGGATCGACGTGAGGCTCGAGCGCGTAGGTGTGCAAGCCGCGCTGAAAATCGAAGTGCAGCGCCTGGGGCGGCGCGTAGGGATAGTCGAGGTGCCGTTCGTAGGGACCGTACGGCGCCACAAATTCGGCGAACAGGGCCACGCAGTATAGCGCCATCAGCATGAACAGCGAGGCCACGGCCACGCGGTGGCGGGCGAAACGCAGGCTGATGAGCTGCCACTGCGAGAGCGAGCCGCGCGGCAACTCCGCGCGCACTCTTTCGGGCAAAGCCGAATCCACACCGCGAACGTCGCTCACCATGTCAGCTCGAGCCTTTCTCGAAGCGGATCCGGGGGTCCAGCCAGACGAGCAGCAAGTCGGCCACCAACGTGCCAAACACCGACAAAAGGCTCAGCACCATCAACATCGAACCCGCGAGATAGGTGTCCTCACCAAACAGGGCTTCGATCTGCAGTGGGCCGATCAGCGGCAGGCTGAGCACGATGCCGACGATGGCGCCACCGGATACGAGCTGCGGAAACAGGTGGCCAATTCCCGAAACGAAGGGGTTGAGCGCGACGCGCACGGGGTACTTGAACAAGAGCCGGAGCGGCCGCATGCCGCGAGCGCGTGCGCTGGTCACGTAGGGTTTGCTGAGCTCGTCGAGCAGGTTCGCACGCATCACCCGGGCCAGGCTGGCAGTGCCGGACAGGCCCATCACCACCACCGGCACCCAGACGTGCGCGAGCAGGTCCTTGAACTTGGGCCAGCTCCAGCTCGGATCCGCGACGAATTCGGGAGAAAATAGGCCAGTGATACCGGACAACACCATCAGTACCAGGGCCAAGAGAAATGGCGGCACGCTCATGCCCAGGAAGCCCACGAACGTAAACAAGTGGTCGAGAAACGAGTAGCGCCTGACCGCAGAGTAGACGCCGATCGGAATGGCCACCGCCCAGGTAAACAGGATGGTCGCGAGCGAAATCGCGACCGTGAGCAAAATGCGATCCCCGACGAGGTCGTTGACGGGGCGCAACGTCTCCATGGAGCGACCCATGAAGCCCTGTAATAAGCCCAGGTCCTCGCTATCGAAGCTGCGAAACCAGAACACACCCATCCAGCGCAGGTAGCGTTTCCAGATGGGGTCGTCGAAATGAAAGGTCTGCTTCAGCTCTTCCAGCTGCTGCAGGGCATTGGTGTCGCCGGTGGTCGACAACACCAGCACGCGCGAGCTCAAATAGTCGCCCGGCGGCAGCTCGATCACCGCGAAGACGACGACGGAGATCACGAGCAACGTGGGCACCAGGATGAACAGTCGCCGCGCCACGAAAGGATGGCGGATCGAGCTGAGCAGGAGAAATAGCGCGACGATCCCGAACAGCATCCAGCGGATCAGGCGGCCCATGCCCTTCCCGCTCGCGGCCGTGGCACTCTGACCTGATGCTGCTGGCGCATCGGCGGCGCCCGGCCGTGTCATCGGCGTGATGGCTTCGAGCGCGGCACGGGCAGCGCCGTCCGCCGCGTGGGAGGGGTGCTCGAAATAGTATGTCTCGAGGCCCGCGTTCGCGGGAGTTCTCGTCACGCCGCTATAGATGGCGTTGCGCGGTATGTTGCGTACGTCTCGATTAGCGACGACCAGGAACGGCGTGGCCTCGGAGATATTGATGGTCCAGATGTTTTCGGCAGCGATGTCGAGGGCCTCGCTGAAGCGCGCGACGCGTTCCTCCAGCGTGGGCTTCTGGCGCGCTTCGACCAGAGCCTTGTAGGAGGCGTTGATCGGGTGGCCCGGAGGTGGCGCGATGGCGTTCAGCACCGCCCGGCTCGACTCGGAGCCGTAGTAGCCGCCCCGCAAGAACCAGCGGCCCCAGCCGGTGGCGTAGAGCGCCTCGATGTCCGGCGGCGCAAACGAACGCGGCTCGAGCAGAGGGAAGTAGTCGCTCTCGGAGACCCAGATCACCAGATCGAAGTCCGACGACTCGCGCTTCTGCTGAAACAACGTGCGAGATTGCTCGCGCGCGATCACGCGCAGCCCCACTTGCCTCCAGTCGTCCACCACGAACTCCGCCGGCCCGAGCCCGGGGAAGGACGAAAAAGTCAGGTAGAACGTGAGCGCCTTGCCGTCCTCGAGGGTGCGCAGCCCGTCGACGTCTCTGCCCGTGAGCCCGAGTTCGTCGAGCAGTGCGTTGGCCCGGCCCGGGTCGTGTTCGATGAAGGCGTTGGCGAGCTTGGAGCTGTGGTACGCGGACTCCGGCCCCGGCTCGACCTGCGACGCGCGCACTTGGTCGTTGTAGCGAGCCTTGATGATCGCCGAGCGGTCGATGGCGAGTGACATGGCTTGCCGGAAGCGCTTGTCGGACAAGAGCCCCGCCTTCGCCGCGGTCTCGGGCCTCGCCCGATCCACCAGGCGATTCAAGTTGGGCATGATGACCCAGCTCGAGCGAGAGGCCGAGTACCAGTGCAGCAGGTCGAAATTGGCCTCGTCTCGCCGGCTCATCAGCTCCGTGTAGTTCTCGTAGCTGACGTGCCGGCCCTGCATGGTGACTTCACCATTGGCGAACGTGAGCGGCAACATCTGCGCCGTCTTCACGTCGAACTGCACCCGATCCATGTACGGCAGCTGATTGCCCTCGGGATCGACGGCGAAATAGTACGGATTGCGATCGAAGACGTACGGCGCGTTGTCGCTGTAGGCGCGCGGCACCCAGGGCCACAGCCGCGGGCATTCGGAATTGTCGTACCGTTGCACGCGCTGCCACATCGACAGGTGGCTCGACAAGCCAAACGCCTTCATCTCGCGCGCCAGGAAGGCGGGGTCTGCCGTCTCCGGGTGATAGCGCTCCAGGTAGTGTTTGGGGAAACGCGCCATCACGAAGCTGTTGGCCGCCAACACCTCGAGAAAGTTGCCGAACGGCTCGTCGAAGCTGAAGCGCACCGTCAGGTCGTCGACCTTCTCGATGCGCGTCTGGCCGGTGCCGGAGATGAGCCACGACACCGGAACACCGTCGCCGATGGTCTTGTTCGTGTCTTCGTATTGCCACCAGAACAGCACGTCGTCGGCGCCAAAGGGGTGCCCGTCGGACCAGCGCACACCGGGGCGCAGGTGCACGATGAATTCACGCTGGTCCGGCGCGCTGTCAACGCTGAGCGCGAGGTGCGGGACGATCGGATAGCCGAGCGGAGACCAGCGGAACAGGCTCGGGTAGCCGAAGCGAAACTCGACCATGAACACGTCCCACGGCGCGGTGGCCGCGCGCAGAAACGTGCCGCCATACTTGCCAATGGTGCCGCCGTCGAGCACCAGCGGCACAGGGCCCACGCGCTCGGCGACGGGAGGGAGCTTCCCCTCGCGCACGAGCCCGGCGACGATGGGGGACTCGCCCTTGGGCCACCAGGGCGCCGCCGCACCGAGGCTCCTGTCGACGGGGCGTTCGATGCGCGGCAGCGAAGGCGAATTGGGATCAAACGTGACCCGGCGAGCCTGCTCGGCTGCTGCGATCTCGGCGGCCAGGCGCGGCGGAGGGCGCTGCCCTAGATCGGGCCGCATCAGGGCGCCGAAGGCGATCAACGAAAGGCCGAGCGCGATACTGGCCAGGGGCAGCCCCACGAACAAGGCGAGGAGCCAGGGGTGGCGCGGCGGGCGCTTCAGGAATCCAGCTCCTTGCGGAAGCATTCGCGCCGTTCCGTGATGGCTCGCACCATCATCTCGCAAGCCGCCATTGTCTCGAGGTTGTGCCGGACGCTGATCCCCGGCTCGGTACCTTGTTGCACGTAGGCATAGAAGTCACGGAGCACATCGGCTTCGCCGTGGGCTTCATCGAGCGAGACGCGTTCGACCGGGCGAACGCCGAACTGCTCGAGCGGCCGCTGATTGAAGGTCAACCCGACGTCATCCGAAAAGCTGAGCGCGCCGCGCTCGCCATGAATCTCGATCTGCAAGCTGGCGCGGGCCGCGTCGTGCGTATGAATGTAGTGCGCGCGCACGCCGTTCTCGAACACGATGTGCGCGCTCGTGTTGTTGTGGTGCTCGTACGCGGACCACGGCGCCGCCCAGCTCGCCGCGGTCATCGAAGCGATCGGGCCGAACCAGAAGCCCAGGTTGTCGAAGTGGTGGCAGGACATGTCCCAGACGCAGGCGAATGGGTACGTCAGCGTGCGGGGTAAGGGGCGCACGCGCTGCTGCGAGTAGCTGACCTGATGCACGGCGCCGACGTGCGCCGGGTGGCTAGGGTCCGTGAGCGCGCGATGAATCGTCCGCTCCACCCGGTTGTAACGGTAGTTCTGCGCGACGCAGACGCGCCCGCCGCGATCCGCCGTGATCTGCACCAGGGCGCGCGCGCTGTCCCAGTCCGGGCCCATGCCCTTCTCCACCAACACGGGCAGCCCGGCTTCGACCGCCTGGCTCGCATACGGGACGTGAAAAATCGTGGGCGCGCAGATGATGATGCAATCGATGTTAGGCCCGGTGTGCGCGAGCGCTTCTGTGTAGTTCTCGAAACACACGGACGCCGGCAAACCGGTGCGTTCACGCGCCTCGCGCAGCGCGGATTCGCGCACGTCACACAGCGCGGCGGGCACAAAGCCCGTTGCGGGAGTGCACTTCTCCAGAGGCCACACGCCGCGGTTGCCCACGCCAACGTGCAACACCCGGAGCTGGGTCGGTACTTTTCGCGACTTCATTTGGCAGTTCCAGGGGGCGCCGTGCTCTCACGCACCAAAAGCTCTACTCCATACTGGACGTCGGCTGTGCGCTCCAGCTCGGGATTCTGCATGCATTCGAGCAGGGCACGGCAACCGCTCGCGCCCATGCGGTGCGCGGGTTGGACCACCGTGGTCAATCCAGGCCAATACAGGCCGCCCTCGGGTATGCCGTCAAAGGCGGCGACGGAGACTTCATCCGGGATCTTGATGCCGCGCTGCAGCACGGTGCGCATGAACCCGAGCGCCATCGCGTCATTCCCCAGTACGACGGCGCTAGGACGCGCACGAGGCGGCAGGGCGAGAAACGAGTGACCGTATTCCACACCGGACTCGGACCCGTAGTTGGGCCCAAACCAGACGCGCTTCTCCGGCAGCTCGACGCGCTGATCGGTCAGCGATTGGCTCAGACCACGGTGACGGTCGCGCGTGTCGATGGATTCGCGAGGGCCGCCGGCAAACGCGATCTTCCTGTGACCGAGCGCCAGCAGATGTTCTCCCACGATGCGCCCGGCGTCGAGGTTGTTGCAGCGCACGATCGACGCGGCGGGCGCCTTGATGTCCGGGCCGATCAAGACCACGGGCAGCCCGCCGGCGCTGGCCGCGGTGAACAGCACATGTTCACGGCGCGTGTACCGGATGAAGATCAAGCCATCCACGCGCCGCTCCGAAATCCAGGCTGCCACCGTGCCGGATTCGTAGCGCCCGTTGAGCATCAAGCTAGCGAGGAGCACGCTCTGACGGCTGTCGGCGAGCTGCTCTTCGATGCCGGCCAGGATCTGGGAGAAGAACGTGGTCTGCGTGGTGTAGGAGACGACACCGATGCAGCCCGCGCGGCCCGTCACCAGGCTCTGCGCGGTGATCGACGGGGCGTAGCCGAGCTCCTGGATGGCCAGCTGCACGCGACCCTTGGCCGCCGCACTCGCGTACCCGCCGTTCAGCACCCGCGAGACGGTGCTCACGGCGACCTGAGCGCGCTCCGCGACCACGCGAATCGTCGGCTTGTCCTTCACGCCCGCGGTGGCTCGACGCCTCAAGCGGGGCACGGCCGATTCATCGGACTCCACGTCGAGGGTTTCCGAATCGGGTTTTACAGGCTCCGACACGCGAGCAACCTAACATGCGCCTTTGCAAAGACGCGACACGGGCCGCACGGCCGCACGGCGTTCTCGCCCGTTTCATCGCGGCCCTGCGCATAGGACGCGATACTAAAGCTCAAGTGTCCATACGAACTCGGTTTTTCGCGGAGGGCCAAGTTTCGCTCCGACAGGAGCACCTGGATGTCCCACTTGCGGTTTTCGCAAGTCGTGATATCGCATCGGGAGCGTGGCTCCCATGCACTCAGCCCAGACCATCCTCGCCGAGTGCCACTCGGCCGGGACAAGCGGGCGGTTCATTTTCGGCAGTCATGCTCTCGACCGCATGAAAGAGCGCAATGCCTCTCGCGGTGACGTCCGGAGCGCGCTCACGAGCGCCTCCCTGGCCGCGTTCCAACCGGACAACGGCCGCTGGAAGATCACTGGCGGAACGGACCGGTCTGGCGAAGCGCTCGACCTGGCGGTCGTCTTCGAAAATGGAATCGTCGTCATCACGGTCTTCTAGGTGGAGCCCAATGCCGGATTGGAAAGTCACAGATGAAAAAACTCACACACACGATCAAGATCGGTCGTTTTGAGGTCACAGGGCAGTACGAGGGCGTTCCCATCGCCCACGATGGCTCGTTGGGCATGCGCAGCGAAGAGCTCGAGCGCCTCGAGGTGCAGGCCGCGATCGCCGTCTTTTCGCAACCCGACCTCGTGAACGGCGACGAATTGCGGTTTGCTCGCAAGGCGATGGACCAACTCCAGCCCGCTCTGGCCGAACTTCTCGACGTGAGCGTCGGCACCGTCTCTCGCTGGGAGACCGGCGCCGAGCCGATCGGGCGTCAGACTCAGCTCGCGGTCTTGCTCCTGCTCGAGCATACCTTGGCAACAGGCACGCCGACGCCGAGCGCTCCGTCGAATGACACCTCTGCCCTTCGGCGCATCGCCTGACGGCTCGATCGCAAGAACGGCAAGCGCCTCCTCGACGAGCGTGTAGGCGCCAAAGTGCTCGCCAGCACCCTTCGGCAGCGCCGAGCTGCGCATTCCGGTCAGAAGTTACCTAGACATCTTCGCGCCAGACGACGTGATTCCGACGGAGGTCGTGGCGGCTGTGTTGCAGGTGCTGACCGAGTTTGAACCCCCCGGATTGCCCGTTCAGAAAACGGCGGGCGATTCGCTTCGAATTTGGTTGTTTATGATTTCCCAGGGCATGGCTGCTCTCTCTCCGAGCGGCCAGGGCCGCCCCGGGACGCGCTACGGCGATGCCGAGCCACGTCGTTCAATGAAACGGTACCCCATCGGTGCCGGGGCACCGCGGTCCCTCGGATAGACAGCAGCCGTCAGCGGCAGTCGCGGAAAAAGAGCGACCTCGCCGTCAGGACTCGATTCGAGACCTCACGCCGAGGGCGGCTTCTGACGTTGCTTGGCGACGTCATCGAGAACGCTCAGCATAGCCTCGACCGATGCCCGATCAGGGATTGCATCGTTCAAGACACTGGCGATCTGCTGCCTGTCGCCTTTCTTGCAATGACTGAGAATGCAGCGCGCAAGCTCTGCTGGATCGATCCCAAATCGGCGCAACAACTCAATGATCGACCTCGCCGAAGCAGACAATTCACGATTTCGCACCATTGGTGGCCCGGTTTCGGGGACCTCGCGGGTCGTTGGGCGGTTGATCGCCACCTTGCCATACCGCCGCTGTTCGTGTCGTCTCGCGCGTGAAGGGCCTCCCCCGACGGCTCGTTCCTTCCGCGAGGATGCGCACCTGGTGGACGCCAGCGGGCGTGGCCGCGAAGGATCCCTCGTACGCCTCGCCCTGACGCGAGAGCGCAGCGTATCGACCCGTTCGCCGCTGGCATAGTGCAGGAATATCGCGGTAGAGGACGGTCTTTTCGGGGCGGCGCTGCCGGTACGTTCTCGGTTCGTCTCGGGGCACCGTGGGCGGGCTTCAGCCAATCATCTGCCGTGGCGTCGCCCGGCGCGCGCCACGGCGGGATCGCCGATTCGGCGACCGCAGCGAGCTGCGGGGCCGGCGCCGGTGCTTGATCAGCGTTGCAGCGCTCGGCTGCGCGCTCGGGCTTGACGGCGGGGCTGGCCCGACTCGCCGCCTTGCAGGGCGTGACACCGCAACGGGCTAGGACAATCTCTTGCCGGTGTGCGTCACGAAGCTGCTGCTGACCAGCGAGTGCCGGCCGGGGGACGTTCCCGCCCTGGCTCCGGCAGGCAGGCACATTTTCGGGCGCCGGCGATTGTGAGATAGGCTCTCGCCATGGCTTTGCCCTGTTTCGAGATCGACGCGCAGGAGACCCAGCGAGGCACCGTGATTTGGATGCACGGCCTCGGAGCGAGCAATCACGACTTCGACCCGATCGTCCCTGAGCTGAACGCGGCATTCTTGCGCTTCGTCTTTCCGGCGGCGCCATTGCGCCCCGTGACCATCAACCAGGGTCACCGCATGCCGGCCTGGTACGACATCTTGTCGCTGAGTGACCCGCCACTCCGTGAAAAAGCCGAGGACGTTCGTGAATCGACGCTGGCGATCACGGAGCTGATCGAGAAGGAACAGGCCCGCGGCGTGCGGCGTGAGAACATCGTGCTCGCCGGCTTCAGCCAGGGCGGCGCCATGGCTCTGCACGTCGGCCTGCGCTCGCCGCGGCTCGCCGGGGTGTTGTGCTTGAGCGGCTATCTCGTGCTGCCAGATCGTCTGGAGGCGGAGCGGCACGTGGAGAGCGCGGAGACCCCCTTCCTGTTCTGCCACGGCCGCTACGATCCAATGGTGCCCCTCACCGGCGGCAAGAAGAGCTACGAGCGTGTGCTCGCCGCCGGCTGCCCCGCCGAGTGGCAAGAATACGATATGGAGCACTCGCTCTGCCTCGAAGAGGTCTGGGCCATCCGCGATTGGCTGGGAGCGCGCTTTTAGCCTTCGGGTTGCCGCAACCTCAGCGCGGTAGGAACTCCACGTCGTCCACCCACACGTCGAACGGTGTGTCGGCCGTGTATACGCCGAAATCGATCGAGACCAGGCGACGCGTATCGAGATCCATCCGACCAGAAGAAGCCGCTTGTTGAAGCTCGTCCCAGCGCACGCTGTGGTGAGTCCAACCCGGCTGAAGATCGATCGCATGGGTGTGTGCGTTGTAGCAATCCCGCTCGCACAGCCCGCCAAACTGGGGCTCGACCACATCGATCATGCGTACGCCGACCCGAATGCGGCTCCTGCCACGAGCCCAAAACTGCACGCCCGCATGGATGGACGCATCATAACAATGCCCGTACATCAACCCGGTGTTGACGGTCAGCCCCCAGCCCGAAAACCGCCCGCCCGCGAAATGCAGCCCGAACTGGCTTTCCCCTCGGCCACCGGGAATTCGGGTCGGATGAAGGACACCGCCGGGCTTCGGCTTCACCTCGCCGGTGCCATCACTGAACAGGCTCCAGTTGCCCGAGCGTCCATCCTCGAGCAGCACGCGAGCGTTCTGATCTTCCATGTCGTCAATCAGCAGCGGCCACCCCGTTGCGATCACCACCTTGGGGCAGGGCGGCAGCACTCGAGGCGGCACCGGCCGCGCAGGGCGCGGCACCACCGTCGTGGCCGCCGGCTCGGCCGCAAATGGGGCGTGGGCCTCGCGCCGGAGCAAGGAGGCGCCGCCCACGGCGAACACCAGCACGGCGGCCAGCGCGAACCCAAAGCGCCTCGAACGAGCGGCACGCGAACGACGATGCTCGGCCAGGACGACGTCGATGGCGTGCTGCTGCCCAGCCGCGGAGGGCACATCTAGCCGCGCCGAACGCAATAACATCTGCTCCCGATCGGTCTTGGCGAACCCGCTCTCGACCGGCGTATCGCGAATGTCCCAATCGGTCATGCCTTGCTCCTCAGCACGCCGCGAGCGCCATCGAGCCGCCGTAGCGCAGCGTGAAATACTTCGCGCGCAGCACGCAGCCGCGAGTTGACGGTGCCCACCGGCACTGCGAGGAGCTCGGCGGCGGCAGGCGCCGTCAACTCCTCGAGCTCACACAACATGAAGGCCGCGCGTTGCTCGA
>JAYWEH010000610.1:0-18064 GCA_043780025.1 Deltaproteobacteria bacterium
TCGATCGCCGCCTGGACGCTGGTCGACGCCGCGCGGCGCGCGGCATCGACGGCTAGCAAACCGCCGCTCACGGCCATCACTTCGGACGTCGGTTGCGCGGCCACGGGGGGCGCAGGCGCAGCTTCTTGGGCCTCTCGCGCCGCACCAGCTCCGGGCGTTTCCGCAGCGCTGGACGCATCAGCGGGCTGGGCCGCAGCGAGCGACGGCACGCCGAGGCTGGCCAAGAGCGGTACGGCTCGCACGAGACATTTCACTCCCGCACCGACCTGGAACGCTGAACTGGACAAATGGGACACTCGTTTTGCGCTCATCGCTCGGCAGCCTAGTGCCAGCGCGCCTGACCGCCACTCCCCCGGAGGGGCTATAACTGTCCGAGAGCGCTCTTTTTTGGAGTCGCAGGCGAGTCACCCGCCCGATACGGGAGGGATTAGCGCGACCGTGTCCCCCGGCGCGAGCCTGGCTGCGACGTCGACAAAGGATTCATTCACCGCGAAGCGCACGCTGCCGAGGTGCGGACCGAGCGCGGGGTGGCGCTCGAGCAAGAGACCTCTGAGCAGGGCAACCGTTGACCCCTGCTCTGGCATGTCGAATCGCTCTTCCGCCCTACCGCAGAGCTCGCGCAAGGCGGCGAAATACAGCACGACGACGGTCATTTCTCGAGCTTTGCACGCCAGCCCTCGAGCGGGCGTACAGAGTGGTGCACTAGCATTTTTTCGCCGTTTCGGGCACCCGCGGGCGCTCGTCTTGGCCTAAGGTTTGAAACCCGTCCGTACGCTCGCCTCCCGCGCCATGTTACCAACCTCTAATCAGAGCTCGATTACCGCGCCGGTAGCGCTCTTGCGCCGTGGGGGCGACATCTTGGGGTGGAGCAGCGAGCTCGAACGCCTGTCAGGGCGTCCATCGGACCAGGCCGTGGGCCGGCCGCTGCGTGAGCTGATCGTCACGTTGGACCCCTCCGAGCTCCCCAATCTTTCGCAGCTCTCACCCGGCCAGCCCTGGAGCGGCAGCATCGCCTGGATCCCCACCGATGGACGGATAGCGCGCCCCTGTCGCGCGGAGCTCGCCACCTCCGCAGACACCGAGACGCTCGAGCTTCGCTGCGTGCGACCCGCGCTGGGCGGATATGCCGCTCTGGATGGACCCGCTCGCGCCGATGTACAACAGCTCGAGGCCTTGCTCGAGCACCTGCCTGGCTTTTGCTACACCGTAAACGCGGATCTGGTCTTCACGTCCTCGCGAGGGGGCGGGTTGCGCTGCCTCAATCTCATGCCCGGGCAGTTGGTGGGCACCAACCTATTGGACATGTGGCGGACACGGGAGCCGAGCTACGAGCCGTTCCTCTGTCATCTCAAGGCTCTGGCGGGGGTCTCGACCACCTATCAAGACGTGTGCCTGGAGCGTTCGCTCGAGTATCACTTGCGACCACTCCTCGACGCATCCGCCAACATCGTGGGCGTGATCGGCGTCGGGTTTGACGTCACGGAGCGCGAGCGCGCCCGCGAACAGCAAGCGCGCCTGACGGCTCAGCTGCGGCAGGCGCAAAAGATGGAAGCCATCGGGCGGCTCGCTGGTGGAGTCGCGCACGACTTCAACAACTTCTTGACCTGCATCATGGGTAACCTGTCGCTGCTCGAGGACAAGGTCGTCAAAGAGCCCGCCCCGAGAGCGTATCTGGCCGAAGCCAACGCCGCGGTCGACAGCGCTGCCGCGTTGACGCGGCAGCTGCTCACGTTCAGCCGCAAACAGGTGATCAGTCCGCGCCCCATCAGCCTGAGCGCGCTGATCGAGCGCATCACGGGCATCTTGGAGCGCCTGGTCGGCGATCGCATCACGCTGTCGACGCGCTGCGCGCCCGATCTGTGGAGCGTCAACGCCGACCCCGGGCAGATCGAGCAGATCCTGGTGAACCTGGTGGTTAACGCGCGTGACGCGATCACCGACGAAGGGGAAATCGCGATCTGCACGCGCAACATGGACCTCACGGCTGCCCTGCAGCCATTTGAGGCGCTCGCTCGGGGCTCCTATGTGGTGCTGTCCGTCGAGGACTCGGGCCGCGGCATGTCCGACGTCGTGCGCGCCAAGCTCTTCGAGCCGTTCTTCACGACAAAAGAGGCCGGCGCCGGCACGGGCCTCGGGCTGGCGACGGTGTATGGGGCCGTGCAGCAGAACGGCGGGGCCATCAGCGTGGATTCGGAACTCGGGAGCGGCTCGAAGTTTCACATCTATCTGCCCCGAGTGGACGCCCCGATGAACCAGGACTCGGCGCCCGTGCTGCGCCCGAGCACTTCATCCTTGCGCGTCAGCGGGGGCACCGAAACGATATTGCTCGTGGAGGATGAACCTTCCGTGCTCGAGCTCGGGCACTGCACGTTGCAGCAGCTTGGTTACAACGTGTTGCCCTGCGCGAGTCCGGATGAAGCGCTCCGCACCTTCAGCGTCTACCAACAGCGTATCGACCTCTTGGTCACGGATGTGGTGATGCCGCGGATGAGCGGCAAGGAGCTCGCCGCACGCATCGTGGCGCTCAGTCCGGGCATTCCAGTGCTGTTCAGCTCGGGCTACGGCGAATCCATCATCGCCAAGCAAGGCGTCATCGACCCCGGCGTGCACTTCATCGCCAAGCCGTATCGCCCGCGCGAGCTGGCCGCCAAGGTGCGCGCATTGCTCGACCACCGCGCCGGCCTCTCCACCGGCGCGCGATAGTACAGGTCACCCGAGCGCCGAGAGCCAGTCGCGCAGGTCTTCGGCTAGCTCCACGTCGAAGCTGAGCGCTTCGCGGCTCACCGGGTGCTCGATTCCCAGGTGTTTGGCGTGCAGCGCGAGCCGGCGTGGATGCCAGGGTTCGCGCCCGCCATATTCCAGATCGGCGAGGACTGGAAAACCCCGACTGGTCAGGTGGCGCCGAATCTGGTGAGTGCGACCCGTCTCCAGCGTGGCTTCCAGATGGCACGAGCGCGCGTATTGCCGCACGCGGCGAAAGTGCGTGACCGCCGGCTTGCCGCCGAGGCTCTGGCACACGGAGAAGGTCTCCGGCGTGTCCTCTGCTGCGGCCAGGACGTCGTAGCGACGCTCGAGAGCGTGGCTGCGAAACAGTTCACTCAGCCGCTCGTTGGCCAGCTCCGATTTCGCAAATGCCAGCACGCCGCTGGTCTGCAGATCGAGGCGGTGCACGACGTACACCTTCGCGGCCGGTCGAGAGCGGCGCGCGAGCAGGGTCTGCAAATTGCCGAAATCCCCTTCCGGCGTCGGCGCCGAGAGCAGCCCTGCCGGCTTGTTCACGACCACGATGTGCTCGTCCTCGAACAGGATGCCGTACGCGGGCAGCGCTGCCTCGTCTTCGGCGCGTGCGGCGGCACCGAGCTGCTTCTGAGCGCGCTCGAAGGCGCCGCCAAGGTTCACCGCGATGTGTTGGCCGGCGAACACCTTGCGGCTCGCGATCTTGACACGCTTACGATCCACGAACACCGCGCCCAGCTCCAGCGCCAGGCGGGCGCTGGATCGCGAGAGCGTTTCAACCGAGCGCGCCAGGCACTGATCGAGCCTGAGGCCCGCCGCTTCTTCGGATACCAAGAATTCGAACTTCACACGCGCCCAGACTCCCCCCTCGGGGCGACCGCGTCAACTCGGGACTTTGGCTGAGCCGTTGCCTTTGCCCTGCCCCTTGCTCTTGCCGCTGGGCTTGGCCGGGGGCGCGCTATCGTCCGACTTGGGAACAGACGCCACGGTTTCGCTCGCCCTGTCGTGGAATGATGCCGGTTGGATCAAACCCAGCGCGAGAGTCTTGCGATAACGGTCGAGCGGCACCTCGGTGGCGCCAAACCGCGAAAAGTGGTCGGAGTAGTGCTGGCCGTCCACGCACACGAAGCCGCGAGCGATCAGGTGTTGCGCCAGATGCGCAAACGCCGCCTTGCCCGCGTCTTTCTTGCGATGAAACATCGTCTCACCGGTAAATATGCGGCCGATGGCCATACCGAAATTGCCGCCTACGAGCTCGCCATCTTGCCAGGCTTCGACACTGTGCATGACGCCGAGCTGAAACAGCTCGAGATAGAGCGCGCGCAAACGCGAGCTGAGCCAGGTCTCGGTGCGAGCCGCACACGCGTCGACCACCTCCACGGGCGCCTTGTCGAATGTGAACGTAAAGCCGGCCTTGCGAATGTCGCGACGCATGTTCGGCGAGAGCCGCAGCTGGTCCAGATACAAGACGAAACGCGGGCTCGGGCAGTTCCACTTGATCCTGCCCTGCACGTCCATCGGGAACAGGCCCTGGCTGTAGCCCAAGATCGCTTGCTCGGGGCTCAGCGGCACACTGTCGGCGATGCCGCACAGGCCCAGAAATGGATTGCGCGGAAATGCCGCGCTGGCCGCGCCGAGGAGGCGCTGACAACGGCCAGAGCCGCGCTCCCAGACCTTGTCTGCCAGCGTGCGGCCGCGCTCTAGGCCGGTCCGGACGCGTTCGAGGTACGAGGCCGCGTCGGACTCCTCTTGGGCTGGGACTTCGGGGCTCGTCATGGTTTCGCTCTCATCGATTGGGTGCGCTGGTGACCGACCAGCCGCCCATTGCGACACGTAGATCGAAAGGATACGGGCAAAGGGGACCGAGGGGTCAACGGTCAATCGCATTCTGGTTGCTTTCTGGGCTGGCTGGATCGACCGGCTCGAGGTTTCGCGGAATGGGTCCGGATCCCACGCTCGGTGACGATTTGCGACCGTCACAACGTCGACTCCGAAACAGAGGCGTTGTCGCGCAACTCGCGGTTCGGCTGTTGCGGGAGCGGAAGGCACACGATCGCCTCATTCGGGGCGGCCTGCGCGTGTCGGGGACCCACCGCGCCGCAGCCGACCGCCGTCATCAACGGGCTATTGCCTCAAAGTGCCTGCTATTTCTCAGAGTGGCACAGCGCCTGCACCACGATGTGCGAGGAGCCCGGCGCAAAGCCCGGCTCGACTTCCCACTCAGGAGAAGGAAGATTGTCATGAATCAGCGAATCAAAATCCTATCGAGTATCTCCGCCCTCGTGCTGCTTCCGGCGCTGGCCTTCGCTGGCGAGCCAGTACCAAATGGAACCCCTTCGGCAAGCACGGATGGAAGTCCTTCGACGCCCGACACGAGCGCCCCGAGCATGGCCGCCGTCACCCAACAGCCCATTGATAGCGGCCAAATTCAGAAGGTCTTCGGTATGGATGCCCAGTTGCTCGAGCTAGGTGCGATGACCCCGGATCAGATCCGCTCGCTGCAGCAATCACTGCAAGAGAAGGGGCGTTACCATGGCAAGATTGACGGCATCGTGGGGCCGCAGACGCGCGCGGGGTTGATGGCGACGCTGGCAGAGCAATACGCGCTCACGCAGCGCTTGATCGGCCAGGGCCAAATCACCGGTCAGCTGGCGAGCAGCCTGGGCCTGAACTCAGAGTTCTCCAACGTGAGGGGCGTGGACAACCCGAGCCTGGACTCGAACGTGCGCGGCAATGGCGACATGATGCGCAAGCAACCGGGTGACACGACCTCGCCGACCCAGCGCGAGACCGATCCGGCTCCCGCAACGCCACCCGCCCCGTCCTCTAACGCCAAGAGCCCGCTGTACCCGAGCTTACCCGAGGACATCGAGCGCGCTCCTCGGTAACGCCGGTTCCAATGAACGCGCGTCTACTGACGCGCAGGAACGGAGTTCGCCGTAACGGGTGTAGAGACAGTAACGGGTGTAGAGACACTCGCCGGCGCGGGCGTTGCCAGGTGGCTAGCAAACCGATCGAGCGCTCGCTCGATCGGCAGCGCGAATGAAATACCCTGGCTGTCTCGCAAGATGAAGGAGATGACGCCCACGACGTGGCCGTCCCGATCCACGAGCGGACCACCAGAGTTGCCGACGTTGATGGGTAAATCCGTCTGAATGTACTCGACACCGTCCAACAGGCGGTTCGCGAAGGAGATCATTCCGCGACTCACGGAGAAGTGCATCTTGCGGGGCGAGCCGACGGCGAGCACTTCATCCCCCACCTGCAGCGCCCGGTCTGGCCTCCCCAAGGGAGCAATCACAGCGGACCCGATAGGCGCGGTTGCCGCCGGAGTGCCCGCTGCAGCGCTGCTCTTGGCGCCGGGGCTCGGAGTGCCAGAGCCGGCAGAAGCGTCGCTGCCATTCGAAGCGCTGGGGACGGGTAACGGGGCCGCATAGAGCGGACGCAATAGCGCCAGATCGAGCGTTGCGTCGCTATCGACGAGCTCGGCTGGGACGCTGTCTGCACCGAGGCGCGCGACCGTGATGCCTTTTGCGCCTTCGATCACGTGCAAGTTGGTGATGACGAGACCGCTCTGGGAGACAAAGATCCCGGAGCCGTAGTTCTGGTCCGCACGAATGGCGGCAGTGCGGAGCTGAGCGCGCGATGCGACGTCGCCCCAGGATAACTGCACGGGTGCCGGCGCCGGTGCTCGCCCCTGCACCCCGCGATCCTTCGCGCGTCGCCCGGCGACGCCTTCCGCCGCTGCCGGAGCGGCGCTCCGCGCAACGTCCACGTTCGCGGAGAGCACCTCTGCTTCGGTATCGCTGCCGACGTCTCCGCTGCGCTCGGACCCTGCGACTGGCACGCGCTCTACAGCGCTGGGCG
This sequence comes from Deltaproteobacteria bacterium, assembly GCA_043780025.1. Taxonomy (GTDB): domain Bacteria; phylum Myxococcota_A; class Polyangia; order Polyangiales; family Polyangiaceae; genus SZUA-265. Next base: position 6,604 of record JAYWEH010000610.1, read on the forward strand.
CCCACGGAGTGCCACGGCCAACCAGGACTCCCACGGCAAAAGTTGCAGTCAGGAACCCAAAATGGCGGGCTGCCGCGGAAGTACCCATCACTGGAAGGTGTGGCAGGTTTGTTGGCACCGAACAAGCTGTGACAATGCACCCCGGAGGTGGTCACACCAATTTTGCGCGGGGTTTTCGACGATGGGCGTAATTGTCGACCGGGCTGCGATTGTCCGCGATGATGGGCGGGCTCATGACGATCTACACCGCCTCACAGCCGGCTCCCGCACCACCTTCAGCCGCGATCTGGCCTGCACAGGCTCGCGCCGCCGTTTCGCTCACCTACGACGACGCCGTGCCAACCCAGCGAAAATACGCTGCCCCCGCGCTCGAGAAGGCGGGTTTGCGTGGGACGTTCTTCGTCACCGGCACCTCGACCGATCTGGCCGCTCACGGGGACGAATGGCGTTCCATCGCGTCCGCGGGACATGAGCTCGCTTCTCACACCTTGCACCACCCGTGTGACTGCCGCCACGACTGGGTGCCGCGCGGCTACACGTCACAAGATTACGACTTGCCCCGCATGCAGGCCGAGCTCGAACAAACGCTCGAGCTCTTGGCCGCGCTCGGCGCGACCCGCCCCTACACGTTTGCGTACCCCTGCGGCGAAACGCAGCTAGGACCGACCGGTGAGAGTTACCGCCCGCTGGTGCGGCAAATGTTCCTGGCGGCCCGCGGTGTGGAACCCAAGATCGCCAACCCCGAGCTCGAGCCGTTCGATCTGATCCCTGCCTACGATGGCGCGCGTAGCAGCGAGGAGCTATTAGCGCTGGTTGATCAAGCCGTGCAGCAACGCGGCTGGCTCGTGCTCTTGTTCCACGGCGTGGGCGGCGACCACCTGGCGGTGGAGCTCGAAGCACATCAGCGATTGGTCGAGTACCTGGCGCTGCGCCGCAATGAAGTCTGGACGGAGCGCTTCGGGGCCGTCGCGGCGCACCTGGCGAGCCGCCGAGATGCGGGGTTCGGCTCGCGTGGTTTGTAAGTGGAATCCCTTCACGACCCGTGCCCGCTGCTGGCGAGACAATTGAGGAATCGTCCTTTTGGCTCCGCCCCTGGCGCGACGAAGTGCCACGTCGCGCGAATTGCCACCCCTGCGGTCCTCGCCCCCGCCCTGCGAAATAATGCGCGAGAGGCCCGGTGCGTTGGGTAGTAGGCTGCGACCCGCCGAACCGCCGGGGCCCATGTGTTAACTCCAATTTTCGCTGTATTGCTGGTCGGGGTGCTCGTGTGGGGCCTCCTTCAAGGGCTGAGGCAGAAACGCCGCAGCGATTTCGCTCTGGGGGCGATCGGCGGGAGTCTGCTGCTCGCGCTGCTCCTCCGGCATCCCGTTTTCTACGTGGCGGCCGTTGCCCTGCTCGCCTTGCGCTGGTTCTTGATCGCGATCGAGCGCCGCCGAGACGCGCGGATCGCCACGGGGGTGGGTAGCCGGCTCACGCTGGCGCGCTCGAGCGACGAATCGTCGCTCCTCGAGCGCGAGTCCGCCGATCGAACTGCCGATCCGACCGGGACGCTCGAGCACTACTTCACGCATGCCGAGCCGAAATTGCGCCGGCAAGCTCTGATGTCGCTGGTCGAGGCGGTCGGAGCTGGCCAGCCAGGCCCATTCGCGAGGGGGCAGCCCGAGGCCGAACGCCTTGGCCGAGCGCTGGCCGCGGAAAAGGACGGACCGCTGTTGCTCGATCTGGTCGCGAGGCTGGTGGAGCGCCAGCGCCTGGACCTGCTCACTCACAATTGGGCCCGGCTGCCTGTCGCCAATCGCCGTGCGATCGCGAGCGCTTTCCCGAGAACGGAATCGAAAACAGCGCCCGGGCCGAGCCGAGCGGAGCTCATTCAATTCTTCCGAACGGCGCTCCGCGACGGCGACGCAAACGTGGTGCGAGCCGCTCTTCGGACCCTGCGCGAGCCCCGCTTCGCAGAGGTCTGCGCGGAGCTGGACGACCCCGCGTTGCCCAACCGCGGCTTCAGCGAGCTCAGCTTCGAGGTGAGCCACGCGACGATCCCGTGCCGGGGTGGCGGCGAGCTCCAGATAGCCCCCGGAAAGCTCGAGGCCAGAGTGCGCTTCGCGCAGCGCCGCCTTGGCGACGAAGATCGCGTGCGCGTGCGGCTCGTGTTCGCCGACAGTCAGGGCAACGAATGGCAACTCCGAAGCCACATCGATGGCAGCCTGTTCACCACTCTGCTGGAAGACGACAGCGAGCGCGCAGCGCTTGAAAAGGCCGGATCCTTCGCGCTGTGGAGCGACGCGCCGAGGGCCTGGGTCGACGCGCTAAGGCAGCGTTGCTCGATCGCGAGGTTACGTCAAATTCTGGACAGCCGCCGGCAGATTGGCCTGAAGATCGGCTCGCGCACACACACGCTATTGCTCGAAAATCAGGCCCCGTCGATCGACGTCGCCATCCTCGGCCAGAGCCTGATCGTGCGCGTCAGCGAGTTGCGGCAACGCGTCCCGATCGGCGTGAGGCAGACCGGAGAGTTCGACGACTTCGCTCCACTGCCCGCTTTCGCCTGGCTCGCTCCGAGCGAGCTCCTTTTGTGCTTCCGCGAGCCACACCGCCACCACGCGAGCCTGACTGAGCTCGCGGCTGGCGTCGAGCCCGCTCTGCGCTCGCGGAGCCGCGCGAAGCGGCTGGACACCAAGGCCGTGCCGCAACCCAACGTCGTGTTCAAGCCGGCATGAACGCGCCGTGGAAGGTGATCGGAATCGAGTGATCGAACCAGGCTCGCGCAACCGGGCCTGCCGCGAGCCCGCCTGCGTCGTAGACGGCCAAGAACGCCCGCTCCGCTCGCCCGTCGTGGCACAGGCTGAGCAGCCAGCCATCCGCTTCGTCGTGAGCACCGGGACGCGCGACGAACAATGGTTCGGTAGCGCGCTGCCAGGGCGGGAGCGCATGGGCCGTGAGCTCTCCGGTCTCGACGTCGAGCTTGCCGATAGCGCCCAGGTCGTCGAGGGCGAGGTATGTCACACGCTGGCGCCGCCCCGCTGAGCTCGGCGCAACGGTGGGGAACTCGCAGGCCCGATCGCTCGAGGGCTCCGATTTCAGGCTGCGCCGGCTGAGGTCGATGCGAGCCCGATGCGCGCGCCCCGCCTCGAGCGGAGCCAGGGCGTGAGCGCTGCCAGCCTGACCGATGTCGTAAAATGAATCGAAGTTCGGATAACGCACGTAGTCGACCACGAGCTCGTTGCCGCTCGCGTAGGCGTTGGCGAAGTGCCACTGATAGAACGCTTCGGTCGAGAAACGGACCACCTCCCGAGGCCGCTCGATCGGCACGCAGAGGATCTCCGTGCCGATCTCCGGGCGCCAGCGGAAGAGATCCTGGAAGCCGCCGAGCTGCAGCAACATGCGCGGCACGTCGACTCGCACCGGCGATACGAAAAAGATCAGGTGCGTCTCGGTGGCGATGAAGTCGTGGAGCATTGGAGGGCCGTCGAGCTCGATCGCGCCAAGGTGCCGCACGGCGCCACAATCGGGGAGCTCGTACAGATGCAAGCGCGTGACGCGGCCATATTCCAGGCCGAAATTATAGCTGGCCTGACGGGCCGCGACGCGGTGCGGATGTGCGGAGAAGGCGCTCACGATCACGCCGTCGAGATCCGTTTCGCCGATCGTGCTCAGATCTGTTGGATCGATCTCGGTGGGGCGACCCGCCTCCATCAACGCAAACAGCCGGCCTTGCCAGGCCACGACGCTGGTGTTGGCCGTGTTCTTCTGCCTTCCTCGCAGACCATTGGCAAATCGGCGCGGCCAGCCCGCGCTCAGGCCATAGAGCAGCTTGCCTGCTGCCCGCTCCTCGCGAAGCCCGGCGCTTTCCGTGATCTTCGCGGCGCCCTCGGCGCGACCGCCGCCCAGGCGCACCGCGCTGACAGCGCCGTCCCCTTCGAAGGGGTGGCTGTAGCGGCGCCCGAATTGCCCGAACTGCCCGGGGCCGTTGCGGAAGAGGGTACCGTTCAGCTCGGGCGGCAACCGGCCTTCGATCGAGAGTGGCTCGAAACCGTGCTGGCGCGGCAAATCTTCGGTCCAGAGGCGTTGCCGCAGGCTGTCCCCGCCGCTTTCTGGGCATGCGGCGGCCGTGTTGCGCGGTTCGAACTGGCTGAGTTGGGGGGCAGCTACGGTCATGGGCAGGGCTCCTAATGTTAACGTCGTATACATTAATGCCATCCGGTGACTTGACGCACAAGCAAAAAAGTGAACAATGTAAACATCGCAACTCGACGCTCCTATCACCATGGCAACCTGCGCCCAGCCTTGATCGAGGCCACGCTGCGCGCGATTGCGGAAGACGGCCCGGACGGTTTCACGCTACGAGACGTCGCGCGCCGGGCCGGCGTGTCTGCGGCCGCGCCTTACCGCCACTTTCGCGACAAGGAGGAGCTCCTCGCCGCTGTCGCGGGGGAATGCGCCGAACGCATCGGCGACGCCATGGACAAGGCAGTCGCCGCAACACCGGGCAACGCGCTCGACAAGTTTCGCGCCACGGGCATTGCTTACGTTCAGTTCGTCGTGGCGCACCCCGAACATTTCCGTGCGCTCAACATACCGGGCATCGTGGCGCGCATGCCGGAAGAACAACGCAAGGCCTGGGACGCCTGGAACACCGAACAAGGCCAGGCGCTGGCCGCCGCCCAGGCCGCGGGCGTGATCGCCCCGATGCCGCTCGACGACCTGGTGCTCGCGGCCAACGCGCTGGTGCACGGCCTCGGCCACCTGATCGTGGAAGGTGCGCTCGGCGAGGTCACCCGCGAGCGCGCGACGGAGCTCGCGACCGCCGTCACCGGCGTGTTCGGCATCGGCCTGTTGCCGCGAACGGGCCCCACCACGGCTGCCACTGCGAAGCGACCCAAATGTTAGCTGAACACCGCAGCGAGCAACCACTACACCGAGAGGTTGCCGTCAGCTAGGAGCACGCCGTACGACGCCGAGCCCCGGTCGATCCGGCAGCGCGAGCTTGCCACCGGGCAGGTAGCGCACTCCGTCGAAGGGGTCGTTGGCGATCAGGAGTGGGCCGTCGAGGTCGATGTGCTCGACAAGGGGGGCGAGGTGGGCGGCGGCGGTGACGGCAAGCGTGGATTCGATCATGCAGCCCAACATGACCTGTAGGCCGAGAGCGTGCGCGACGGCGATCTGGTCGCGGGCGGCGAGCAGGCCTCCGCTCTTGGCGAGCTTGATCACGACGCCTTCGACGAGGCCCGCGTGTACGGCGATATCCCGTGAGCTGCGAATGCTTTCGTCGACGAACAACGCAGGCCGCCTGGGCAAGGCCGAAAGGGTTCGCAACCCCTCCAGATCGCCGACCGGCAAGGGTTGTTCGACCAGCTCGACGCCGTGATCGGCGAGCAGCGGCAAGAGGTAGAGGGCACGCTCGAGGCTCCAGCCGGCGTTGGCGTCGACGCGCAGGCGTTTGGAGGTGGCAGCTCGGACGGCGATCAAGCGGGCTTCGTCTTCGTCACCACTGCCGAGCTTGATCTTGAGCAGCGGCGTGTCAGCGCTGCGAGCCCGCTCGGCCATGACGCTGGGGCTCTCGAGCGCGATGGTGAGCGAGGTTTCGGGGATGCGCCGGGGGTCGAGGCCGAACAAGCGGTACAGAGGTTGATTCAGCGCCTTGCCCCAGGCGTCGTGCAGAGCCATGTCGATCGCGGCGCGTGCGGCGGGCGAACCTTCGGGGAGGCGGCGCACGTTGTCGCGCACATGCCGCGCATCACCGAAGGCGTCGAAGTCGACGCTATCGAAGTACGCCTGTATGCCGGCGCGGGTCTCGCCGAGATACGTGACGGCAGCGGCTTCCCCCAGGCCGCCGTGCAGCTGCAAGAGCACGTTGTGGCGGCGATCGCTCGTGCCGTGGGCGATGTGGAAGGGCTGACGCAGCTCCAGAGTGAGGGGTTCGACTCTCGCAGGCACGTCGCGCTCCAGCGTCCCGAAGACGGTATCACGCACTCGAGCGACGGCCGTGGCGTTTTTTGGCACGCGACGCACACAGACCCACATCGACATGACTGCCTGGAAGCTCGGTTACATAGGGACAGGCGGAGTAGGACGGGCCAAGCTTTTCTGGCATGCACTCTGCCTCTCCGAACCTGATCCTGACCGGATCCTCGCTCGGCCTGGCGGAGGTCGAGCAAGTGGCGCGACAACGAGCGACCGTGGTCTTGGGAGCAGAAGGGCGCGACCGGCTAGAGCGATCGCGGGCCGCCCTCGGCGCGGCGCTGGCAGGCGGGGACGCTCTGTACGGCGTCAATACGGGCTTCGGCTCGCTCGCTTCCGTGCGCATCTCCGAACAGGACCTGCGCGAAGTGCAGCGCAATCTGATTCTGTCGCACGCGGCGGGTGTGGGCGACCCGCTGCCGCCCGACGTGGTGCGCGCCATGTTGCTGCTGCTCGCGGCGTCGCTCACGCGCGGGCTGTCCGGGGTGCGGCCGGTCGTGGTCGAGCAGTTGCTGGCTCTCTTGAACGCGAATGTGACGCCGGTGGTACCGGAACGCGGGTCAGTGGGCGCTTCGGGGGACCTGGCGCCGCTCGCGCACGCGGGGCTCGTATTGATCGGTGAAGGTGAAGCCTGGCACGAGGGCGAGCGCGTCAGTGGTCAGGAAGCTCTCCGTCGCATCGGGGTCGCGCCGCTCGTGCTGGAGGCCAAAGAGGGCTTGGCGCTGATCAATGGCACGCACATGATGGCGGCGTTGGGCGCCCTGGTGCTGGAAGACACCGAGCGCGTGTTTTCGGCGGCGCTGTGCGCGGCGGCCATGTCGGCGGATGCATGCCGCGGCACAGACGCCTACCTCGACGATCGCGTGCACGTGGCGCGCAACCAGGTGGGTCAGCGCGAGGTGGCGCTGCGACTGCGCCAGCTCTTGAGCGGCAGTCAGATCATCCCCAGCCATCTGCACGACGACTCGCGGGTGCAGGATCCCTATTCGCTGCGCTGCGCGCCGCAGGTGCTGGGCGCCAGCCTGGACGTGATCGACTTTGCTCGTGGCATCGTCGAACGCGAACTCGGTGCAGTGACCGACAATCCGCTCGTGTTCGACGCCGAAGGGCAAGGCGCGCGCCAGGTGGTGGCGGCCGGCAACTTTCACGGCATGCCGCTCGCTCTCGCGCTCGATGCATTGAACATGGCGCTGACCCATGTGGCGGGCATCGCCGAGCGCCGTGTCTATTACTTGCTCGCGGCGTCGAGCGCCGAAAATCACCTGAACCCGCAACTGTCGCCGATACCCGGTCTGCACTCGGGTTTGATGATCGCGCAATACGTCGCGGCGGCGTGCTGCAACGAGCTGATCGGGATGTGCATGCCGGCCAGCGTGGCCAACATATCCACCAGCGCGGGCATGGAAGACTACAATTCCTTTGGTGCGCACTCGGCGCTGAAAGCGCGGCGGGTGCTAGAGCGCGTGAGCGACGTGGTCGCGATCGAGCTGTTGTGCGCCGCCGAGGCGCTCGAGTACCAACGCCCCCTGCGCTCAGGCGACGGCATCGAGCTGGCTTTTGCCGCCGTACGCGAAGTGGTGCCCAAGCGCGTGCGGGATCGGCCCCCCTCACCGGACATCCAAGCCATTTCCAGCTTGATCGCGGCGGGCTGCTTCAAGGGCTGAATATCTCAACATGACAGAGCAAGCAGCAAACGGTCCGCGCCTAATTCGCGCCCCGCGGGGCACCACGTTGAGCTGCAAGACCTGGCACGCCGAAGCGGCCTTACGCATGTTGATGAACAACCTGGACCCAGAGGTGGCCGAGGACCCTGCGCGGCTGGTGGTCTACGGCGGTGAGGGCCGGGCAGCGAGGTCGTGGGAAGCGTATGATGCGATCGTGCGGACGCTGCGCGCGCTCGAGGCCGATGAGACGCTGCTCGTGCAATCCGGCAAACCCGTCGGCGTACTGCGCACGCACACTGGAGCGCCGCGCGTATTGATCGCCAACTCGAACCTTGTGCCCCATTGGGCCACCCAGGAGCACTTCGACGAGCTGGCGCAGAAGGGCCTGATCATGTTCGGGCAGATGACGGCCGGGTCCTGGATCTACATCGGCACACAGGGCATCTTGCAGGGCACGTTCGAAACCTTCTCGGCGTGTGCGCGCCAGCATTTCGGCGCTGACCTGAGCGGGCGCCTGGTGGTGACGGCGGGCTGCGGCGGCATGGGCGGGGCGCAGCCGTTGGCGGTGACCCTGAACGGCGGGGTGTGCCTGATCGCCGACGTCGACGTCGCCAAGCTCGAACGCCGCCGGCAGCAGCGCTATCTGGACGAGATCGCGCCGGACGTGCCGACCGCGATCAGGCTGTCGCGCGAGTATGCCGGCAGCCGCACGGCGCGCTCGGTCGGGGTGGCCGCGAATGCGGTCGATCTCCTGGCGGAGTTGATCGCGCGAGGGGTAACGCCCGACGCGCTCACCGACCAGACCAGCGCGCATGACGTGATGAGCTACGTGCCGGAAGGCTATTCGCTCGCGCGCGCCAGTGACGAGCGGCTTCGCGATCCGAGCGGCTATGCGCGGCGCAGCGTGGAGACCATGGCGCGGCACGTCGACCAGATGGTGCAGCTACTCGATCGGGGCAGCGTCGTGTTCGACTACGGCAACAACCTGCGCCAGCGTGCGCGCGAAGCGGGCTATGCGCGGGCGTTCGCTTTCCCGGGCTTCGTCCCTGCCTACATTCGTCCGGAATTTTGCCTGGGGCGCGGCCCATTTCGCTGGGCGGTCCTGTCAGGTCGCGCCGAGGACATCCACACCATCGACGAAGCGCTGCTCGAGCTCTTTCCGGAAGACAAGGCGCTCGCGCGCTGGCTCGGCATGGCCAGGAGCCGTGTCGCGTTTCAGGGCCTGCCGGCGCGTATCTGCTGGCTCGGCCTCGGTCAACGCGCGCGCGCGGGTGCGCTGTTCAACGAACTGGTGCGCACGGGGCGCGTGCACGCGCCGGTGGTGATCGGGCGCGACCACCTCGACTGCGGCTCGGTGGCGTCACCGAATCGGGAGACCGAGGGCATGTTGGACGGGTCCGATGCGATCAGTGATTGGCCGCTGCTCAACGCGCTGGCGGCCACGGCGAGCGGCGCGTCCTGGGTGAGCTTTCACCACGGGGGTGGTGTGGGCATTGGCTATTCGCAACACGCCGGGCAAGTGTGTGTCGCGGACGGCACGGCGGACAGCGCGTTGCGCCTGAACCGCGTGCTGACGAATGACCCCGCGCTCGGCGTATTGCGGCACGTGGACGCGGGCTACCCGGCCGCGCTCGACTGTGCGCGCGACCAGGGCCTGGTGATCCCCATGTTGGAGCCGGTGACGGGCCAAGCGGGGAAGCCCTGAAATGTCGGGCATCCCCAACACGGTCGCCGCAGTCTGGCCCGAGGTGAAGCCCGGCCGGCTCGCAGCCGCGCTGCGGCAGGGTTCGAGCGAGGGCTGCCGCTGTGCATTGCTCGGCTTGCCCGACGACCTCGGCGTGCAACTCAACGGCGGCCGCACCGGAGCGCGCGAAGGGCCGCGCGCATTTCGGACCGCGCTTGCGCGTTTTGGATTGCCCTGGGACGGCTTGAACGAGCAATCCATCGATGTCGGGATCTTCGACGCGGGCGATGTCGAGCCGGCTCCGGGAACCGACGAAGCGGCGTTGCTCGAGACCCATCGCCGCGTCGAGGCTGCCGTACGAGCGCTGCAGGAGCGCGGCCTCGTCACGGTTTGCGTGGGCGGAGGGCACGATTTGACGCTGCCCGCGGCGCGAGCGGCGGCACACGTGCATGGGGGCCTCGGCGGGATCAACTTCGACGCGCACACGGACGTGCGCGCGCGCGTGGGCTCGGGGATGGCGTTTCGGCGCCTGCTCGAGGGCGGGCAGCTGGAGGGCGATCGCTTCGCGGAGGTGGGGCTCGGGCGTTTCGTCAATGACCGGGCGGATCTCGATTGGGTGCGTTCACGCGGCGCCACGCTGCGCTTCGCGGAGACGGATCTCCTGGAAGGCCTCGAGCCCAAATCGCTCCTCGACCTGGCCTGCCGCGGGGGCCGCGCGTTTGTCAGTATCGACATCGACGGCATCGACCAGAACGCTGCACCAGGCGTGAGCGCGCCGGCGCCGCTCGGTTTGCCGGTTCGGGACGCGCTCCGTCTGGCGGAGGCCGCGGGGCTCCGAAAACAGATCATTCATTTCGATCTGATGGAGTTCAACCCGAGCCACGACGTGGATGGGCGCACGGCGCGTGTGCTTTGCCTGCTCTTCCTACAATTTTTGGCGGGCCTGGCGCGGCGTGCGACATGAGCCTGCTGATTCGTGATGCGCGCCTCGGGGTGCCGTCGAGCTCTGCCACCGCCTCGGGGCGTGCTTCCCTCCGCATCCAGGGCGAGCGCATCGGGGCCATCGCCCCCGGGCTAGCTCCCCTGCCCGGAGAAACGGTCATCGAGGCGGGCGGCCGCGTGGTCTTGCCGGGCTTCGTCGACGCTCACACTCACGCGGCCTTTGCCGGCGATCGGCTGGATGAGTTCGAGCTGTCGCTGCAGGGCAAGAGCTACCTGGAGATCCTGGCGGCGGGCGGCGGCATCTTGTCCACGGTCCGCGCGGTCCGGCAGGCAACGCAAGCAGAGCTTGGCCGCCTGCTCCGCGATCGTCTCAGCTCGATGCTGGCGCACGGCACCACGAGCGTGGAGGTCAAGTCCGGCTACGGCCTCACGACGGCGGACGAGCTGAAGCTCTTGCGGGCCATCCACGATGCCGCGCAGAGCTTTCCCGGCACGGTCCTTCCAACCGCATTGCTCGGCCACGCCCTCGACCCCGATGAGCCGCGCTTCGTCGAGCGCGTGATCGACGAGACCTTGCCCGCCGTGCACGCGGAGTTTCCGGGCATCCCCGTCGATGCGTTTTGTGAACGCGGCGCCTGGTCCGTGGACGATTGCCGCCGGCTGTTCGAACGAGCGCGAACGCTCGGACACCCGCTGCGGCTGCACGCGGACCAATTCACGGCGGCAGGCGGCCTGGAACTCGCGCTGGAGCTCGGTGCGCTCAGCGTCGACCACCTGGAAGCGTCCGATCCTGCAGCGCTGCTCCGGCTCGCGCAGAGCGGGACCTTTGGCGTGGTTTTGCCGGTGAGCAGCTTTCACACCGGCTCGCCCTACGCCGACGCGCGCACGTTCCTGGACGCGGGCGGTCGCCTCGTGATCGCCACCAACTTCAACCCGGGCTCGGCCCCCTGCTACGCCATGCCCTTCGCGATCGCTCTCGCTGCACGAAAGCTGCGCCTCACCCCGCGCGAGGCCATCACTGCGTGCACGAGCACGGCCGCGGAGCTGCTCGGCTTACCGGATCGGGGCCGGCTCGCGGTGGGCGCTCGCGCCGATCTATTGCTGCTGCGCCACAACGATGAACGTTCGCTCGCCCACGAGCTCGGCGGCAATCCAATCGAACGCGTTTTCGTGGCAGGGCGCCTCGTCAGCGTTTCCTAACGACTTCGGCCGA
>JAYWEH010000611.1:0-3242 GCA_043780025.1 Deltaproteobacteria bacterium
GTCTGGCGCTTACGGCGCGCTTCGCCGATGGCGCGCAAGGCGAGCTCGGCCGCAAACAGCCCGAGCAGGCCGAGCGCGAGCTCGGGCGACGCGTCGATCGCCCCGGGGTCCTCGCCGAGCGCCGCTGAGCGCTGGAGCGGCTCGGCGCTGCCCGGCGGATCGGTGACCTCTTTTTCGTCGATGCGAGCGACCCGCGTCTGCGTGGCGCCGGCTCGGCTGATGGTGTACCGGCCGAGCAGCTCGGGAGTCCCCGAAGCCTGCCCGCTGCCACAATCCGGACCTCCTCGAGGAGCGTCGTCGCAATTTTCGGTATCGATGCGCAGGGGGCCGGCGGGGCCGGTGATACTGAGGGCCCCGCCGTCCGGAAATGCCCAGCGTTCACCGACCAGCGTCACGCCGGGCCCGCGCCGTTGCTCGGCTTCGCCGACCAGATGATCGAGCAGGGCGAGGAAAGCCGGGCGCAAAGCGAAGTCGCTCTGCTCCACGCTGGCCGGAAGGCCTGAGGTGAACACGAGCCCGGCACCGAGCGCGCGTTTCAAGAGGAAAGGGGCGCCGTCGCTCCACACGCCCGCGACCGCGCTGCCGGAGAGTGCCGCTCCATCGAGCCGTGTCCGTCCGGAGCGCGTCACCGCGAGCAGCGTGGACGCCTCGGGGCCGAGCCAGCTCAAGCTGCGCGGCTGCACGTCGAGCGGCAGCTTGCCCGTTTCCCAGCGCGCGCTGCGCTCTGCAAACGGCTCCAGGCTGGCTGACAGCTGCAGCCCCGAAGACGCTGGGCCGAGCAACCCGAGGGCGACGCCGCCGCCCTCGATCCAGGCCGACAGCGCGGCGCGGCTTTCGGGGCCGAGCCCGGCGGGGTCGTTCAGCACCAGCGCCGCGTATTCTTCGAGCTCGCGCGCGTCGTCGGGCAACATCGCGAGCGGGCGGATCAGCGTGTCGGGTCGCACTGCCCCGAGCGCCTGTTCGATCACGGTCGGGCCGCCCGTGACCACGCTCGCGTGGCTGGGATCGGCGATGACGGCGACGTTGAGCTGTGCGCTGGCGTGTGAAACCGGCACGCGGTCGTTGTGCACGTTGGCGTCCGGGGGCACGAGCTCGAGCTCGAAATCGGGCGCGCCCGCGAGCAGCGCGACGCTCAACGTCTGCACGCCCGGCCTCGGCGCGAGGCTCAGCCGGCTGAGTTGCGCCGGATCGCTGAACAGCGCTTCGGGGGCCGCGCCGGCGACCGCGCGCAGCTGGCGCGGGCCCGTGGCGGTGTTCGAGCAGGCCAGAGTCACCGCCAGGCGATCTTGCTGGCGCCGCGCGGCGATCAAGCCGCAGTCGTCCACTGGCTCTCGCAGCGCCTCGAGCGGCGCCGAGGCGTCACCGCCGTCGAGGCGGCTACCTCCGAGGTCACCGAGTACGATCAACTTGTGGTCGGGCTGCTCGAGCCCTTCGAGCGAGGAACGCGCGATCGCGAGCGCGCCGTCGAGATCCGAGCCGCGGTCGCTGACCTTCACGTCTTCGAGCGCCGCACGCGCGGCCAGCAGATCCGTCGTCGCACTCAGCGCGAGCCGGGCTGGCTTGCCCGACAGCACGATCACGACCGCGTCGCCCTCGCGCACCGAACGCAAGAGCTGGCGGCCGCCGTCGAGGGCGGCGTCCCAGCGGGATTGGCCTCCTGCCGGCACGGCGCGCATGCTGTGCGAATCGTCGAGCACGATCGCCAGCGCGACCGATGCGCCGTGCGGCCGATCCACCGACAGCCGCGAGCAGCGGACGAGCGGAGTCGCGCCGAGCACGGAGAGTACGACCACCATGATCATGCGCAGCGCCAGCAGCGCGCGATCTTCCAGTCGGGCCTTTTCCTTGGAGTGGCTCTCCAGCTTGGCGATCAACGCCGCCGGCGGGAACACGCGCTCGGGCGTGCGCCCGCGCCTGAGTAGGTGCGCGATCAACGGCGCCAGTACCAGAGCGGCGACGCCGAGCGCCAGGGCCGTGACGAAACTCATGACCTCAACGCTTCTCCGCCGCGCGCAAGATATTGCGCACGGCGTGCACGGGATCGAGATCGCTGCGGCAGATCACGAGCTCACCGCCGTGGGCGTGCAGGGCATCCCGGAACTGTGCCTGCAGCGCGCCGAGCGCCTCCAGATATTTCGCGCGCGCCAGGCTGGCGTTGGTCTCCACCTCGTAGTCGCCTTCGCTCGAACGCAGCCGCACGGGCCCTTCGAGCGCGAAGGACGCTTCGAGCGGGTCGAGGACCTGCACGAGAATGACCTGGCGCCCGCCGGTGCCGAGGGCCGCGAACACCTCGGGCGCGCTCGGACCGAACTCCAGCAGATCGCTCAACACGACGAACAGCGTCCCTCGCGGCGCGCGCTGGCCGACGTTCGCGAGGGCGCGCTCGAGCTCAGGCCGGCTGTCCCCAATGCGCCCAGCGGGCTCCAGCCGAGACAACTCCACCAGGATGCGTTCGAAGGCCTCCAGCCCGCCCGACGCCCCGAGCGGTCGAGCTACGGCGCCTCCCAGAAAGTCGAGCCCCACCGGATCCCCGGAGCGCACCGCCACGCGCGTCAGCGCGGCCGCTACGAGCGCAGCGAAATCGAGCTTTGTCGAGGTGTTCGGCTCGCTGTGAAAACCCATCGAAAGCGTGGCATCCACGAGCAGGCGCAGGGTGCGTTCGGTCTCCGTCTCGAACTGCTTGATCAAGAGCCGTTCGTGGCGGAGCAGTGCGCGCTGATCGAGCCAGCGCAGGTCGTCCCCGGGCAGGTAGCTGCGATGGCCCGCGAATTCGAGCCCGGCGCCGCGCCGCCGGCTCTGATGCTGCCCGACCCAGGCCCCGTCCGCCACGCGCCGCGCCTGCAAGCGCAAGCGTCCGAGCGCCGCCCAGTCCAGCTGCCGAGTCAGCGAGCTCGCCATGAGCGGACTATTTGCCCCCGCTCGCGGCAGCGGGCGGGCTGTGGCAAGCCCCGAGCAGCTTGGGGCTGAGCTCGCTCGGATCGAGCCGGGCCCGTGGGGCGGCCCGCAGCCAATTTTGGCAGGCGCGAGCCGCACGTTCGGTCGCGCCGAGCGCTGCGTACGCCTCCAGCAGCTGCCGCTCGATGCTCGCCCGCTGTGGGGTCGTCAGCGCCGCGCCCCCGAGTAGCGTCACCCCGCGCGCGACCGCCTCCGAATACTTCCCCGCACGCATCTCGGCGAGCAGCACCGGCAGCTCTTCTGCGACGGCCCGCTGAGCCGCCCGGCGCTCGCCGCCGAGCTCCCCC
>JAYWEH010000612.1:0-7667 GCA_043780025.1 Deltaproteobacteria bacterium
TAGATCCGTTCCCAACCGTAGCCGGTCAACACATCGCTGAGGCGGTGTTGCCAGATCGCGTTGTATTGCGGTTCGGACTCCGCGTCCGCGCCCTCGAGCGATTGCAGCATCGACTCGACGACGCGCGCAAATGTCTCTCGGTAACCGCCTTCGTCGTGCACGCAATACGCGGAGTAGCGATTGCGCGGGCTGATGCCGATCTTCATCTCACCCACCCGCGAGGTTGCCTTGTCCTTGTAACGCGCACTGACCAGGACAACCGGCACCCCGCGCACGCTGCTGATGCGATAAATGCCCACCTGTTGCAGATTGACCGCGGATGCCGCCTTTCCCAGCAGGTTCGCAATGGTGGCGCCGGGGTCGATCGGGCCTTCATGGATCTCGCAACGCAGCTTCGCGACGGTGCCGAGGTCGGCTCGAACGCGCACCACCCCTTCGCCCGCCTGAACCCGAGGAGGCCGCTTCCCCTCCAGCTTGGCGCGCCAGCGGCCCTTGGGATCGAGAACCGCTTGTAGCGGCAGCACCGGCAGTTCACGCTGGAATGCCGTCTTGGCATCGACGCTGGGTGCTGGCGCTTCCGCATCGGGCGCGCCCGCATCGGCGCTCGGGGCCGTGACGGCCGGCGCTGGCGGCCCCGCGGGCGGCGGATTGCCGGCGCCACAATGCAGAGAACACGCCGTAAGCCCCAAATACAGAACAGTTTGGATCGGTTTCATGCTGGCTAGCGAAGGCGGCTCGCTCGCCGACGCACTCTATCGTCCTGTAACGCAGGTTACAGGTCCGAAACCAATACTTTCGCGCTCCCCCCTGGAGCGGTACCTTGCGTCAGCCATGGATCTCTACTTCAGCCGAATGTCGGGCAATTCCGCGCGAGTCGTCTTCGCACTGCTAGAATCAGGCGCGCGCTGGAACCCCCACCCGATCGACCCGGGCGCTCGAGAAAATCGCAACGCCGAATACCTCGCCATCAATCCGATGGGCAAGCTGCCGGCGCTGCGAGACGGGGCGTTGACGCTCTGGGAGTCGAACGCGATCAACTGGTACGTCGCCGAGACGCATCCGGAAGCCCAATTGCTACCCCAATCGATAGCGGAACGCGCAACTGTTCAGCGCTGGCTGTTCTTTCAAGCCGGCCACATCACCCCCGCCTCCACGCAAATTTTTCGCGTGAAGAACGCCCGCGTGCAGGCGTTCTGGAACCTCCAGGATGACGCGCACGGCGTCGCACAAGGTGAGCGGGAGCTCGCGCGGTTCCTGCCGGTGCTCGAACAGGGTCTCGACGGTCGAGACTGGCTCGAACGCGATTTTTCGCTCGCCGACATCGCTTACGCTCCGCACAGCATGCTGCTCCAGGGTGCCGGCTTCGACTTCTCGCCCTACCCGCGCATCCAGCGCTGGCTCGAACGGCTGTGGGCGCGCCCCGCCTGGCAAGAGACGTTGCGCCTACTGTTCTCCGACTAGGGGGTGTCTCTAGATCCGAGTATGAAAAGAGGCGGCCCAACGCCACTTGACAGCGGGGCGCGCCGCGTAGATCAAAAACGAATGAAGCTCTGCTGGCCTGCCCCCGAGCGCAACAAGGAGCCTATTCTCGACGTGCTCCGGCGGATCCTGCCCGAACACGGTCGGGTGCTCGAGCTCGGGAGCGGGAGTGGTCAACACACAATGCATTTCGCACGCCACTTGCCCGGGCTCCGCTTCCTGCCCAGCGACATCGATCCCGCGCACGTGGCGAGCATTCGCACCTGGGCCGAGGAAGCCGCCCTGCCGAACGTCGACCGGCCTGTGTCGTTGGACGTTTGTGCTCCAGACTACGGGGTTGGAAACGTGGACGCGATGTTCAGCGCGAACCTCGTGCACATCGCCCCGTGGTCCTGTTCCGAAGGGCTGATGCGAGGGGCTCGGAGGCACCTGGTGACTGGCGGGATGCTCGTGTTGTACGGGCCGTACCACATCGGGGGCCAAGCCACCGCACCGAGCAACGCGGCCTTCGATCTGGATCTGCGTCAGCGCGACCCGAGCTGGGGCGTCCGCGATTTGGAGGCCGTGGTCGAGCTCGCCGCGCGCGAGGGCCTCGAATTTCAGGAGCGCGTGCCCATGCCCGCCAACAATCAATTGCTGGTCTTTCGCGCGAGCCTCCCGCCCATCAACCTCCCCCACCCGGGCTCGCTGGGGGTATAATCGTCCCGTGAAATGCTCGGTCTACATTGCCATGAGCCTCGACGGATTCATCGCTCGCAGTGACGGGCAGCTCGACTGGCTCGGCAGCGTCGAACGCGCCGGCGAGGACTACGGCTATCAGAAATTCTTCGACACGGTCGACACACTGATCGTGGGGCGCAAGACCTACGACACCGCGCTCGGTTTCGGCGCCTGGCCGTACGCGGGGAAACGCTGCATCGTGATGACTCATCGCGGCTGCGATTCGCAACATGGCGAGGAATTTTTTGCGGGCTCGCCGGGCGAGCTCGTCATGCGGCTGTCCAATTCATCCGCAGTGCACGCCTACGTGGATGGCGGCATGATCATCCAGCAGTTCTTGACGGCGGGGTTGATCGAGCAGCTCACGCTCTCCGTGCTGCCCATCCTGCTGGGTGATGGAGTGCCGCTGTTCGGTCCAACGGGCCGCGACATCCCGCTCCGGCTCGCGCGCACCAAGGCATTCGAGAGCGGGCTCGTGCAGCTCGAATACGGCTTTGCGTCGTGAGGATCACGACGCGAGGATTGCGGCGTGAATCAATGGGGGTCCCGAGACCTTACCACGAGGTCCGGCCCACGGCCATGCTCGCCTGGGCCAGCCGCAAGAGCAGCGTCGCCATCGACTCAATTTGCAATGCCCGTTTCCTCCGTCCTTCTCCGAGGGCGACACGTGGTCACTGATCTGGACGGCGACGCTGGACGCAATTGCGGAGTACGTCTTCGCCCTACCGCTGTGAGTGGCAATCTGCCTCGCGGTTGTCCTGGAGCGTGCCGGGGAGTCGGTCTAAGATGGCCGTTGTAACGAGGGGATTCAATGGAGAGCGATCGCTCAGACGCACACGGCTCCGCCGAAGGCGGCAACCCGCCTTCCACGCCCAGACCTGGGGACGCGCCGGCCCCAGGATCCTGGCTCGTGGGCGGTGGCGAGATGGCCAAGCTCATCAAAGCAAAAGATTGGTCCACGACGCCGCTCGGGCCCATCGAGCGCTGGCCCCAGAGCTTGCGCACCACCGTGAGCCTTGCTCAAGCGTCCAATTCTCCCATTTCCCTGGCCTGGGGCGCCGCCCACGTCCAGATCTACAACGACGGATATTGGCCCATCTGCGGCGCCAAACATCCGGCTTCCATGGGCCAAGACTTCCGGGAATGTTGGGGCTCGGTCTTCTCCGTGATCGGCGAAGCGTACGCGGCCGCCTGGAGCGGCAAGAGCATGTACCTCGAGAAGATGCGCATGTTTCTCGATCGCTACGGCTTCCTCGAGGAGACGTGGTTCACCTTTTCCTTCAGCCCGATCACCGACGAGTCAGGCGGTGTAGGTGGCTTGTTTCATCCCGTCACGGAGATGACGAGCCAGATGCTTTCGGAGCGGCGCACCAAGACCCTGCGTGACCTGGCGGCCCGCACCGGCAAGGCCAAGGCGAGTGACGAGGCGTTTGCCCTTTCCGTTCAGGCACTCGGGGAAGCCGACCTGGACTTGCCGTTCGTGCTTTTCTACTCAATCGACCCAGCCGAAGCGTGTGCATCGCTCGTAGGCAATACCGGCCTACCCAGCGACGGACCGATGAGTCCGCGCCAGATCGCTCTCGACGCGCCACACTCGCTTTGGCCCATCGCCGAGGTCGTGCAGAGCGGCGCAGCCTGCCGGGTGGAGGTCGCAACGCATCTGTCAGGCCTGAGCGTGGGACCCTACGCCGAAAACCCGACGGTCGCGTTCGCGTTGCCCATCTTGCTGCCGGGGCAAGAGCGGCCTGCCGCTGTGATGATCGCGGGTGTGAGCGCTCGCCTGAGGCTGAGTGAACCTTATCGCGGGTTCTATGATCTGGTGGCTGCAACGGTGACCGCGGCATTGGCCAACGCTCGCGCCCATGAGGAGGAACGCCGCAAGGCCGAAGCGCTCGCCGCCATCGATCGCGCGAAGACCACGTTCTTTTCGAACGTGAGTCATGAGTTTCGCACGCCGCTCACGCTCATGTTAGGCCCGATCGAAGACGCCATCTCGAGTGAACAACGAGCGCTCTCGGGGGAGAGCCTACAGGCGGTCCATCGCAATGCGTTGCGCCTGCTCAAGCTCGTCAACAGCTTGCTCGATTTTTCGCGGGTGGAAGCCGGCCGGCTACAACTGTCCTGTGAGCTCATCGATCTGGCTGTCTTGACGGGTGGCCTCGCAGGCTCGTTTCAGTCGCTGCTCGAGTCCGCGGGCTTGCGCCTCACCGTGCACTGTCCAGCGCTCCCGGAACTGGTCTACATCGATCCCTCGCACTGGGAGAAGATCGTCCTGAACCTGATTTCGAATGCCTTCAAGTTCACGTTCGAAGGCGAAATTGGGGTGGATCTGAGCTGGCGTGGGGATCACGTCGAGCTCCTCGTTCGCGACACCGGCACCGGTATTGCCGCTTCGGAGCTGCCGCGCATCTTCGAACGTTTTCACCGCGTGGAAGGCGCGCGCGGGCGCAGCTTCGAGGGGACCGGCATCGGGCTTTCCCTGGTTCAGGAGCTGGTAGCGCTCCACGGTGGATCCATCCGCGTATCGAGCGAACTCGGTGTGGGCACCTGCTTCGTAGTCTCGGTTCCAAGCGGAGCGGCCCAGCGTGGTGCAACCCCAGGGCAACTCCCCGATGGGCAAAAGGAAGCCAATTCCCGCGCAGCGGCGCCAGGCCCGAGCGCACATCTGCTCGAAGCATCGCAGTGGGGCAGCACCACCGCCAAGAGCCCGCAGCCCGAGAGCGGCTCACCGGCGCGTGCCGCCCGACTCGAGGGGCCGAGCGTAGAGCCGCGAAGGTTGATCCTGATCGCGGATGACAACGCTGACATGCGCCAGTATCTCGTGCGTCTGCTCGAGCGTCACTGGGACATCACAGCGGTGGCCGATGGCCGCGCCGCGCTGATATCGGCGCTGGCGCGCCCGCCGGATCTGGTCCTGAGCGACGTGATGATGCCGGAGCTCGACGGGGTGGCCCTGCTCCGAGCGCTGCGCGCGCATCACGCAACGAGTACGATTCCGGTCATCTTGCTCTCGGCTCGCGCCGGAGAAGAAGCCGTTCTCGACGGCCTCGAGACGGGCGCAGACGACTACCTCGTCAAACCATTTTCCGCGCGAGAGCTGCTCAGCCGCGTCAAGACGCACCTGGAAATGGCTCGAGTTCGTGCAGCCCTGGTCAGCCAGCTCGAGCAGAAAAACGGCGACCTCGAGGCCGCGCTCGCCAACCTTCAGGTCACCCAGATGCAGCTGGTGCAAGCCGCCAAGATGGCCTCATTGGGCCAGCTGGTTGCAGGCGTGGCCCACGAGATCAATAACCCGCTGGCGTTCGCGCTGGGGCACATGCGCACCGTGCAGCAGAGCCTCGCCCAGCTCGAAGTGAGCGCGACGTCTCTGCTCGGCGAGCAAGAGCGCGCCCACCTCACACGAGCCCTCGATCGCCTGCGTGAAATGAATGGGGGCCTCGAGCGGATCCGCGATTTGGTGGTGAAGCTGCGTACCTTTTCGCGGCTCGACCAGAGTGAGTTCGCTAGGGTCAGCATGCGCGAAAGCATCGAGTCCTTGTTGCCGATCCTCAGGCACCGTCTAGATGACAGGATCCAAATCGTAACCCGGTTCGGCGAACCCGATCTCATGGAGTGTCACTCGGGGCTGATGAACCAAGCCGTCATGAGCCTGGTATCCAACGCAATCGATGCGATCGACGGGACGGGCACGATCACCGTGTCGACGGGCGCGGAAGGCAACTCTCACGTCATCACCGTCACCGATACGGGCCGGGGCATCCCGGACGCCATTCGTGACCGTGTGTTCGAGCCGTTCTTTACGACCAAGCCCGTGGGAGAAGGCACCGGACTCGGCTTATCCATAGCCTATTCGATCGTGCAAAAGCATCGCGGCGAGCTCGATCTCGGGCCCCACGCTGAAGGCGGCACCATCGCCCGCATCCGCTTTCCACAACGGCGAGGCAGCTCGCCGGTCAAACGCTCCTGACGCTGCAGCGCGCGCCGGCAGGTCCGGCGCGTCAGTTCGATTGCAATTGCATTTTTCCGCCCATTGGGCGGCGTCTCGGGCGTCCTCGCACCTCGAACGGATTGAGGCGATTCGCGGATGCGACTATGCCGGTCGGGTGCAACGACGCGAGCTCCTGAAGGGCGCACTGGCCACTGGCTCGCTCAGCCTGCTCGCGGCCTGCAGCCGAGCCGCTCAGGTGCAGAGCGCCGCACCCGCCTCGGCCCAGCCACCCGTGTTTGATCAGAAAATCAAGGCCCTGGCCGATCTGGCTCTGCAGGCGGCGCACGACGCGGGCGCCACTTATGCGGACGTGCGCATCGCGGACTATCGCAACCAGGCCCTGCGCACGCGCGAGCAGCGGGTCGTCTCGGTGCGAGATGACGAGAGCCGTGGCTTTGGCGTGCGTGTGATCGTGGCGGGTACCTGGGGCTTCGCGGCCAGCTCAATCCTGCAAGACGCCGAGGTCGTGCGCGTCGCCCAACTGGCCGTAGCCGTGGCCAAGCAAAACTCCGTGCTGCAACGCGAGCCGGTACAAATCGGCGCCCCGCAGGCCAACGTCGCTGTCTGGAGCACACAGGTCCGGCGCGACGCCTTCGAGGTCTCTCTCGAAGAGAAGCTCGAACGGCTGCTGTCGATCAACGCGCTGGCACTGAAGCAGCCGGGCGTGAGCTTCGTGGACTCGCAGATGTCGTTCGTGCGGGAGCACAAATTCTTCGCCTCGAGCGAGGGCTCCGCCATCGAACAGACCTTGCAGCGCCTGCACCCGAGCTTCTCGCTCACCTCGGTCGATCAGAAACGCGGCAGCTTCGAGTCACGCGAGTCCTACACCGATCCGCGCGCGATGGGTTACGAATACATCGACGATTACCCGTGGGATGAGGACGTGTTGCAAGCGGCGAGCGACGCGCGCGCCAAACACGACGCGCCCTCGGTGGAGCCGGGCAAGCGCGATCTGATCCTGCACCCCACGCACCTCTGGCTCACGATTCACGAATCCATCGGTCACTCCACGGAGCTCGACCGAGCGCTGGGCCTCGAAGCCAATTTCGCGGGCACCAGTTTTCTCACGCCCGACAAATTGGGGAAGTTTCAGCTCGGCAGCGAACTCGTCAACATCGTGGCGGAAAGAACCGCGCCCGGAGCGCTCGCGACCTCGGGCTACGACGACGATGGCGTAAAAACCGAAGCCTGGCCGCTGATCGAGCGGGGGCGCTTCGTGGATTATCAGCTGACCCGCGACCAGGCGCACTGGATTGGCAAGGCCCGAGGCCACGCCTGTTCATACGCCCAGAGCTGGAAAGACGTGCCCTTTCAGCGCATGCCCAACGTCAACCTCGTGCCCGGTACAGCCCCCCTATCTCTCGCTCAGCTGATCTCCAGCACCGATTCGGGCATCTTGATCAAGGGCCGCGGCAGCTACAGCATCGATCACCAGCGCTACAACTTTCAGTTCGGCGGGCAGACGTGCTGGCAGATCGAG
>JAYWEH010000613.1:0-3234 GCA_043780025.1 Deltaproteobacteria bacterium
CCGTCCCGTGCCCCGCGCCCCCCCCGGCACACGCCGGGGCGCACTCTTTGCCATGGCCCTTTCCGGGCGTCGAGGCCGCCGTTGGTGGACGGGTTACGAAGTCCGCGCGGCTCACGCTGCCACCTGCGCCCAGGACGCTGAGGCTGGGGTCCAGGTTGGACAGCTCGTTGAGCAGATCCTCTTCACTGATCAGGAGCGCACCCGCGACGCTGGCCGCGTCGAGTTCTCCGGAGAACTCAGCCAAGGCGTCCGACAATGGCTCGGGGCTCTGGTCGATGTCGACGCCCGCGTCTTCGAGCGCGAAAGCGTAGAAGTTGCGGTCGGCGTCGAGCAAGGCTTCCAGATCCTCGGCGTCTGGATAGAGCGCGAGGATCGCCTCGAGCTCGGCTTCGCTGAAGTTGTCCGGGTTGGCCAGGGCGAACGGGCGCACCTGGTCTTCCAGCTGGATGCCCTGAGCGCGGCTGCGGAAGAAGGACTGCGCGACGTGTGCACGCCCGTCGCTCTGGGTTTCGTCGAGGCGCACGGCAGACACGTCGAGCACGGCGCCCGCGCCGTTAGCCAGCACGTGCGCTTGCATGCCGTTCGGCAGCGTGAAGACCAATTCGCGTTCACCCGTCGGGTTCGCCAACGGATCGTCGAACAGGGAGGTGCCGGTGCGCGGCCGGCAACCGCGGCCGCGGTTACAACCCACGTCCGAGATCTGCCAGAGCACGCCACTACGGACCTGAATCTCGAAGCGCTCGGCCAGAAACTCACGGCTGCCATCGACAAACCCCGCGCGGGCCGTTGCGCCGTTTGCGCGCGCTGCCGCCAAATCGATCTGGAGGTCGTCGGCGACGAAGTCGTCGATGTCTGCGGGGATACGCAGTACCGAATAGTACAGGGGCGCCTGGATGCCTGTGGCGATCAATACGTCGCCGAAAAGCACCGGCACGCTGGTACCCGTCGCCGCTACTGCGCCGTCGGCTGCATCACCCACGAAGGGTACGGCATAAGGAGTGGATGCGATGAAAGCTTCCCAGACGTCGGAAGCGGTTGCTCCGCCGACCTGAACCGAGCGGTTCCAGTCGAAATCCCGAAGATCAATGCGGTGCAAGGTCAACGCCGCGTCGATGGGCTCGGGCTGCGTAATCCGAGCGTTGATGGACAGGCTGTTAACGAACTTGCTCAGGGTCGCGGAGCTGGCCTCCGCGTCGAAGTCGCAACCCTCGACGTTGGCCTGATTAGCGAAGCTCACGTAGCGCGCAAACGGCGCGTCATCCGCGTCGAGTTGGCTCACGTCGTTCGCTACGGCCGCGTAAAGATCGTCGGCGTCCTGGCTTTGGCAAACCTCCGGCGGTGGGTTGTGGTGATTACCGTGGCCATTGCCGCCCCCGATCGCGCTCTGGAGCGCGTCGAGCAGCGTTCGATCGTTCGGTCCGCAACCTGCAACGAGCGCGAACCAGCACAGACCCCCAAACAACCCAACCCTGGCGCGGATAATGCGCCGCTCTTGATGAACGAGAAACATTTCGACTCCTTAGCGCGAGCGCACGTTATTGTGTCGCGCTCGTGTAGCCTGAGGCTTTGCAGGGGGGCTCACAAGCGAACCAAAGTTCGCCCCCGCGGGGTGTCACAAGGCTTCGTCACATGCCGATATGTCGACCTGATTCTCCAGCACCACGGTCATGATGCAGGTGGTGGCGACAAACAGGCTGGCGAAGTCAGTGCGTGAGATACTGCCGCCATCAAGCACCCCCAGCTGCGGACTCAAGTTTGAAAGCTCGTCGAGTAGCTCGTCTTCGCTGACCAGCAGCTCTCCTGCGGCGTCGGCGAGTGTGAGATCGCCATCGAAATCGGCGAACACGAAGGTGATGGGCTCCGGCAGTGCTGGAACGATACCGAACGCCTCCAAGGCTTCCCGGTTGAGCCGATTGATTCCATACAACGCATTCTGCAGCTCGGCGTCGCTTCGGTAGCGTTCACGGATGAGCTGCGCCGTGGTTGGATCGAAGCGCTCGGGGTTCTCCGCCAGGAATTGTCTCACCTCGTCTCGCACTGCCACGCCACCGGAGTGCCGTCGCAGATTGGACCGCGGCGCTCTGGCCGCGCCGTCGCGCTCCGCCAGATCAGGTGTGGCTTGCCACGTATCCAGGCGTTGCCCGTCCGAGCTCATGAACGCAAACGCGTGAAGCCCGTTCGGTAAGGTGAAGATGAGCTCACGTTGGCCGAGCGGTATTTCCAGTGGAGTTTCGAAAAGTGAGCTTTCACCCCGGCCGAACTCGCTGACCTGCCAGATATTGCCGGCCCTCACCTGGACCTCCCAATTTTGCGCGACGAACTCTCGCCCGCCCTCGGTAAAGCCGACCTGCAGGTTCGGGAGCCCGGGGAACTCGGCACCGATCCCGAGCTCAGCGAGCAGCTGTTCCTGGGTCGGAGGTACGCCGGTGAGCGCGTAGTACACTTCGCTGCGGGTGCCGGCCGCGATGAAGGAGCTCACAAACAAGACGGGTCGGTCCGTACCGGTCTTGCCTGTCGCGAAGTTCGCCTCCTCACCCACAAACGGCAGCGCAAATGGATCGCTGGCGATCAGCGCTGCCCAGGCGTCGGGGTAGCTCTGCCCGCCGACGGAAACAACTTGGTTCCAGTCGTAGTCGCGCAGGTCGATGCGATAAACCGTGCGGTCCGCATCGATCGCCTCGGGCTGCACGACGAGGGCATTTCGCGACAAACTGTTGGTGAGCTTGCTGAGCGCGAGTCGCGCCGGATCGAGTGAACTCGAACAGCCCGGCGACCGCCAGCGATCGGCTACGGTAAAGTAGCGAGCGAAGCGACTATCCGCCGCATCCAGCACGTCCAGGTCAGCCGCGATGCTTTCGAAGACGCCATCCCAGGTGGGGCGACCGATGGCGGCGCAAGGCCCTTCAGAAGGTGTGGGGCGGGGCACACATTGGTTGGCATTACAAGTGAAATCCGCAGCGCAATGGCCGTCGTTTCCGCATTCCATGACGCACAAACCGCCCGCCCCGGCTTGGTCACCGCACAGGGCCGGGCCCGACGCCGAGCAGCCCGCGCCAGAGAGCAGCGAGCACTCGTTCACGGCCGCGCACGGTTGCGTGCACTGGCCACAGTAACAGCGCAACGAGCCGCTGCATTCGCTGTCCACTTCGCAGCGCTTGAGCCAGTTCGTGTTGCTGTCGAGCAGGAGATCGGTGCCGTCGGTGGCTTTGCCGCAGGAGCCCAGCCCGAGGCCCA
>JAYWEH010000614.1:0-7642 GCA_043780025.1 Deltaproteobacteria bacterium
ACCGGGTGACGGCACAGCTCCCGCACCGCCGACCAGCATGCCGCCGGGCGGCACGGGCTTGCCCGGTGAGCAGGCCTTCGCCGATGGGCAAGTGCTCACCGTTCAGCTGACGATGGACCCCGCTTTGTTCCGCGAGCTCGAAGAGCACGGCGTCCGCGAACAATACGTTGCAACCGCGGCACGTCTGGAGGGCACGGGCGTCGGGCGCGTCGAAATGGCAGAAGTCGGAGTGCGCCTCAAGGGCTCTTACACGCTGCACCACTGTTGGGACGACTTCGGCGGCGTGCGCAGTTATCTGGCGGAATGCCAGAAGCTGTCCTTCAAGCTGAAGTTCGACTTCGTCGATGCTGGCGAACGCTTTGATGGCCTCAAGCGCCTCAATCTACATGCGGCCTCGGGCGATGCGAGCAAGTTGCGCGACCTCATGGCGTACCAGCTGTACCGCGATTTCGGCGTCGACGCGCCGCGCGCCGTGCCCGCGCGCCTCTACGTCAACGGAGCCTTCCAGGGCTTGTTCATCGCCGTGGAAGACATGGACGGCCGCTATGCTCGAGCCCACTATCCGGAAGGGCCGAACGGCAACCTGTACAAAGAAATATGGCCGAGCCCCGGCGCTGACGACGCGAGCTTCTCGGCCGCCCTGAAAACCAATGAGGAGGTCGGCGACGTTACCGACTTTCGTGCGTTTGCCGACGCGGTGGGCCAGAGCACCGACGCGACGTTCGCGGCAGACATGGAACCTTACGTCGAGATCGACTCGATCTTGCGCTACATCGCCGTCGACCGCGCGCTCCGCAACTGGGACGGCATCATGGCGTTCTACCTGCCCTGGTCGCCGCACAATTTCTACTGGTACCACGATGACGGGCCCGAGCCGCGCTTTCACCTCATCCCCTGGGATCTGGACAACGCGCTGTGGGCCTTTGATCCCTACATGCAGCCCGAGCAATGGGTCACCGCGGAGCCTTTACCTGATTTCAATTCGGCGCCGTTCGACTGCGAGCCGCGGCCCGTGTGGGAGCCCACAGGCCCCGTGCGCGTCACGCCTCCGCGCTGTGACCGCTTCCTCAATCGATTGGCACTCACGCATTGGCCTCGTTTGGTCGAGTTGGGCCGAGAGCTGCTGAATGGCCCCTTCGCCGAAGCCAGACTGCACGCGCTGGCAGATCGCTGGGAGCCCATCATTGCCCCGATCGTCGCCGAAGATCCGACGATGGACGCCGGGGGATGGCAGTTCGCGCTGAGAGAGCTGCATGACGTCCTCGAGGGCGTCGGGCCCGGTTTTCAGTCGTTTGTCGACCAGGGTCTGATCAGCGAGGTCCGCGCAGGGCAGCCCGATCAGCTGTCCCCGGCAGAGCTCGCGGTCGCGACCTCGGACACGGGGTTTCAGGTGGGCTCACCTACCAACTTCGAGTTTTCAACGCCTCCCGTCGGCGCGCTACCTGTGGGTGTTTTCACTTTTGCGGATCCTCTGGCTATGTTCTCCGCAGCCTGGAGCACCGAGTCACCGATCGCCGGCAACGCCGATCTGCGTTTTGATTTCACGTTCGACCGCGGGCCTGAGCTCTACGATGAATGGGCCGGTGTCGGCATCGAGGGCGCGGAAACCGACGTGCGCGGTCGTTCAGCCCTGGTGGTGTGGTTGTCATCCGACGTGCAACGGCAAGTCCGCATTCGCCTGTGGAGCCCCGTTTACGACCAGGAATTTGGCGGAATCCTTCCCGAGTTTGCCAGCGACCACAACGTGGGGCCCGTGCCGAGAGCCGTGGTCATCGATCTGGATAACTTCTACTATCCGGATTGGGCGAAGCTCCTCTGGACGGAGCAACAAGGTTTCACGGGCACGGACGCCGAGGCCCGCTCTCGGGTACTGGAGCACGCAAGCGGCGTGCTCATTAGTCCGATCGCCACGGTTAACTCATCGGGCGAGCTTCAGACCGACACCGAGACGGGTCACTTGCGGATCGACAACATCTACTTCCTCTGACCTCGAGTAGCGCGCGCGGGCCTCGGATCGGTCGGCTGCTACACCCGCCGCTCCTCCACCACTCTAAACAACCTCTCCCGCCGGTCCTCGCTCCACGTAAATAGCGCGATCCGATCCAACCGCGCCCGCACCCCGCTCAAATTCAGCTCTTCCGCCCACGCGAGCCCCGCCAGGCGAGCCGCATCCGTCGCGCGCGGACGCGGCCGCGCCAACGTCACATGCGGTTTCGCCGCGCGGCTCGGCCGCCGCCCGTTGGCGACTTCGCAGAGTAGCCCCCCCAGCGAATCGAGCGTCGCCGTCAGCTCCGCGCGGCCATCACCCAGGAGCGCCGACAGCGCCGAGTACCTGCGCTTCGGCCCCATCGGCACCACTTCGGCGAGCGACACGTCCGCCGCGTTCAGCTGCCCCAACCCGAGCTCTCGATCGAGCACGCCCAGCGCGCGCAGCGCCGACTCTTCGCCGCAGCCGCCCAGGAACGCCAGCGTCAGGTGCACGTCGTCGGGGTGGTAGCGGCGTATCGAGGTCGGCACCGGGGGCAACTCGGCGAGGAACGCTCCGTCGATGGGGAACGCGAAGAACCAGTTGGGCCTTGGCATCGATAACCCGCACCGCGATCGAACCCGAGCTCAGTCGGGCAGGCGCTGCACGTCGACGCCCACCTTGACGCTGTGGCGCCCGCCACCCAGGACCACGCCCTTGAGCGGGCTCACGTCGCTGAAATCGCGCCCCCACGCCACGGTGATGTGGCTCCGGTTCGGCAACATCGCGTTGGTCGGATCCAGGTCGAGCCAGCCGAGCCCGGGAACAAACGCAGCCACCCAGGCGTGCGATGCGTCGCTACCCACGAGCCGCGTTTGCCCGGGCGGAGGCACCGTTTCGAGGTAGCCCGAGACGTAACGCGCCGCCAGACCCACCGAACGCAAACACCCCACCATCACGTGCGCGAAGTCCTGGCACACCCCGCGGCGCTCCCGCATCACCTGCGCGAGCGGCGTGCTGACGTCGGTGGACGCGGGCTCGTAACTGAAGTCGCTGTGCACGCGATCGTTGAGCTCGAGCAGCGCTTCGACCAGCGGCCGCCCGGGCGCAAAGCTCGGCGCCGCGTATTCGCGCAGCATCGGGTGCACGCGCACCAGCGGCGAATCAAAGCAATATTCACGCGCAAACAGCAAGCGGGGCTCGAGCGCCAGGACCTCTGCCGACTCGGTCCAGCTTTTTTTCTTGAACTCGGCTTCGGAGAGGCGCGCCAGCGCGGGCCGCTCTTGCACCTCGACGTCGCTCGTGGCGACGAGCTCGAAGCACTCGTGCGGCGACAACACCTCCAGCACGTCGCACTCGTTGCCGAAGTAGTCCTCCTGGCGATGTTGATCGCGCGGGGACGGCGTAATCTCGAGCAGCGTCCGCCGCGCCACCTGATACTCGAAGCGGCGCGGCCGCAAATGCGCGAGATGGTGAGCGTGTAACACCGGCGCCTCGTACGAATACAAGGTCTGGTGACGAACCCGATAGACCGTCATCGTGCCTCCAGCTCCTCGTCCACCCAGCCCGGAGCGACCAGGGCGTGCGAGGGGCTAGTGTGCGAAAACCAGGTGTGCTGGACGTCATCGGAGAATTGCCAGAACAGTTCGTTGGCTTGTTCCAGCGCGGCCTTCAGCTCGTCTCCCGTGCCCGCACACGCGCGCATGACGTCCAGCGTGAGCAGGCTGCTTTGCAGCTGAATCGCGCGGCGTTCGGCGCGGTTGCGGATCACGTCGTCGAGGCGTGGCAGCTGCGAGACGTGGCGCACCAACTCGGTGGCCTGGAAGAGCACGGAGCGCGGATTGGTGTCGTCCGTCAATAGCAGGTCGACCACGGGCGCCACTTGCAGCTGGCTCAAATAGCGAGCTCGATACGTGAGCAAGCTGTCCGCCACCTCGAGCAGCACCTCCATGTGAACACGTGCAGCCCCCGGCGCCAGCATGGTCCGGAGCACCGTGAGCGTCATGTTGCCGCGCTCGACGCGCCGCCCCATGTCCAGAAATGTCCAGGCGTGGCTGCGCACCATGTTGTCGAGCGTGGTGCCCCGCACCGCCGAGAGCAGCACCAGGATCCTGTCGATCAGCGCCACGGGGTCGGCGAGCGCCGATGCATCGGCAAAAAGTAAGCCCATCTCGTGCAGGATCTGCCAGGCGTCCCGCGACAGCCGGCCGCGCGTGCGCTGCGACAGCGCGTGCACGCTGTGCATGAGCCCCGACAGGCTGGGGCCCTGCGCCCGATCCGCCAGAGCACTGGCGAGCAGCACTTCGACCTCGGCGGGCTTGCCGGTTTTTGGCAACACCTCGAGCGCTCGCAGCGCTTCCACGATGCGTTCTAGAGCGGCAGGCGCATCGTCGCTGGCTTCGCTGCCGGCGCGTTCATAGCCCGCCCGGATCAGCCGCGCGGTGAGGTCACCACGCTCGATGTAGCGACCGAGCCAATAGAGATCGTCGATCAGGCGGCTCGGCAGATCGACGCCGCCGCGCTTGAGCTCGGTGCGCCCCTCCGGCATCGCCGGTGGAGGGCGGTTGGTCATCGTCGCCGACGACGGGATCCAGACGTCCTTGCCCAGCCCTTCGTTTTCGCCGCTGAGGAACAAGCCGTCCGGCGGCGCATTGGTCCGCGCCATGCCGCCCGGCATCACCAGATAGTCGTCCCCGCGCCGGCACAAGAACGTGCGCAGCGCGACGCGACCCGATTCGAACCGGCTCGCCCCGAGCACCGGCGCCACGCTCAGACCGGGCCAGGCTTCGGCCACGAATTGACCCGGATTACTCTCCAGCCGCTCGACGAAATCCTCGCGCTCCGCCCGGCTCAACTGATGGGGCCGCACCACGGGCCCCGTGCGCTCGTGCAGCGCCGGCTTGAACACCAGATCGTTTAGGTGCGCGCGCGCGTACGCGAGCGAATCCGGGTCCCCGCACCACCACGACGGGACCGAGGGCAGCTCCATGCCGTCCCCGAAAAAGAGCCGCGACACGGCATCCAGGTAGGGCTTCAAACCGGGCGCTTCCACCACCGCCACGCCGAGCGGATTGACCAGCGCCACGTTACCGGCCGCCGCCGCCTCGACCAAACCGGGCACGCCCACCGTCGAATCGTCGCGCAGATGGACCGCGTCACACCAGCGGTCGTGCGTACGGCGCACGATCACGTGCACGCGCTTGAGCCCGGACAGGCTCTTCAAATACACCTCGCGATCGCGCACCGTCAGATCGCGACCTTCCGCGAGCTCGTAGCCGAGGTAGCGCGTCAGATACGCGTGCTCGAACGCACTCTCGTCGGAGAGGCCCGGGCTGAGCAACACCACGCGTGCCTCCCGCTGCGACGGATGCACGAGCGAATGCACGCACTCGTCCACTGAAGCGAAGAAACGCCGCAGGCGCTGCACGCCGTAGTCATTGAACAGGCGGCTCAGCACAGTGCCGAGCGCCAGGCGATTCTCGAGCGCGTAGCCCGAGCCCGCCGGGGCCGCAGCGCGATCGGAATACACCTCGAACTGCCCGCTCGGATTGCAGCCGACGTCGCAGGCGTACAGGTGAATGTTGTGTCCGCCGCGCGGCACCCAGCCCGAACACGCGCGGGCGAAATCGGGATTGCCGAGCACGAGCTGCGGCGGCAACACGCCCTCCGTGAGCACGCGTCGCGGCCCGTACAGGTCCGCGTACAGGGCGGACAGCACGCGCGCGCGCTGGCGCAGGCCTCGAGCCAGCACCTCCCAGCGCTCCCGCGCAATGACCAGCGGCATCGGATCGAGGCGCCAGAGCCGCCCGCTGCCGTCCGGCGAGCCCAGGATGTTGAAGGTGACCTCGTGCGAGGCGAGCCGATGCCGGAGAGCGGTGCTCAGCCGTTCGAGCTCGCCCGGCGTCGAGCGCTGCAAGAACTCGTGCAAGCGCCGCTGGTGCGCGCGCGGCTCACCGCCCTCGAAGTATTCGTCGTAAGCCGGCAGCGCGCCCTCGTGGCCCGGGCCACGCAGGAAAGGGACGAGCCCCGGAAAGCGATGCCCCGCATCCAAAACGGGTTTCGTCATCGACACGCCGAACAAGCATTGTTTTAGGCTCGTCTCAAGTCAAGGGTACGCGGAAAGTGGGGGTGCACGCTGGCGGGCAGCGGTTCGAACGCTCCGCTCACGTGACCCCGAACCTCGAACCGGGCCAATCGGCGACTTTCCGCAGCAGCAGCATTGACAGGCCTGTCGTCGGGTGAATTGCCGCCGGGGTGCACCACCTGATAGGTGCAACCCGCGACCGAGCGCGCGGACCATTTGTCGTACAGATCGAAGTGCAGGGGCGCGTGGATACCGATGGTGGGGTGCAAACACGACGGCGGCTGCCAGGCGCGAAATCGTACGCCGGCCACATATTCCCCGGCCCGGGACGTAGGCTGAAGTGGGATGCAGCGGCGGTTGCAGAGCAGCTGATAACGCTCCGCAACCCAGCCCTCGACCTGCACCTGCATACGTTCGACCGACGAGTCCACGTAACGGGCCTGGCCACCGCTCGTCGCCTCTTCACCGAGCACCGGCCAAGGCTCGAGCGCACCGCGCACCTCGAGCTGGCAGTTGTCGAGCACGACTTCACCGTAACGCGGAAAACGAAACTCGTAATGCGGCTGAAACCACCCGAGCGGCAAGTCGTAGCCGAACTGGGCGATCTCGCGCTGCACGTCCGCCATGTCCGTCCAGACATAATACGGCAACATGAAGTCGTCGTGCAGACGCGTACCCCACTTCACGAGCTCCGCCTCGTACGGCTTCTTCCAGAACGCACTGAGCAGGGAGCGGACCAGCAGCTGCTGCACCAGGCTCATGCGTTCGTGCGGCGGCATCTCGAAAGCGCGCATCTCCACCAGGCCGAGCCGCCCCGTGGGGCCGTCCGGTGAAAACAGCTTGTCGATGCAGAACTCCGTGCGGTGCGTGTTGCCGGTGACGTCCACGAGCAGGTGGCGCAGAACGCGATCGACCAGCCACGGGGGCGCATTGTCGCGGCGGCGCGACAGCTCGGCGAGCGCTAGCTCGATCTCGTAGGTGGCGTCCTCGCGCCCCTCGTCAAAGCGCGGTGCCTGGGAGGTGGGCCCAATGAAGCGGCCAGCAAACAAATACGAGAGCGCCGGGTGGTTGTGCCAGAAGCGAAGCAAACTACCGAGCACGTCAGGCCGCCGCAGGAACGGACTGTCCGACGGCATCAGACCGCCGAGCACCAGATGGTTACCGCCACCCGAGCCGATGTGGCTGCCATCGACCTCGAACTTCTCGGCCACCAGCTCTTCGCGGCGAGCCGCGTCGTAGAGCTGCTCGGTCTGCTTCACGCTGCCTTGCCAGCTCGTCGTGGGCGGCACGTTGACCTCAATCACGCCCGGATCCGGCGTGACCTTGAACTCGGTGATGCGCGGATCGAACGGCGGCGGATAACCTTCGAGCTGCACGGGCAGACCGAGGTCACCCGCGGTTCGCTCCACCGCGTTGACGAGCTCGATGTACAGCGGGGCCGATTGCAGCGGCGGCATGAAGACGTGCAGGCAACCCTGGCGTGCCTCGACGCAAAGTGCCGTGCGCGTGAGGCCGAGAGCCGATTCGAACGGCGCAGGTGCCGCGAAGGGACTGGCCGCCGTCGGTTTGGCCGGGGCCTTGTGGCGCTCGAC
>JAYWEH010000615.1:0-3221 GCA_043780025.1 Deltaproteobacteria bacterium
GGTAGCTCACGCCGGGGAAAGAGCTGACGATCGCAGCTTCGTCACGGATGTCGACCTTGCCCATCTCGATGAAGCGGCCACCCTCGCCGAGCAGGGACAAACTCGCTTCGATGAACTCGCCCGTGAGCGAGTTGAGGACCACGTCGACGCCCTCCTCGCGAAAAGCCTGGGCGAATTGGAGATCCCGCGAGCTCTCCACGCGCGCGACGCCCATGGATCGAACGTGCTCCCATTTGGATGCGCTGGCCGTGGCCAGCACTTCGGCGCCCGCGGCCTGCGCCAGCTGGATCGCCGCCGTCCCGACTCCGCCTGCGGCCGCGTGCACGAGCAAGCATTCACCCCGCTTCAGCTTCGCGAGGTCGTAGAGCGCGTACCAGGCGGTCAAGAACGCCACCGGCACCGTGGCGGCCTGCTCGAACGATAGAGATTCTGGAATCGTCGTCGCGAGCCGGGCGTCAGTGCGAACGAAGCGGCTGAAGGTGCCTTCCGCGATCGCCATCACCCGGTCGCCCACGGCGAGGTGTTTCACGTCGGCGCCGGTGGCGCTGACTACGCCTGCGCACTCTCCTCCAAGCCGGCCTGCGTTGACCATGCCGAGCGCCGTGAGCACGTCGCGGAAATTGAGGCCGGATGCGCGGACTTCGATTTCAATTTCTAGCGCGCCGGGCGCGCGGCGCGCTGAGGGCTCAAGCCGCAGCGTCTGCAGACTGCCTTTTTCATCGACGTCGAGCGCGTAGTTGTCGCCGTCCGGTAGCGCAGGCGCGCCGCCTGAAACGCGAGCCAGGCGGGCCACATAGCGCTGGCCCTTGCGCCACGCCACCTGATTCTCCCCGTCCGTTGCGGCGAACTCGCGCAGCACCACATCGATGGGTGCATCGGGCTCGAGGTCCACGAGAACGCACTCCAGCTCGGGGTGCTCCTGTATCAACGTGCGGCCGAGGCCCCACACCGTGGTGGATGCGGGCGACACGTCTTCGCCGGAGCGCGTAGCGACGGCTGCGCGTGTCAACCACCAGAGCTTGGGAGCTGGCCTTTGGCCCGCAGCAGCGCGGGCGATCATCAAGCCCGCATGCGCCGCGGCAATAGCGTCCTCACTGCCGATGCCCTTGCCGTCCCAAACGCAGATGATGCGCTCGGCGCCGCTGAGGCCCGACGAGATGTTGTCGGTCCAGCGGCTCGATACGCCGCGAGCCGAAAGCGCTGCCGCGATCGCGCGTGCACTTTCGGCAGCACCGACGGAGACTACGAGCCACGATCCGGAGAGCGGCGCGGAAGCCTCCGGCGCGGCGTTAACCGGTTGCCACTCGACACGATGCAGCGCAGTTCGCCCGACGAACTTCTCACCGACGAGGCGCCTCGGATCGACGCGGCGCAGCCTCAACGCGACAATCTCGGCCAGCACGGTCCCCGCCGAATCGGTGATGGCGAGATCGGCCGAGATGATCTCGCCCTGGCTCGGCTCCGTCAATTTGACGTGGACGAAGCCTCGCGAAAAGTTGGGCGTCTCGAGCTCGTAGCGTCCTACTTCGAACGGCAGGAAGCTGCCGTCACGCCGCAAATCCAGTGCGCCGATCACCGACTGCAGAGCGGCGTCGAGCAGCGCGGGATGTGGTGCGGAAGCGCGGCCACTCGCCTCGATTTCGATCTCGGCGAAGGCCTCCTGTTCTCCGCGCCACAACGCCGTTAGGCCTCGAAAGCTCGGGCCGTAGCTGAGCCCTCTCGAGGCGAGCTCATCGTAGAGAGCTGCGACGTCGAGGCGCTCCGGGCAACGTTGGCGTAGTGCCGTCAGGTCCAGGACGACCCGAGAGCCGCTGTGGCTCATGGCCTCGGCGATCGCGTGCAGGGTCCAGGCCTCGGAAGCTCCAAGAGCAGCCTGGCTATATAGAGAGAGCTTCCGGCCGTGCTCGCGCGCCACGACCTGAACTCGGCGCGAGCCTTCCTCCGGCAGGATCAGCGGCGCCTGTATCGCGAGATTGGAGATCACCGTGGTCAGTTCAGGCTGCGATTGGGCCGCGGCCTGCCTGAACATCTCGAGCATCATCGCGGCAGGAACCATGGCTCGTCCGCCGACACGGTGGTCATCCAGCCAGCTGGGTGCTGTCTTCGACAGTACCGCTTCGAAGACAGCGTCACCGCCCGCCACGTTCAAGCGCGTTCCGAGTAACGGATGGGGCGCGGCGAGCGCCATGCCTCGGGGCGCGGCGGGCGGCTCGAGCCAGTAGCGCTGCCGCTGCCAGGCGTAGGACGGCAGCTCGACACGCGCGCCCCCGTCCGGAAACAGGCACTCTGGCGCGAGCGCCGCGCCCTCAGTGTACAAGGCGCCAAGCGAGCTGAGCAGCGTGAGCCGTTCCGGCTGATCACGCCGCAGAGAACCGGTAGCGAGCCCCTCCACGGCCCCTTCTCGACGTATCTGATCGACGGCGGTGACGAGCAGCGGGTGCGGGCTAATCTCGACAAACACAGTGAAGCCGTCGGAGAGCAGCGCTTGCACGGAATCGGCGAAGAGCACCGGCTTTCGCAGGTTGTCTGCCCAATAGCCGGCAGAGACCTCGAGCCCCGTGAGCACCGCCCCGTTCACGGTCGAATACATCGGCAGCCGAGCCTGGCGGGGCCGCACCTGGGACAGCTCGGAGACGAGTGGGCCGAGCAGCGCATCGACCTGCGGGCTATGGCTCGCCACATCGACCTGAACACGGCGGCAAAATACGCCGCGGCCCTCCAAACCTTCGAGAATCCGGTCGAGCGCGGCGGGGTCGCCGGAGAGCACGGTGGAGCGGGGGCTGTTGCACACCGCGACGGTCACCAGGTGTTCGAAGCCGGCTAGCGCTTCGCGCGCTTCGGCGGCGGAGAGCTCGACGAGGGCCATCTGGCCGCGCCCGCTGATTTTTCGCAATAGCTTGCTGCGGCGGCACATGATCGCCGCTCCATCTTCGATGGATAGGGCGTCGGCCACGCATGCGGCCGCCACTTCACCGAGGCTGTGGCCCACGACTGCGTTCGGCTCGATCCCCCACGTTCGCCAGAGCGCGGCGAGCGCCACCTGAAACGCGAACATCACGGGCTGAACGACGTCGACACGATCGAGCCGCGACGATTCAGACTTCGCGTGCAGCTCATCGACCACCGACCAGCTCGTTTCCGCATGCACCGCGCGCTCGCACTCGAGCAGGGCGCTCTTAAACGCGGGTTCTTCGGCGAACAGCTGGCGGCCCATGCCGAGC
>JAYWEH010000616.1:0-17840 GCA_043780025.1 Deltaproteobacteria bacterium
CCGCTCCGCGTCGCCGGTCGTGTCCACTACGACTTGATTCGAATCTTCCCGTTCGCAAAGGACAGCGGAAAAGTAGCGCGCCTGTTCATGAACATGTTGTTGCTGCGCGCGGATTATCCGCCCGCCATACTGCATTCGACCGAACGTCAGCGGTACTACGAAGCGCTCAAGGGGTCGCCCAATACGATCTCGAGCATGCTCGAAAGCGCCGTGAGCAACGCCCTTCAGAGCATCACCAAGCAACTCGGCACGCAAGACACGCGGCTACGCGCGATTGTCTCCTGAGAGTGCCCTCTCTCAGGAGGGCGCGCTGCCGAGCAGTGGTAGGCACGGCGCCAAGACGCCTCCACGAGAGGCGTCCAAAAAACAGTGCACCTCCACGAGAGGCGTCCAAAAAACAGTGCGCGTCTCGTTCTAACGAGACGTGAACGGACAGCTCAGCCGGGTTTGCCGTTCGATCGTTTCGAGGCCCGCCTGAAGTTGGAACGATCGAGGCCGGCCTGGCGCGCGGCTGCTGAGATGTTGCCGCCCGTGCGACGCAGCACAGCCGAGAAGTAGGCTTCATCAAACATGGTAAGAGCCCGCAGCTTCGCTTCGCGATAGGGCAGGTCCGCCATGTTCTCGGGCAAGGCTACGCCCAGGTCGGTTGCCGCTTGCTCGCTATCGCACGTCGCCGGTGCAATCGAGTGCCTACTCGAAGGCAGGTGTTGCGGAAGGATGGTGTCTTCCTTGCAGTAGACCAGCGCGTGCTCCATGGCATTCTCGAGCTCGCGTACGTTGCCAGGCCAGTTCTGCATCCGCAAAACACGCATCGCTTCGTCGCTGATCTTCATCACCTCGCGACCCTGGCGCGCCGCATACTTCCGCAGGAAATGATGGGCCAGGATCGCCACGTCTTCGCGGCGCTTGCGCAACGGCGGCAACTCGATGCAAATCACGTTGAGACGATAGAAAAGGTCCTCGCGGAATTTGCCTGCCGCGATCTTGGCCTTCAAATCCACGTTCGTGGCCGCCAACACGCGAACGTCCACACGGCGGGTCTCGTTGCTGCCGACACGCTTGATCTCACCCTCCTGCAGAGCGCGGAGCAACTTGACCTGAGCCAGGGGCGGCAGGTCACCGACCTCGTCCAGGAAAATCGTGCCTTGGTCCGCCGACTCGAACAAACCTTCACGCGTCGCCGTGGCCCCGGTGAAGGCCCCGCGGACGTGACCAAAGAGCTCGCTTTCCACCAGATCGACGGGGATAGCCGAACAGTTTACTGCCACGAACGGCTTGTTCGAGCGGGACGAGTGCCCGTGGATGGCTCGCGCGGTCAGCTCCTTGCCGGTCCCGCTCTCACCCAGGATCAAGACGGTCGACGAAGTCGGCGCCACTCCGACCGCCAGCCGATACACCTCTTGCATGCTGGTCGTGTTTCCGATCAGCTCGCCAAAGGTCTCCTTCTGCTCGAGCTTGCGCTCGAGCATGGCCGTTCGATTGAGCAGGCGACGGCGCTCCGCCGCTTTGGACACGGTGAGCACGACCTCGTCGTTGGAACGGAACGGCTTCTCCAAGAAGTCGTACGCTCCCGCTCGCACCGATTTGACTGCGACCTCCACGTCGCCGAAGGCGGTCATCATGATCACCTCCACGCCGGGGTGGTTGGTGCGCATCTGCTCGAGCAGCTCGAGCCCATTCATTTTGGGCATCATGAGGTCGACGAGAGCGACGTGCACACGCTCGCGTTCGAGCAACGCGAGCGCCGCAGTGCCGTCCTCTACAGGAATCGCCTCCATGCCGCTTGCGTTCAACATGCGCACGACGCTGCGGCGCAATGTGGGCTCATCGTCCACGACGAGAACGCGCGTGGCTCCTGCTTTCGCGAGGCGTATCGGAGGTGCTTCAGACTGGGCATTCGCCAGGTTCATCATGGCTTCCCTTGGGGCGAGTCAAAGAAGAAACGAGGCCAGTTTAGAGCAATCTCCCTCGTGCCGTGAAACCTTCTTGGTGAACAATCCGGTAATTTTCCCAAGACCGTAGCCACACCGTAAGATTGCGCCGCACCGGCGCGTCTTCGCTCACGCCACGGCAGATAAACCGATGACTCGGTACTTTGCCGAGAGAGCCCGCTCCGCACCTACTCAGGCGCAGAATGTGGTCAGGCTCTCTACCGGCTCCGGCTGAGATTCGCGTCGGTGCGAGGCATCGAAGATCACGCTCGGGCGAGGTCCGATTCGAGCGGCTTCCTTTACCTTGGCATCGATCCAACCGAGTCGAAGCACTAGGATGGCGCCGATGGCTGCGCTCCCTGATATAGAACTCACCGCGTTACTGGGCCGAGGCACCAGCTTCGAAGGCAAGCTCTATTTTGATGGTCGCGTACGGATCGATGGCGTTTTTCGCGGCGAAATCCGCAGCGAGGGCACACTCGTCATTGGCGAGGGCGCCCGGGTTGAGGCTGAAATCTCTGTGGACGTCCTAATCGTCAAGGGCGGTCACCTGAAGGGGAACGCTCGAGCCCGTCGAGCCATCGAGCTGTATGTTCCCGCCCAGATCGTGGGGAACCTGAGTGCGCCCGAGATCTTCATGGACAAGGGCGTTCAGTTTTCGGGCGAGTGCAGCATCGAGCCCCGGCCGGCCTAGCCCGCCACTGCTGCCGATGAGAACCGGCACACTCCTCTACTCCGAGGAGAAGGCCCTCAGCATGCTGGCATTGAGGCGCTCCAACTCGCGATCGATCGCCGAGAAGTCCTGGCTCTCGCCGGGAACGGCCGGCGGCACCCGCGGCCCGGGTGCCCGAGCGCTTTCGCGCTTTCGTTCCACCTGGCTGCGCGGCTCGATCGAATGATGGTCGAGGCGCTCTCGCAGCTTGTCGTGGGCGATTTGCCAGCGGTCTCGTTCCGCGATGAGGTCAGCGATGTCGGATCGTACCTCTTCCAGGTACTCCTCCCAGCCCTTCATCTGGCTGGCGAGCTCCGCTATGCGGTCCGCCACGGCAGGTCCCCCGCCCCGAACCCCTTCGCGCATGATCAGGCCATGCGCCTTCGCGACCGACTGCTTCAGTCGGTGGATCTTTCTCACGATATCCTCGGGCTTGTCTCCGCCCTCAACTCGCGCTCGCTCTACGCCCGCCACTCGGCATGCCTCCTAGTGCAGAGCCCGAACGGGTCTCGCCCGGGCTAGTACACATTTTAGCGCGCTCCGAGTGCTGGGCGCCCGAAGCAGCCGGAACTTTAACCGGGATCGAGCGCGCACCCGAGCCAACTGTCGCACACTCTGCGACTCACTGGACCGTCGCAGGTCAACCGTCGAAAAGATTGAGGTCGACGGGGCGTTCCTGTTCGAACTCATCTTCGGCGTCCCAGTCTTCCGACTCGCGTTCGGCTGCCGGCGCAACGTCAGCGTCGATGCCGCGCAGGTCAGCCTTCGACAAGACCGGCAAGCGGCGCTTGCCCACGGGGCCTTCGTCAATGAAGTCGCGCAGTGCCATCATATCCCGCAATGCTTCGAGCTTGGCCAAGGCCTTGACCTCGACCTGCCGAATGCGCTCGCGCGTCAGATTCATGATAGCGCCGACATCCTCGAGCGTCGTGCCTCCGCGATCGGCGACGTCGAGCGCGCAGGAGTCACCCATTTCCCAGACCTCCAAGTCCGGAAAGTTCAATTTGATCGCCCCGGTTCGCGGCGAGACATCAACATATAGGTGATGTTTGCAAGAGACGTAGGGGCAAGGCCGCGCCCCGCCCGCGCAAGAGCTTCGCTCTTTGGGCTTGTTGTAGTCGTCTTCTGGATAGAGCAAGCGCCCGATCTCGAGCTCGCGCTTGGTCATCCGTTTGACGCTGATGGTCCGAGCCCTGACCGCGCGCTTGCGCCGCGAACGGCGCTGCTCGCGCGTGATTCCATCGCCGATCACCACCTCGATGCCGGCATCATCCGCCACACCGTCGACCTCAGCATCGTTGTCTGGGATCAGACAATCGTCTGCGATCAAACACGTCTCAACCTTGCTTGCACTCATTGTCGCCTCCGACCCCTGCTTCCTCACATCGGGTATCGAAAAAGGAACCACATTTGCTCACGACGCGCCCGCCCGGCTCGCACCGCCAAAACTCGCCGCAGAAAGGCGCGATTGCCGCGCCAGGAGCTCCTCAATGCCCGAGAGCTGCTCCACCAACTCCCGCCCGCGCCGCTTGGCGCGCGTGACCTCGTGGTTGACCATCTCCACGCCTGAGCCGCGCCGGCGCTGCTCGAGAGCGCGCGCTAGGGCTTTGAAGATGCAGCCCAAAGTCTGCTCTAGTTGCTCAATGTCGGTGCGCACGAACAGGAAATCGCGCCGAATTTCCTCGATCGTGTAGCTATCTGCCATCATCTCTTTGATGCGCACCAGCTGCCTAATGGCGCGGACCGGGTACAGCCCGAGCGACCCCTTGTGCTTGCCCTTACGCCCTACTCGGACGCTACGCGGCAAGAGCCCGAGCTGCACATACTTGCGCAGCGTCGCCTCGCTCAGCGATAGGCCATGGGCGGCGCAAACGTCGATCAGATCCGAGGACGTCAGACCAGCCGCGTGCTGTCGCTCCAAATCCGCCAGAATGCTGTCGTCGATTCGACCTGTCATAAACTTGCCGCGATCTTACGGACGCTGTTCGAATACACCCGCCCACACCCGGCCCCGCCCGATCGACCTATCGAGCTACGCCTGCCTGGCCACTCTCTCGCTGAGTGCCTGTGCTGGGCATATTGCCAGGCCATATTGCCAGGCCATATTGCCGAGCTATCTCGAGCCTAGCCATGGTGAGCTGTTTGCATCGAGCGCTGTTCGCATCGAGTGCCGACACCACAGCTTCGATGCTGATGAATATAATCTACTCAATGGAGCATGGAAACATCTTTCCTTCGGAAAGTTTGCGCGGCGCATAGCGTTGGATCAACACCGCCACTTCAGCGTATTGGTGTGACAGACGCTGTCACAGCGAGCGTGGCGCTTTGTGTTTCTGCAGGGGGGCGGCGGCGTTGGAGCTGATTCAAAGCGCCTCACCGATGGCCTCTGGTAGGCTCGGGCCGTGCCATCCGATCGGATCTTCCGGGACCTCAAGGCAAACGGGGTCCGCCTGCGCGTGAGCGAAATGGGCACAGGTCCGAGCCTCATGCTGCTTCATGGGTTGTTCATGGATCACAGCACGTGGAATCGGGTCGGGGAACTCCTCAGCAACAGCTATCGGGTCGTGGCTCCGGACTTGCCGGGCTTTGGCCAAAGCGAGAAGCCGGCGGTGAGCCGGTTTTTGTACGGGCTGGAGGCTTTCGCGGATGCCGTTGTCGATCTGTATGCCGGCCTCGAACTGGGACGAGCCATTCTAGTCGGTCACGCGCTCGGTGGCGCCGTCGCCATCACGCTTGCAGCGCGACACCCAGAGTTGATCTCACGCCTCGTGCTGGTGGATGCGCTGTGTTATGCGCCTCCCAGAGACATAGCGAGTCGCGTGGCGCTGACGCCGCTAGTAGGCGGCTTCGCTTTCAAGCAACTCTGGGGGAAGTCGACCTTCAGAGGTTACTTCAAGGAGTCGTATCTATCTCGCGACGCTCGCATTCCGAATGAGCGCATCGATCACTACTACGAGGTCTTCAACACGCCTGCGGCGCGGGCGAGCGCGCTGGCGACTTTGCGAGCCACCCGCGACACGCGTCCGGTAGTGGCCCATCTCGCGCGGATCTCCACGCCCACGCTCGTCATATGGGGGCGGGACGACACGCTTTACCCGGCGGCGTTTGGCCACCGCATGGCGCGAGAAATCCCTTCCGCGGGCTTTCAGTTGATCCAAGCGGGGCACGCGCCACAGGAGGAGCAACCCGCGGCGCTCGCGGAGTCCATCGCTCGATTCTGCCAGACGCGGCCGCGCATCGGCTCCGCTCCATTCCTGAAGCGCGGCAGCTGAGATCGACTCCGAGAACCGGCGCGCCCCGAAACCGGGGGGCTCAGCGAATGCTCAGTTGACGGGGAACGACGCGGTCGGGGGCTTTTCGCCGGGGCGGCGGGGCGCCACTGCAGGCGCTGTCGGCTTCCGCGGCGGCGGCACCGGCCGGGGGCTGCTCTCCGGCTCGAGCGCGATCGGCTTCTCCGGGACGCTCTTGGCGGTTCCCGCGCTCGTTTTGGGGCTGCGCGGAGCGGACGCGGCGCGTGGCTTGGACGCCGCCAGGCGTTCACTCACGGGAGTCGCGCGCGTTGGGGCGACGACGGGTGGTGGACTGGCCTTCACCGGCGCGACCACCGGAGGCGCGATGGGGGCCGCCTCGACTGCTACGCCGGCAGGTGGTGTCGTAGGCGCCGGGATCACGGGAGCGGTCAGCTCCGGCGTCGCTTCCGTAGGAGCGGGGTCGAGGCCGGGTGTAGGGGCGTGTTCCGTGCCCAACGAGGTCGGTTCGAACGATTGCTCGCTCGCCAAGCGGGGACCGTCTTCTCGAGGTGCGGCAACGGCCAGTACGGGCGCCTCAGCCGCTTCGGGGCCGAGCTCCAGCTGCGCT
Organism: Deltaproteobacteria bacterium; assembly: GCA_043780025.1. Classification (GTDB taxonomy): domain Bacteria; phylum Myxococcota_A; class Polyangia; order Polyangiales; family Polyangiaceae; genus SZUA-265. The sequence goes on from JAYWEH010000616.1 coordinate 6,502, forward strand.
TCCGGATTGGAAGGCCAGCTGCGCCAGACCGCGACGAGTACGGGCCCGAGGGCGAGCACTAGCACTACTGCAACCAGCTTGGTGCTCTTGCGATACCGTTCGATCTGGGCCGGGGTCGAGCGCCGCACTGGCAGCGGCTCCTCGATGATTGCATCGACGAGCAACGGAGCCGGCATGCTGCTGCGCGGCCCACCTTGGTACGTGCCCTCATCCCCTGCGTCGAAAAACTCCCGTTCGGACGGCACGGGTGGCTCGACGTAGTCGACGAAGCTCGGCGAGCTGCTCGAGTTCTCACGGACGTCCGTCTCGTCTGCCGCTTCCTCCGGCAACGGGGGCGGTACCGCGACACTCGCTGGAACCGGCGCCCGCGGAGCCGCGGGGCGAACCGACTCGGACTTCGACAACCTGGCCACGAAAACCTCGGGCAAAGCTTGCGCCTTCTCCCGCTGGGACGCACCGTTCGTATGGGCAACCGGCGCGAGGGCACGGATGTCGCTGTCACCGGTGGTTCTGAACGGCGACCGCGGCAGCTGCCGCGGGGGAGCTGCGCTGCGGCTCGCATCACCGATTTCAACGATAATCTTGGGGGTCACTTTGACGGACTCGGGAACTGCGTCAGGTGACGCGATTCGAGCGGTCGACGGCAATGGCGTGGGTCGCTGTGACTCCGGGGCACGCACGGCCGCTTCAGGCGCTGCCTTTGGCGTAGCAGCCAGCGCGGAAGCGTGCGCGGCCCCGGGCTTTGCCGGGCCTCCCCGCGAGGTCCCAGGTTGCGACATGCTAGCGGGCAAATGCGTCGCGGTGAGCCCACCGATTCGAGTTTGAGAGGCGGGCGGAATGGCTACCGCCACTGCCACGGCCGCGATCGGTTTTGGGCCGACCGCGGGTGCCGCTTTCACTTCCGGCAAGGGCCGCGGGTTGCTCGGTGGGGACGAGTCCGAAAGCTCCAACGCTGACGGCGCAAATTGCGCGGGGGCGGAGCTCGGCTGGCCGATGACAGCATCACCGATGACAGCAGCGCCAGCCGTGGATTCTCCCAGCACAGCCTCGCCAAACACGGGATCGCCCACCACGCCAGCGCCGATCAGTGAGTCACCCAGCCCATTTTGCACTTCGGCGGCTGCCGCATCGTAGACCCATTCATCGGCAGGATCCGGAGTGACAGCGATCAACAAGCCCTCGAAGTAGAACTTCGAGAGGACCGTCAGCGTCGAGAGGTCGTCAAAGGGAGAGCCATCAATCAGATCGAGCAGCGTGCGCCGCCCGTCGATCAAGCGGAGCACGCCGTTGAGCTCATCCGGGATCTCGTTGAGGCGCGCTAACAACGCATCATGATCGATGTCGACGACTGTCGTCTCAGGCGGCAGCTGTTCTGCGAGCCGCCCGAGTTCGTCCACTCTTCGCAGACCTTCCATCAACAGAGCGTTGATATTAGCGTCGATGACCGGCTGCCGATCAACGGCGCGAAACTCGAGATCGAACGTGCCCTTGGTCCAACTGATCGTGCGATAGACTGCCTCTTCACCGCGAAGATCGCCCACCTCTGCGTCGATGAGCTGCCCGTTTCGGAAATAGAGCTGAGCCTGACGGTCTCCGCGGCTGACCACGGCCACGCCGCTCTTGCCGCTGATGGTGATGGTCTGCAACAGGTCCACTACCGCCACGTCCTCGAGCGACCCCGAGAAGCGTGTCCGCGCGAGAGACTCGGCGGCGATGCGCTGCTGATTGCGCCTCGCCAGGAGCATGTGCACGCGCGTCACTACCTCGCGAACAAAAATGGGCTTGGCCAGGTAGTCGTCGACCCCGAGTTCCAGGCCGCGCAGCTTGTCTTCTAGCGCGCCTTGCTCGGTCAAAAATACGATGGGGACATCCCTGAAGTCGGCGCGCGAACGGATCTCACGCACGAGACCGAAACCGTCTGCGCCGGGCAGCCGCGTGTCCGTCAAGATCAGGTCTGGCGGACCGTGCTCGAGTTTGATCAGCGCATTCTCGGCGCTGTCGGCGCTGGTTACCGTAAAGCCCGCGCTACGCAGGCTCACCTCTAGGACACGGGCGCTACTCGAGTCTGCATCCACCAATAAGATCTGCTGCTTCGCCATTCACTCGAGTCCTCGGCTCGCCCGTCCCCTTTGGACCAGAGCAGCCAGCGCCAAACAGAAGTATCGCCCACGGAGCCGACGAGGCAATGCCACCCAGCATCGCGGTCCGGCAGGCGACCGTACGGCCGCCCTGCAAAATCTGGCGATTTGCTCCTCTCAACCACCTAGTCTCAACAAGTAAAGCACCCCCAGGATGAGCGTGCCCAGACAGCAGCCAACGATAGCCCACCGCATGACGCTTCGGTAACGCAGCCCCTCCCGGCTCGCCGAGGCGGCTCGCGCTGCTGGGCGGTGGCCTTTGATGATGCTCAGGGCCCGTGACGAGAGGCGCAGGGTGGGCTCATTTACCCGCAGAGTGCCCAGCGCTCGCCCGAGATCCCATGCCGACGGGTAACGGCGCTCGGGATCTTTTTCCAGGCACCGGAGCACGACAGCTTCGAGCGGCGGCTGACGCGGACTCTGCGCGAGCCAGCGCTCCACCGGCGGGACTGGCGCATACATATGTTGGTTGGCGAGCGCGACATAGGAGTCAGCGACGAAGGGCGTGCGACCACTCAGCATTTCGTAGAGCGTGACGCCTAGCGAATATATATCCGTGCGGGCGTCCACCTCGTTGCCCATGGCTTGTTCGGGACTCATGTACTCCGGAGTGCCCTGAGCCGTGTTGGGGCGTGTCAGACGGCCCTGCCCTGCAACTCGCGCCAAGCCGAAATCCAGCACTTTGACGCTACTCGCACCTAGTCGCTGAACGACGTACACGTTGTCGGGCTTGAGATCCCGATGGATGATGCCCAGGCGATGCGCCGCATCGAGAGCGTCGCAGACCCCCTGCCCGATCTCGACGACGACACTCGGCTCGAGCGGCGCGCGCGCCGCGATCAGCCGCCCGAGGCTCGTACCTTCGACATATTCCATCACGAAGTACGGCTCACCGCCGCGCAGGCGGCCACAATCGGTGATGGATACGATGTTGGGGTGCGAAATCGAACCGAGGGCGCGGGCCTCCCGCAGGAGCCGTTCCGTAAACTCGACATCGCGTATGCAGTCGCTCCGCAACACCTTGAGCGCGAAATGTCGGCCCAGGATGCGATGGCGGACTTTGAACACATCCGCGGTAGCACCGTGCGAAATGACCTCCAGGACCTCATACCGCGCGTCGATCAATTGACCAGGAAGAAGCGCGGCGACTCCGCCGGCAGGCACTCCGCCCGAAAGGACAGCGTTGGACGACCAGAGTTTCGGTGTCGCCACGCACAGCTCTTACGCCGCCGAATCGGGCTCGGCAAGGCCACCCCAGGGGCGACGGGCGAGAGACTCTCGCTCGGCAGGCTGCAGGTTCGCGCTATGCTGACGTTAGGACATTACAACGCGTGACCCTGCCCCAGCCGAACCCGATTCCGACCATCGACACGGGGAGCCTGCCTGGACCAGCGCAGCGCATGCTCGCAGCTAACGCGCCGGCGCCGTTGCGGCTGATGGCGGCGCGAGGCATCGCGCCCGGTCTCAAACCCGAAGCGATCGTGACTCTGGTTTGCGTGTTCGTCGACGGCGCCGATCCCGAGCTCGCGCGAACAGCGCGTGAGACGCTGGAGCGCCTACCGCACCCGATCCTGCAAGGGGCGCTCTCCACGGACCTTCAGCCCCGCGTGCTGGAGCTCATTGCGGATACCCAATATTCCGACGCGGCAGTGGTATCGCGACTGCTCGCTGCCCCGCTGATCACGAGCGCCGGCCTCGAAATCGTCGCCGAGCGCGCCAACGAGAGCATTGGCGAGATCGTGGCGGCGAGCGACAGCGTGCTATTGCGCTTCCCGCGCGTGATCGAGAAGCTTTACATGAACCGCCGCGTGCGCATGTCCACCGCCGACCGCTTGGTGGACCTCGCCGTGCGCAACAATCTGGAACTCAACATCCCCGCGTTCAAGCAAGCCGCGCTGGCGATCCAGAGCCAGCTCATCCCGGAACCCACGCCGGAGCGCAGCTTCGACGACGAGCTTTTTCAGAAGGCCGAAGAGCTCGCGACGGCGACTGCCGCAGACGTCGATGAGGACACTCACGAGGTCGACGATGAGGGCGAAGAAAAGGTCAAGGAGAAGTTTCTGCCGATTTACGCCCAGATCGCCATGATGACGATCACCCAAAAAATCCGCCGGGCGACGCTGGGCAACGGGGCCGAGCGAATGTTGTTGGTTCGGGACTCCAATCGCCTCGTGGCCACCGCCGCCGCAACCAGCCCGCTGCTCAAGGACGGCGAGGCGGCGCGCATTGCCGCAAGCCGGAATGTCATCGACGACGTGTTGCGCATCATCGCCCAGAACAAGGATTTCGTTCGCAGCTATCAGGTCAAACTCAACCTGGTGGGAAACCCCCGCACTCCGTTCACGTTTTCGGCGCGGCTGATCCCGCACTTGCGCGACAACGACCTGCGGACGATGAGCAAGAGCAAGAACGTCCCGGCCGCGATTCAAACCGCGGTCAAGCAGCAGATTTTACGCAAGAAAGGTGATTGATATCGGCTTCCAACGCGGAAGCCCTAGCGCACAGAGGTGCGCTCAAAACAGCGCTGGCGTGGGAGCGCATCCGAGTTCGACAGAGAGCTCTCCGGCGCCCAAGCTGTTGCAAGCCTGGCGGCAGAACACGATCTTGGCGGGTGCGGTGTTGTTGTCGTAGTACCAGGCGTCGCCCGTGCCGCAGGTGCCGGGCCCGCTCGCGCGCGGAAATTCGCGTGCCGTGCCGCTCGATGCGCCGGTGTAGCGGACGCGAACTTTCTCGAAGTCGATCTGTTCGCCCGTGTCCGGCGCAGTTTGGGGCACGTCGATTTCACAGCTCAGCGGCCGGAACACGATGCTCAAGAGCGCGTCCAGGAATTTGCTCTGGTCAAAGACCAGCGAGTCGGCGCCCACCAGAAAGGTCTGTCCGCCACCCGCTTGTGCCAGCACCGTCGCGTTGCTGCGCAGGTCCTCGGGACCGATGACGTAGGTGCGAATGGGGGGCTGGACGGGGTTGCCCGTTCCGTCCAGCGGGGGTTCGGAAAAGCGCTCGAGGGTCTCGATCACTTGGCGTAGCGAGATGATCACCTGGCCTTGGGCATCGAGCGGGCCGCATTCGCTCGGAATCACGTCGGACGCCAACACGACCACCGTCGGGATGGCGGCGTTTTCCGGGAGCTGCGCTACACCGAGCGCGTAGCTGAGCGCCCCTTCGAGTGCGGGCGCCGTGGGGGTGAAGGAGCCCGGTGCAGTGCCCGCTAACGCGTTCAGCAGCGCTTGCCGGTTGTCCGCCAGCGGCGCGATTCCCACCGCGGGGTTCGCGTACTTGGCAGCGCTGCAATCGTCATAACCGTTCATGAGCCCGAAAAACTGGATGCCGACCCGCGCCGAAGCGGCGTCGTCGCTGTTGATGAACGCTCGCAAGGCATCTGTCACCACCGTCCAGCGCGTGGGCGAATCCGGTACATCTCGATCGACGCGTTCGGCCATCGACACCGAGCGGTCGAGGAGGATCAACAAGTTCACCGGATTGGCCACGGCATCAAACCGAACGGCGCGGCACACCTGGCCATCCTGCAACGCTCCACCGCTGCTCGGATTGCTCACCAGATCGTCATCGATGATGGCGTCGTCCGGGTTGCCGCTTGCCCCTCCCGTACCGCCCACGCCCGCTGCGGCGGGGCTGTTGCTCGCACAACCCAGAGTGGTGCAGGCCTCCTCGCCGCCTCCGCAGGCCGAAATGGCCGTGGCTATTACACTGGCCAACGCCAATGCAGTGGTGGAACGGACGACATTGCGACTCGAAGTGACCAACTGTCTCACGCCCGCAGTCTAACCTTGGCGCGCGCGAAAAGCACAATCGCCGATTGTTCCATGGCACACGGAAAAATCTCGCGAGCCACTTTGACACGATCTGATCGATCGCAGCGGGAGCGCGCCTCGATTCGAGTCAAAGCGGGCGCTGTCTGGGGTGCGTCACTCGCCTTCGTGGCGATTGATCGTCTTGCCCCAGTCGCGCCAAGTCGTTTGGCAACCCGGGCGCCCAGCAGCGCCCGCTCCAACACACCCGAGCACGTCCGGCCCGGGGCCCAGCAGCGATACCATGCCGCGGCTCGCCAGAGGCACGTCGGCCTTCCAGCGCGCTTCCAGCAGCTTCAAGCGACGCCCCTGACGTTCGCGCTCGCGTTCGCTCACGGCGAGTTCCAGGTAGCCAAGGGCCAGGCGGCGGATCTCCGGGTCGTCGTTCACGGCCAGCGTTCGGGTCAACATTCGAATCATGGCCTCGCGTTGGCCTGCGCGATCGAGAAGGCGCGCGGCGGCGATGCAATGATACGGGATGCCCGAGTTGTTGCTGGCCAACTCGCAGGCGCGCGCCAGATAGCGCGCCCCCGCCAGCTTGAATTCCTTCTTGTATTCCGGGGGCACGTATTGCTGTGAAAGATAGGCGGCAAATTGACCCGCCACCGACCACAGCTCGGTGTTGAATGGCAGCGCCGCGAGGCCGCGCTCGTGCAGCCTGCGCGTGCCCAGGTAGTCTTCGAGCAGCGCCGGCTTGGGCCGCATCGTCAGCAACGCATCGGCGAACAGGTAGGGCCGATCGAACTTCGGCGCGAGCGTGGTGATGGTATCCAGATAACGATAGGTGGCTTCGAAGCGCGTTTGCTCCTGAAAGCTCAGCCCGTATTCAACCAGTGTGTTGGCAAACAAATAGTCAGCCAGCGCCTCGCGGTGCCCCAGGCTGGCCACCACTGTATATTCGGGCGAAAGCAGCAACGACACCGCTTCGTCGGCCGCAGGCTTGCGGTACAAGTCGACAACGCCCGCCCGCGCGCTCGCAATGACGCACGCAGCACAGGCCACAATCAGCCAGGGAAGGAAACGATGCGCCGCTGAGTCTCGCATCGAGGCACCTCATCCTGCCACTACGACCCAGGTTGTGGCCAACTGGAGGGTAAAAGTAGGGCAACAGGCGATCATTCTATCTCGTGATGCATTTCGAGCGGAAAGGTGCGCGGGGGCTCGGCGCCGCGTGTTTCGCCGCGGACGCTGAATTCGCTGACCTGGCCGTCGCCATCCAGATCGCCACGCGCCGATGCAGTGTATTGGCTATGACCGGGCCGCCCGGTATTGTTGAATTCGAACGTGTAGCGGTGCGGCCGGGTGAAGCGGAAGCCGAGTGCTAGCCAGCTCGGGTGCTCCCAGGCGCCAGGCGGGTCGGCCACCGATCTACCGGCAGGCACCGTGCGGGGCGTCGGCCCCACGCTCGCCGGATAACGTGCGCCGTCGCGGTGGCTTGCGGCCAGGCCGGCCGCAGCAGCCGCAATTTGGCCCAGGCCACCCATGGGTTCGACCAGCCTCGAGGCGTGTAGGTTGCGCACGAAGGCCGGGATTCCGACCGCGAGCACCGAGCCGCCAATCGCGATCAGCAGTGCAGCTTCCACGGGGCTGAGCGAACGCACGACCGCCGCAGTAGCACGTGGCTCAAAGCCCCAGAAAACAAAAAAGGGCGAGCCCCAAAACCGCGAGGCCGCCATCGCTGTTGCAATGGCGGCCTCTGGTCCAGAACCCTTGGAGCCCTCTCCCCGGGTTCGTCTACTCAGCCGAGGTTTTGATCGCCGGCGCGGGCTCGACGATCACGTTTCAAATCATTCCTCGACGTTGGCTTCGCGGATCTGATCGAACAGCGTGAGCACCTTGTCGTTGTCAGTGGTACCTTGGATTTCACCGCCGAACGTGAAGGTCGAGAGCACGGTGTCGCCGTCGAGGTCGCCCTGAGCCGTGCCGGTGAACGTTTCACCGACCGCGCCTGCCGTACCGGTCGAGGCGTAACCGTACATGAAGTACTGAGGATCGCTCATCGTGAACTTCAAGCAGTCCCAGCCGACGGCTTTCCATTCGGCGGGCGATGACTGGTACTTGGAGTTCTGGATGTTGACCTTGGAGGCAGGCACGGTATTCGTTGCCGTGGGGCAGAGAGAGCGCGCGATGCCCTTCGCAGTTGTGATCGGCACCACGGCTTGCGAGAGCGTTTCCTTCTCGTATGCCGACTGAGCGTCCTTCGCGAGGCGTCCGAGGGCCGTGCGGGCTTCCGCGGTCTTGGCGTTGGTGAGGTACTTGCGCACGCCGTAGATAGCGAGCGCGGCGAGCACGCCGATGATCGCAACGACGATCATGAGCTCGACGAGCGTGAAGCCGCGTTTGTTTCTGAGTTTGGCTAGTTTGTCCTGAATCCGCATGGTATCTCCTTGTTTTCCGTTCGATGTTCCCCGCGGCGAGATGCGCATGCAGCCGGCCGCTAACGCGATCAAAAACCCTGATCGATGTGAATTGCTGAAGTAGCGCTGTGAGCCAGCGCATAGGTGTAAGTGCCGTCGTCATCGAGATCGGCCTTGGCCATCGCGATGTAGAAAGGGCCGGTCGGCGCCGGAAATGCGAAGGTGGTCTTCGTCGGAATCGACGGCAAACCCGAGCCGGCCGTGCCCGCAACCACCGCGTAAGCGTATTCGACGACGCCATCCGGGCTCACACCCAGCGGATCAAAAAACTGCGTGCGCACGGTCGACGCCACGCCCCAGGCATATTTTTGTCCGCCCGGTGTGCTCGTCGGGTGCCACTGGTCGAAGCTGGTCGCGCCGAGGTACGCAAACGTCTCGTCGCGGTAGGCCTCCTCGGCAACGCGGATTTGCGTCAACATCGTCGCAGCTTCCGCCTTCTTCGCTTCGAGCAGATACTTTCGCACGCCGTAGGTGGCGAGCGTCGCGAGCACTCCCATGATGGCCACGACGATCATCAACTCGATCAACGTGAACCCACGGACTCGAGCGTGCGATCGCTCGAGCGCCAGCGGAGCTCGATATCGAACTCGCGCTGATTGACCTTCGACCGTGACCATCACGCCTTGGCTAAAGCAGGCGCCATGCCAACCCTGTATTTCTCGCCGCTTCTGGGCAAAAGGCAGGCGCGGAGCGCCAACGACAGCTCGGGGTGGGGTGCCACCTTTTGAAACAGCGACGACGTTTTTGGTCATCAAAAGCTTCATTAGTGACAAATTACGGCGCTGAGCTGAACAGCTTCAGATGAGTCTGTGAACAACTACGCTGCGGGTGAGTCAAAAGTCAGGTAGGCACCGAGAGCTCACAGCGCAGGCTGGCTCACACCGGATCAAAACCGGTGCTCGAGTAGGACGAGACCTGAACTCCGCTGCGGCAGGCGCTTTGCGAGGTTCGTACTTCAGCTCATGCGAGCGCGCCCGTGCTCACTCACCGTGGCGCGTCGTGTAGATCTCGCCGTCGAGGCTCGAGGCTCGATAATACGAAAAGGTTCCGTCCCAATCGGTGTCCCCGATGGCTTGAATCACGTACCAGTTGTCCACTGGCGTTGGCCAATTAACGGCGGGCCCTGCCGCCGGTACGGTCATCGCTTGTCCCGCTACTCCGGCGTTGACCATGTAACCAAACCGCACGGGTCCGGTGACAGTGGGTCGGAGTAGGAGCCACCGGTTATTGTCTGCGTGCGCGCCGCTGGTCGGGTCGTAAAAAAACGGGTTCTGCTGTTCGCGATTGAACGGTACCGTCGGGTCTTTCGGATACCAGTTCGTGGCGCCCGCGCTCACATCAAAGTACATCATGTGTTCCGCGCGCCAGCGCTCCTGCGCGGCACGAATGCTTTGAACCATGTTGAGAGCCTCCGCACCCCACGCAGCGCTCACGTGTTGGTTGAGGGCAGCAAAGCCGAGGCTGGCGAGCACGCCCGTGATCACCACTACCACCATGAGCTCGGTAAGGGTGAACCCCGCCGCTCGCCGCCGGGACGCACTCCTAGCCCTCCGTTGGGGCCGCTTCCAAATGGGCATGGTCAAGAGCTCGCTCCTCGTCGCCAACATATCGAGTATTCGTCCAAGTGGGCTGTCGGGCAACCCCAGCTCAAAGCTCGAGCGTCGACTCCGGCGCGTCACCCTCATCCAGGTCGTGTTTCGCGAGCCGGTAGCGCAATGAGCGAAAGCTGATTCCGAGCAGCTGGGCCGCCGCCTTGCGCACACCACCGGTGCGTTCCAGCGCCTCGAGCATCAAGCGCCGCTCGATTTCACCCATCACTTCATCGAGGTTGCAGCCCTCCTCAGGCAGCGTGACGAGGCTCGGCCCCGCCGCCGAGGACATCCCGCTGACCTCCCGGGGCATGTCGCCGAGCCCGATGGCGCGTGACCCGGCAAACGCGACCGCCCGCTCGATGACATTTTCGAGCTCGCGTACATTGCCCGGGAAATTATAGCGCTCGAGTGCGCGTAGTGCGTCCGGTGTGAGCCCGCGCACATCTTTGCCCATTTCACGCGCAAAGCGCTGCACAAAGCGGTCTGCGAGCAGCGCGATGTCCTGCGCTCGCTCGCGCAATGGCGGCAACTCGACCCGGATCACGTTGAGACGATAATAGAGGTCCTGGCGGAAACGGCCCTCGGCCACTTCGGTCTCGACGTCACGATTGGTCGCCGCCAAGACGCGAACGTCGATTGGCACCTCTTGACTGGCGCCGACGGGCTTCACCTTCCGCTCCTGCAATACGCGGAGCAACTTGACCTGCAGGGGTAGGCTGAGCTCGCCCACTTCGTCCAGCATCACGGTCCCGCCCTCGGCCTCGCGAAATATGCCCACGTGACGACCCGTGGCGCCCGTAAAAGCGCCTTTCTCGTGTCCGAAGAGCTCGCTCTCCATCAGCGCTTCCGGCAAGGCTCCACAATTGACCACGAGGCAGGGCTTCTGTGCGCGCTCGGAGCGCAGGTGAATGGCGCGCGCCACACATTCCTTGCCCGTTCCGCTTTCTCCGGTGATGAGCACGGTGGTGCGCATGGGGGCGACGCGTTCGACCATGTCGAGCACTGCGCACATGGCGCGGCTCTTCCCCACCAGCCCGCTACTGCCCGGCGCCGCCCTGTTGACCTGGGCCTTGAGGCGCGAGTTCTCCTCCACGAGCGCGTGCTTCTCGAGCGCCTTTCGCACGAGGGCTGCCAAGCCAGCGGGGTCAAACGGCTTGGTGACGAAGTTGAAGGCGCCTCCCGTCATCGCGGCGATGGCGTTTTCGACCGTGTTGTGCGCCGTGATTAAGATGACTTCAGTGGCGGCCGAGCGCTGTTTGGCGGCGGCCAACACGTCCAGACCGGAACCATCTGGCATGGCCAGATCGGTCAGGATTACAGGAAAGGGCTGCGGAGCTTGCGCAATTGCTTCAACGGCCACCCGGTAACCCGGCGCGCTGACCA
>JAYWEH010000617.1:0-7612 GCA_043780025.1 Deltaproteobacteria bacterium
ACAGGAGCGCTCGTGGTTCCGTTCCGGCGAAGTTCCCGAAGCTGTCGAACGTGACGTTGGCCCCGAGGTAGTCTGCCGACACGCTCACGGAGCCAACCCGTTGTCGCCCACCACTTTCGCTGCAGCCGCCGACGATGTTGAGCCGGTCGGAGTACTGGCCGTCCCAGAAGGTCGTCGGGCAGCTCGGGTCCGCCAGCGTGGTCCAGCCGCGGGCGATCGAAATGGGCCCCAGAGCTCGAGCGTACATGTTCGAAGGGCTGGCTGCCAAGGCCCACGTCTGGACGTCGCCAGTGTCATCGAAGAGCCCGGCACACCCCACGACGAGGCACACGCCGGTGAGAAAACGCGAGACCCCCAGCCGGTTCATCATGAACGACCCAGGAGCAAGACGCATGCCCAGCTGCGCGGGGGTGCACACTGTTTCACCGCGGCACTCAGCTCAGGCCGCAATGGACGGCACAGGGCTTGCTCAGCCTTTGTCATGGCCCTCGTCATGCTCATCGCGCCGCCCCGGCAATCCCTCGCCGATTCGGCTTTCTCCGGCCTCCGCACGTCACAGTTGTGGTTCGAGAACCACAGTGTGGTGTGCCGTGCCGCATTGCTGTGTTGTTTGGGTATCCTCGCAACGGCCGGAGCCGCTGCCGCCGATGAAGCCGACCCCGATGAACTGCAACCCAGTCCGTATGAGGCCCATGAGGTGGCCCGAGCGCCCGAACCCATACACTCCTTCGAGCTCCGCACCCTCGGAGGAGGCGCCGCGATTGGTCTGACGCAGACGGGTGATCCTGTCGTGGACTACAACGCGACGGCGTTCGGTGCCGGTCTACGCGCCGGCAGGTTCATCGGGCCCTACGTGCAATTCGGAGTGACCGGGTCGTTTGTGCGGTACTCGCGCGTCGGCTCGCTGGATGTGCGGGATGTCGCGACCTACGCTGACGAATTCTGGCTGGCCGAAACCTCGTACACGGTCTGGTCTCCGCTTGGCGGATTCATGGAGCTGTACACAAACGCGGACAAGGGCCTGTTCTTGGGCGTCTCCGGCAGCATCGGCCGCATCCCGGCACCGCCGCCGCCTCCAGGCGCGATCACCACCTCACGCTACATGGCGGGTTACGCGTTCGAGGCAGGCTACGAAACGAGCCGGCTCGGCCATGGCTTCGGAGCCTTCCTGCGTTTCAGCGGCTGGACGGGCACGCAACCGTTCCTGTTCACCGACTTCCCGGAAGGCCTGGATTCGCGCGACTCACGCTCGGGTTGCGGTGGACGCTCAGGCCGTGAATCAGTCGAAAATACTCGCCCGCTCCGCGGTCGCTCGCACATTTCCAGGCGCTCCCTCCAGCACGTCGCTGCCCCAGTCGCTGAGGGGCCCGCTCCAGTCGACGGCCATATCGAGCTCTGCCGTGGCCGCGTCATTGCCGAGCCAGGACCAGGCGATGTAGCCGATGCCGAGCTCATCGGTGCGCGACAGGATGCGCTCCCACGCGACGTTCTGGCCATTGTGGCGCCAGCCAAATTCTCCGACGATCAGCGGCACCTGCCCTGCAGCCGCGGCATTCAGCAACGTGTCCACCGCCTGCGGCGTGGCAAAGCGTTCATACATGTGCACGCTGAAAAGCACGTTGCGCTCGGGATCGGCGTTGGTGAGCGCCGCCGCATTGTCGAGCAAAGCCTGCCCGTTTTGTCCAAACCCGTTGGCATCGATCACCAGGGTGTGGCTGACGCCATTGGCGCGCAGGTACGTGATCGCCGCCTGGTACGAGGCGAAGAAATCATTGCCGCTCCACTCGTTGGCGATGTTGACTAGCGCGTACTCTCGAAAATCGTCCAACACGGCGCGCACGTCGGCGAGCGCATAATATTCGGCCATGTCGAGCAAGAGCTCGCGGCTACTTTCGCCCGTCGCGTCGTGCAGCTCCACCATCGGCACCATGCCGAGCTCCACGATGCGGTACAGGATCTCGCGCAAGAGGTGCACCGGCCCTGTCGTGTCCCACACCACGCGGATGCTGTTGGTGCCGTAGCTCGCGATGGTATCGAGCGCGCCGTAAGCGTCGTACTGCGCCGCGCTGTCGTACCAGATGTGCGGGTTGTTCACGCCGCGGATCACGAAGTCCGCCCCGTAGGCGTCGCGCAGGCGGCCTGCCTGCACGAAGAACCCCGCCGCCACCTTGTTGCCGGGCAATGCCGGCGGGACCAGCTCCAACGCAGGGCCGCCAAACGTACAGCTGCGTGAACCGGCGAGCGCCGTAGCCGAGCCCGGCAGCACGCACGAAGCATTCTGTTCGTAACCCCAGTCGGGTGCGTCCGGACTCGACGGCCCCGTCGCCACCCGACACACGGGGCGACAGGCCGCGTCGAGCCCGTCAGCGACGAGAATCCCGGGTCGCGGCGCGGCCGTCGGTAGCGCAGCGCCAGTCGTACAGGGCTGATTGGCCTGGGCCGTGAGACTGTCCGCAACCACACATGAAAGGTTGTTCTCGTAGAACCATCCGTCGATCGTGCCGTCGGGATCCAACGCGCTGTCGGTGATCAAGAGGCACACCGGCGCGCAATGCGGCACCTGATTGTCCACGACCACCACGCCCGGGATCTGCCGCTTCGGCGGCAGCGGTGCCCCGGTCATGCAAGCCTGGTTACCGCGCCCCGTGAGGCTGCCCGGAATCACGCACGATGCCATATTCTCGTACGACCAATCATCGCCGTTCCCATCCGGATCGGCCGCCACTGTCGTCGTCACCGTGCACAACGCCGCGCAGCGCTCCGTACCCGTGTCGATCACGACCACGCCGGGCACCGAGCTCAGCGCCGGCGGCGGAGTGCCAAGCGGCAAGTCGGGATTCACGCTCTCACCGCCAGAACCCGCCACACCCGCGCTCGGCTCATCATCGCCCATCGGCGCGGGTCCACCCGGCTCGACTTGCGAAGCACCCGCGGCGCCGCCGCCGAGATCGGGCAGGTTCGGCGCTTCCGCCTGCGACGGCTCATTGCCACCACCCCCGCAGCCCGTACCGCTAACCAGCGCCCAGCCGAAACCGAAAACCCAGCACGTCGATCGCACCATTGATGTTAGAGTGGATGAGCGCTCGCTCGCGATCCACACGTTTCGGTTGCGGCTCGTTTACGTGATCACAGATCCGACACAGCATCACCTCGAGTCGGCACGCGAGCGGCGTCACTCAGGCCGATAGAACACGTCCGTGCGCGCGATGGTCTCGAGCCGTAGCAGTTCGTCCCCGTCGACGTGGTAACGCTCGAGTCGGTGCGATCCGCACTCGCCGCGTGACCAGTCGCCCGCCGCGAGCGCGTCGAGGAATGCGCCCGGCAGCACCAGCTGCCCCGAATCCGCCGCCTCGCATTCGATCTCGGCCGCGGCCGCCCCTCCGTGCGTGCCGGTGCAGTCCGTCATGTGTAAGCGCAGTCGAGCGCCCGGGCTCGGGTTCGACCAGCGCAACGTGACGGATTCCGCTGCCGGACGGGCGCTGAGCGCCTGGGTCCAGTCCCCCTCTGGGCTGGGGCTCTCCACAATCGGCGCGCTGAACGACGCGCCGTCCACGGCGACCACCACGTCGCCGGTCGTGAGCGCCGCGCCCGCGCCGTAGTAGCCACCCGTGGCCGATGCGGTGAGCGTCTGCTGCCCACCGGGCCACGACCACTCGAGTGGCCCTCGATCCAGTTGCGCTGGGAAGACCTCACACCGCTCGGACACGCAAACCGAACCCCCCAGGCAACTCGGGGTGCAGGTACTGGCGCGAAACGTCGTCAGCCGGCAACTGCCGATCCGCTCGGATTCCTCGCGCTGCTGGGGCAATGGCCCATCAGCAAACGTCGCCGCCAGCTCGGTTTCTCCGAACTCGAGCCAGGTGGTGACCCGGATGCGGCCGGGCGGCAACGAAAAGTCCGGCGCGTCATCCAACGGCGCGCCCCCCGCGGCGACGCCACCGCCCGCGGCACCCCCGCTGCCCGCGCCGTCCGGCTCCGCATCACTCTGCGCATCCCCGCAGGCGATGGCTGCCAGTAGAACGGCGCCGAGCAGCACGGCGGCGCTGCACGTCGACCGATAGCTCATTTGCGACAAACGAAATCCACGTCCCCGCAGCTGCCATCGGGGTTACAGCTGACCTGAGCGTCCCCGCAGCTACCATCGTCGCAGAGTCGGCAGATCAGGATCACCGGACAGCTCTCGGGACAGCGCGGCTCACAGGGCCCGAGCTCGAAGATGCCCGTCAGGTTGGCCGCGGCCTCGCAGGCGTTGCCGTAGGTGACGCCGTCACAGCCGCACACCGGATCGAAGATGTCGGCGCAGACGTCGGGGACGAGCACGCATTCACCGGGGGCGTCGGCCGCGCCGCACAGCGCGCCGGCCTGGTGCTGACAGAACAAGCCGCTATCGCACTCCTGCACGGGCGGGGCGCGAAAACCTCCGCAGACCTCGCCGAGCTGCAACGCGTCCGGGTTCGCCAGGCCGCAGACGCCGTCGCGGCACACGGGGACCGGGCACGCATTTTCGCAGATGCCGTCAGCGTTTTCGTCGAGGCATGCGCAGGGCGGCACCGGGCAGTCCGCGTCCGTCTGGCATTCGTCGACGCAGCCCCGCTCGGTGCACGCCACCGAGCCGTCGGGTCCACACGAGCAGGTGTTGCAACCATCGGACGAGGGAAACGAATCGCCCGGATGGTGCCGCACACCGTCCACGACACAGACGCGAGAGCCCCCGTGCCCGTGCCCGTCGCCGTCCACCGCGTCGAAGAGATCCCCCAAATCAAACTGGCCGCAGCCAGCGAGCAGCGACACAGCCGAAAAAGCCAAATATCGATTTGTCATGTTCAAATCCTCCAGAGCTGCTCGCCTGCGGCGCGTCTGGCACACCTTGGCGCAGACCGTCGAGGCGAGCAAGCCGTATGCCATTGCAGGCGCAGTACGTAACGCCCCGAGAAGTTTGTGCTGGAGGCGTTGCCCGGTGAAGCGCGCGAGGTACACCGCGAGCACTCTGAAGAAGCCGCGCCAGCCCGCTTCGAAGCCGCCGAGTTCGTCCTCCCACTGATCGCTGCTCGCGAACAGGCGACGACCCCGGCACTTGCCAGGAGCCGCTGCCCAGGAGTTGCTGAGGGTGTCGTCGCAAGTTCGAAGGGTCAGAGGCAAAGTTTCAGCACCGGACCGTCTAACGACGTGTGGATGGACGACATCAGTCATCAGGGCGCGCCCGACGGCGGCTGCCTTCCTCCGCGCTCGAGCCATTCACAAAGTTGCCGCGCTACGCTGCACCCACGAATTCAGGGGCAGCCAACGCGCTCGCTCGAGAGCACGATGTCGTCCAGGTATACGACGAACGGAGCGGGAACGGACCCGCCCTGAAACACGGTCCAGCCGAGCCAGATGTTGTTGAAGGTGGGGAAGTTGAACGCGCCGTTGCCGTCGTGGCTGTTGGTGGACACGCTCAGCTCGGACTTCAGCGTTCCGTCGATGTGCACGTCGACGGAGTTGTCGCTGTCGTCCATCTGCCACTCCATGCATTGCCAGCGTGCGCCGACTGCCGGCGCCGTGGCGCGCCACGCCGTCCAGTCGCCGGTGGCGCCGCCGTCGGAGCCGACACCCCAGACGTTGCCGACATTCTGATCCTGGATCAGCTGGCCCCCGATCGGCCGCACGCGCTCGCCACCGTTACCGGTGACCTCGACCAGCACGTAGTGGGCGTAGTTCGGCGCGGTCGGGAAGCTCTGCACGAACACGTTCATGCGGCCGAAGAAGCTGTTGTTCGGCGGAGCGAAGCCGTTGACGAAAATGCGGCTCGCCTGGCCGGCATTGGCCTGCACGCGCAGCGAGCGAGTGCCCTGCACGGTCTGCCCGTCGATCGTCACGGTGCCTTCGGGCCGCCACAGCGGGTTCTGTTGCGCGGTGCCCACCGCGAAGTCCTCGAAGTCTTCGCAGAAGAAGGCCGCGCCTGGCGCGCAGCCCGTTCCGACGGGGCCCGGAGGCGGCTCCACCGGAGCGTTACCGCTGCCTGCCGCCGACGTTCCCGCGCTGCCACCCGCGCCCTCGCCCGGCGTGGTCGGAGTTCCGGCGCTGCCGCCCATGCCATTCTGGGGGTTTGTGGCGCCCGAGCCGCCAGTACCGCTGACGGGGACGTTGCCGCCGATGCCCTCGGTGGTGTTACCCGTGCCCCCGCTGGCGTTGGTGCCCCCGCCGCCCTGCGGGTCGACGCCCGGCGCCGTGCCAGTCGGGACCGAGGAGCCCGGAAATGGGATCAACGCGCCCGGCGTCGTGAGCTCACTCTCGCCCGCGGGCGCGCTACAGCCTAGCGCGGCGGCGAACGACGTGAGACCGATACCGAAAATGGAGTGGGCGCGGCAGAGCATGATGGCCTAGATACTGTCTGGGCAGGCGCGGCGATGCAACGCGCTACACCAGATCGCACCCGGGCTATCAGTGCGCGATCGAGCTTACTTCTTCGCAGCCGGGGGCTGCTCGAGCCCGCCCAGGTTCAGGCTGGGCTTGCCCGCTTGCACGTTGGCGTCAATGAGACCGCCGGCCTTCAAGCTGGGACTGCCGGCTTGAACCTTTGCGTCGACGACAGAATTGCCATTCTTGCTCACCTTCAAGCTCGGGTTCCCGGGCTCGGCCTTGGCTTCGACGGTTGCGCCGGCGGCCAGGGCATTCAGTCGCGCGCTGGCTGCTGCGAGCTGAGACGCGGCAAGCTCGAGCTGAGGCTGGCCCGGCGCTCCGGGCGTTGCCGGCGCTGCGGCTTTGAGCTCTGCTCGTGCGGCGGGATTCGCCGCGAGATCCGCCTGAGGCTGCGCCGCTGGTGCCGGGCGCGCTTCGAGCCGTACCTCGGCGGACGCCGGCTTGCTCGCGGTCACACCCGGTTTGGTCTCCGCGCTGACCTCGGCTTTGCCTTCGCCGGATGTCGCAGCACTGCTGTCGCCACCGGTGTTGCAGGCGCTGACGAGCGCCGCGACGGATACAAAGAACGCCCCACTAAAAACACGCACTGCCGAAGTTCGAATCGTCATCGGATTACCTCCAGGGACGGCACGATACGCGAGCTAAGACAGATGCAACATCCCAATCGTTGCACCGCTCGTGTGGGCCCATGAGGGTGTTTCTCGGCGGAGCAAAGCAGACGCGGCGCGCAAGTCGCAAGCGCCCCGCGAGATACCCCCATCGTGACGTTCGTATAAAATCGAGGACCGAGTCCCCGGGTCAGTACGCGGGAGACCGCTCCGGCCCTGGAAAATTCGGTTGCGCCGGGCTGTGACTGATTTGGTGGAAACGTTTCCCACTGGGGCATTGTGAGGCTGGCGCCGCCGGAATATCATCAATGGGGCTTGGAGGTTCGCTTTGAGACGGTCAGCTTCACGGGGTGTGTTCGGGGCGTTGGTGGTCAGCCTGGCGTGCGGAGTCGATAACCGCGACGTGGCTATCGAACCCATTGTTCCGTTTCCGGCGGAGACGAGCGGGCAGTCGGGCGCTGGCAACGCTGACCCGAATGACTCGGCCGGCGCTTCAGCGGGCGCTGCAGGGTTGACCGGTGCGGGGGGCAGCGAAGGCCCTTCGGTGACTGACCTGGATCCAACGCAGCCGGGCGGAGCCGGCGGAACGACTCAGGGCAACGCGG
>JAYWEH010000618.1:0-3212 GCA_043780025.1 Deltaproteobacteria bacterium
GACGACGCGGACAAAGCCTGCGCCTACGCCACCCTGTACGAGGTGCTGGTCGAGTTCGCCAAGGTGCTCGCTCCCTTCATGCCGTTCATCACCGAGACCGTGTACCAGCGGCTGGTCCGCCCGGTGGACGCCGAGGCCCCTGTGAGCATCCACTTCTGCGACTACCCCGCGTTGCGCGCGGAGCTGGTCGACAGCGCGCTCGAACGCCGCATGCAGGTCGCGCGCGAGGTGGTCGCACTCGGGCGCAAGCTGCGCGAAGACCACCGCATCCGCGTGCGCCAGCCGCTCCAGCACCTCACCGTGGTGCACCGCGACGCCGAGCTGCGCGCCGCGGCGATGGCCTCCCGAGCCCTGATCCAGGACGAGCTCAACATCAAGTCACTCGCGGCAGAGTCCGACGAGAGTTCGTTTACGAACATCAGCGTCAAGCCCAACTTCAAGACCCTGGGCAAGCGCTGCGGGCCGAAGCTGAAGACCATCGGCGCCGAGCTCGCCAAGTGGGGCTTCGCCGAAGTCGCGCAGCTCGGAGGCGGCGGCCAGATCGAAATCGACGGCGTCGCCCTATCACTCGAGGACGTACTCTTGCAGCGCTCTGCCCTCGCCGGTACCGCCGCCGCCACCAACGGCGAGCTCACCGTCGTGCTCGACACCGCCATCGATCCCCCCTTGCGCCGCGAAGGCTTCGCGCGCGAGTTCGTCAGCGTGATCCAGAACGCCCGCAAACAGGCGGGCCTCGAGGTGTCAGACCGCATCCGTGTGCGCTGGTCGTGCGCGTCACCCGAGGTGCGCGCCGCCTTCGACGAACACGCCGGACTAATCAGTCACGAAGTGCTCGCCGTGCAGTTCGGCGAAGGCAGCACCACCGACACCTGCCAGCTCGATGAACACCAGGTCGGCTTTGCCGTCGAGAAGGCGTGAGACGGCGCTCCCTCCTCGCTCGCTTCCGGCCCCGGCTCGCTCCGTAAAAAAGTCTGCGCGACCCCGTCAGGAACTCACTCCTCGGGCGCAAGTACCAGACATAGCGCTCGGAAACTCCGAGCCACGAGGAGTGGACCATGAAAATCATCAATTGGATCTCGACTGTGAGCGCGGCCGGCGCGCTGGCTTTAACCGGTTGCGGGGCAACCCCCGACGATCAGACCTGGCTCGACCCGCAGGCGCCCTCTGATGCCCCGCTGGAAGGCCTCGAAGACGTACCCGAGGCGCCCGGCGTGGACCCGAGCGCGAGCACCGAAAGCGGCCCGAGCGAGAGCGCCCCGAGCGAGCTCGGCAGCATCGAGCAGGCCTTCGGTAACAACTGCACGGACGTCAGCATCAGCGTTGAAAACTCATACGAGTACGATGGCGAGCGCGACATCCTGGTGCGCTACGTCAAGTTCTTCAACGACGACAAAGGGGACGGCACGTGGGAGACCGAGCTCCTGCCCGACGAGCAGGTCAACTACGGCGACACCGATAGCTGGGTTCAGAACCTGGAAGGAGCCGAAGGCGACACCATCATCAAATGGCGCGTCTACTTCAGCTACAGCACCGGCAACGAGTGGTCGAGCACCTACTACTACGAGGTCAACACCAGCGATCGCAATTGCCAGGACGGCATGTCGGTCGATCTCACCATCGATTGAGCGCCCTGACGCTCCTCGAGCCCTTCTCGATAGGTAGGGGCCGGGCTGCCGCCACACGCCACTTCGCGTCACCTCGGGGCGCCGAGCGGCGCGCGGCGCCCGCCCCTTGCGATGGTCATTTCGGTCGAAAAAGCCCTGATTAGATGCGGATCAGCACGCTCGACGCACATCTGCTAAGCTCACGTCATGGCTCAGGCTCCGAGCACCCTGGCGGTGTACGAAGATCTGCTGCACCTGAGTGAGGACGCGCGGGCGGAAATTGTCAACGGGCAGATCATCGTCCAACCCGCACCTCTGCCCCGACACTCCCGTGCACAGAGATCACTTGGCCGCTTCGTCGGCGGCCCCTACGACGACGATGACGGCGTCGGCGGCCCCGGCGGCTGGTGGATCTTCGTCGAAGTCGACGTGCGCCTGGCGCCACACGACATCGTGCGTCCCGACCTCGCCGGCTGGCGGCGCGAGCGCTTGCCCAAACCCGGCACGATCCGTCCCATCGACATTGCCCCCGACTGGATCTGCGAAGTGCTCTCCCCGAGCACCGCGACGCTCGATCGCGTCACCAAGCGGGCCCTCTACGCGCGCCACGGCGTCAAACACTACTGGATCGTCGATCCGGAAGCCCGCACGCTGGAAGCCCTCGAGTTGAACGACGGGCGCTGGCTCGAGCTCGGCGCCTGGGCCGCGGGCTCGGCCGCGCGCATCGCTCCGTTCGCCGACATCGAGATCGAATTGCAGCGCCTGTTTCTACCTCCCGAGGCGGATCCAGACGGCGCTTCTGCTGCTGGCCAGTGATGAGCAGGTCGCTCACGGGTGGGTCAGGTTGCGCGGGACGACGACCAGGTTTTGAACCGTGTCACTCCTACTGACCGACCTGGTTACCCAAGCCCTCAGACAGCAGCCCGCTGCCCGCTCGAGGGTACCCCGTACCCTTCCCAGAGCAGCCGGCTACTCCTCGAGGGTACCCCATACCCTTTCCGGAGCAGCCAGCTGCTCGCTCGAGGGTACCCCATACCCTTCCCAGAGCAGCCAGCTGCTCACTCGAGGGTACCCCATACCCTTGCAGAGCAGCGAGCTACTCCTCGAGGGTATGCCCTACCCTTGCAGAGCAGCTGGCTACCCCCCGAGGGTACCCCCCTACCTTGCCGAGCAGCCAGCTGCCTAGGCCGGAAAAGTCCGTGATCGCCCGCGCAGGCTCGTTGACAGCTGAAATCGGGGCTGACAGAGTCCCGCGCGGAGAGATGACCGAGTGGCCGAAGGTGCCTGATTCGAAATCAGGTGTATCCGAAAGGGTACCGTGGGTTCGACTCCCACTCTCTCCGCAAAGCCACGGCGCGCAATAGCGGATATGTTGCTCGCCGTGTGCCCGGAGAGGTGACCGAGTGGCCGAAGGTGCATGATTGGAAATCATGTGTATCCGAAAGGGTACCGAGGGTTCGAATCCCTCCCTCTCCGCACGTTGTTTCTGGGCGCTGGGGCCCCGGAGCCCCAGCGCTAGTCGAACGGCGATGTGGGATTCGAACCAGGTCGGCCCAACGTCGATGAGCTCCGCACGCTGAGCTGCTCTGACGGAGGGTACGAACCGGC
>JAYWEH010000619.1:0-7607 GCA_043780025.1 Deltaproteobacteria bacterium
CACTCGCACCGCGAGGCCCCCGGCGGTGAATGCGAGCAGCGCCGAGAGCGCCACCAACGCGATGAGCCACGGCGGATCCAGATGCCGGCTGCTGGCGGAGATAACCACGGGGAGCGCGGCCGCGCAGGAGATGATCGCCACGGGACGGAACCAGCGCCCGCGACGCTCGAGGTTCCACAGCAAGAGCCGCACCGACGTCGCGGTGCCCATCATCACCATGAATTGCGACGAGAACTCGGCGAGCCTCTCGGCGCCCGCGATGAGCCGTTCGATGCCCGCGCTGGAGCCAGGCAACGCCTCTGAAAGTCCACGCCCCAGCGCCGATGCGATGATCGCCCAAACACCGACCAGCAGTAAGTCAGAACGCGCCGGACCGTTATTGTGTCCTGACGACTCGAATGCCGTCGGCGAGGACGCAGGGGTTCCGACTTCCGGCTTTTCCCCTCCAGGGTCCGGCCCACCCACCCGTCGTTCCACTGGCCCAAGCGGACTAGCGTGCTGCATAGGGGGTCTGCGGCGCGACGGAGCCCTGCTTGGCGGGCGGAGGATCCTCCTCGGGACCGAAGGGCCCGGACGGAGGATCTCCTGCGGGTGGCGCCGTCTTCTGGGGCACCTTGATGATGTAGGGGCGAGCGTAGAACGTCGAACACGCGAACATCGGATCGCGATGAAATTCCCAATGCAGGTACACGTTGCCGTCCGGAGAGACGATAGCGGGCGGCGGGACACCAAACGGCGAAGCGCGCTGCACTGACTCGAGCGCGCTGATGTCGAACGCCGTCACGCCGCTCGTGCGGGTCACGCCCATCTTGACGATGCTGCCGTTGTTCTGGCTCAGCACGATCTCGAGATCCGTCTTCATGTCCTTTTCATGCAGGCCGGCGCTGCCCGGCAGCCCGTCGAGGAACCCGAGGTAGTCGATCGCAAAGATGGGGTGCAGCCGATTGTGGATGTGGTTCAGGTACGTCGCGAAGGGCGACTGTGCCGTGTTCAGCGCGGTCTGATTGCCCAGCTTGACGGTGGCCACGTAGTTCTCGATGGCGGGTCGCCAGCGTTCGATGCCGAGCGCGCGCCACGAGCCCTGGTGTTTGCTACGGCGCCGCTCACCGTCCGCGCGAATCTCGCGCGCCAGCTGATCCTGCCCAATTGCCGCGAATGCGCTGCCCGGTGTCAGGTTGAGGTTGACGCCGCGCTCGGTGAGCCCCTCTGCGCCTAGCCCGAGGAAATCGAGCGGGCGATCGGGGTCCCCAGCCGCCGTTGCCGCCCGGTGACGCCGCGCCTCATGGGCCGCGCGCGAGAGGCGCGCCTCTCGCTCCTCGGCGAGCTGCGACGCTCCATCCGGCGCGCGATGAGTCCAAGGCATGGCCTCGCTCAGCGCGCTCGCCGCCTGTGACTTCTGACCCCTCTCGCCGGTGTCCGCTTTCTCTGGACCCGCCCGCACGCGCCCAGCGACCTCGGGAATGCCGACGGGTTGGCTGACGGAGACTTCCGAACGGGCCGCGGCTAGCTGATCTTCGCTCGGCGCCTTGTGCAGCTCACCAGGCGTGTCCTCCGATTGAGCAACGTCGGTGACGTGCGAGTCTCCCGGTTCTTCCGTGGGCCCGTTGTGCTGCGAACCGGGCGAAGGCTTTTCGTTGTCCTGATCGGTAGCCGTGACCCGCGCTTGCGTCTGCTCCTGGACCTTGTTGTTCGCATCACCGAGGAACTCGGCGGCGGGATTGGCAGCCTGGTTCTCGTCCTCGACGTGTTGGACGACGGCGACTCGCTGCGGCAACACCAGTTTTTCCCGCACCGCTGCCGGTGGTTTCTCCACGGGATCCGGCTCAGGCTTCTTCTTCTCGTCTTCGCGTTTCGCCTGTTTGTCGGGCTCGGGCCGCTCCTTCGGGCGATCCTTCGGCGCGAGCGGCTCGCTGACGGGATCGGGGTCGGGCTTGCTGCGCTCGCTGAGCTCGTCCGGCGGCTTCGGTTTGGAGGAGTCTTCAGCCGGCGCACCTTCTCGTGCGTCGGGGTCCTCGCGAGGTCGATCGACTTGCTCGGAGGGGCTCTCTTCAAAGAAGGAGACTTCCACCGGAGCGCGCCGCCTCAATTGCTGATGGACGGACTCGGCAAAGCGGCGAACGTCAGCGCGCTCCTCAAAGACCTCTGCGACTTGTTCAGCACCGCCACCCCAGGTGAGGTGCGTGAGGATAGCCGCGGCGACCCAGAGAAACAGAGGGATGTTGGGCTCGCGCGACATGCGACGATTCGTTCAATGCTCCACGCCGCAGAATCGGCCGAAAGACCCTCACAACCTAACACCGCCTCGAGCCTCCAGCAATCAGCCGTTTGGCCAGAAAATTCGTAACGATATGGTGCGTTGTAGGTCGCGGCCTGCCACGCTTCCGCGGAGCACTCCCTGCCGTCGAAATGGGCGATCCGGTCGTTCGCCCCGGCACACATTCCCCGCTCGGGGTTACTGCTTGGCGATGGCCGGCCAGTGCGAGGCGATTTCCTCGGCTGACCATGCGCCCCCTTGGTCCTCTTTCAGAGCCCCGAGACTCTCGACGAGACGAAAAACGCTCAGGCGCCCGCCCGCCGCGGAGACCAGCACGCCGCTCACTTCTTTGCTGAGATCACTGGCTAAAAACACGTGGACGGGCGCGATGTGCTCGGGGCCCATCGACTCCACGTGTTCGAACAGGGGCAGGTGCGCGGTCAAACGCGTTTTCGCGATTGGCGCGACGGCATTGACGCGCACACCGTATTTTTGGAGCTCAATCGAAGCGCTACGCGTGAGACCGATGACGCCGGCCGATGCGGCGGCGGTGTGGGCCTGGCCCCAATTGCCACGCAGGCCGGCCCAGCTGGTCGTGTTCACGATGGACCCCGACCCGGCTTTCTTCATCCAGCGCGCCGCGGCCTTCATCGTATGAAAACTACCGCTCAGCTGTGTGTCGAGCGCGCGCTGCCATTCGGCCGCGCCGAGTCGATGCAGCTGCGCGTCCGCTCCGATGCCCGCGTTGTTGATCAACACGTCGAGGCGGCCAAACAGATCCAGGGCGCGCTGGATCAGCCGCTCGGCGGCCTCCGGGTTTGCTACGTCGTCGCGATTTCCTTCGGCGATCCCGCCCGCTTCCCGAATCTCGCGCACGACCTCGTCGGCACAGGCGTCCCCTTCGGCCTCGCCGGACGGCGAACACCCGAGGTCGTTGACCAGTACTCGCGCGCCTTCACGCGCGAGCGCCAGCGCCGTCGCGCGCCCTATTCCGCGCCCCGCACCAGTGACCACCGCCACGCGTTCTTCGAGCAAGTTCATCCGCGCGCTATTTGGAGGCACGGCGAGCTGACGTCAACACCTGCCGATCCAGCGCCTCCCCCGCGTCCATCCGTGGCACGCTCGCGTCGTGGAGCGAAAACACGACGCCTGGCTCGTCGATTTGGACGGGACCCTGTACCGGGCACCCGCCGTCAAACTGGCCATGGCCGGGGAGCTCGCGATCGGCGGGTGGAGCGCGCTGCCGGTCCTGCGCCGTTTTCGCTCCGAGCACGAGCGGCTGCGCCATACACAGGACGCGCCCGCCGAGAACCCGTTCCGACTGCAGCTCGAGCGCACCGCAGCCGCTTTGCACGAGGATCCCGATCGGGTGGCACAATACGTGCGGGAGTGGATGTTCGAACGCCCGGGAAAATGGTTGTGGAGGTTTCGCCGCGCTGATCTGCTCCTCGAGTTGGCGAGGTTCCGCGCGGCGGGAGGCCGGCTCGCCGTGGTCAGCGATTACCCGGCTCGCGCCAAGCTCCGAGCGCTCCGTTGTGCCGAACTCTTCGACGTCGTGATCGCCAACGGTGAAACCGGAGGGCCCCCGTGGCTCAAGCCCCATCCAGCGGGTCTCTTACGAGCCAGCGCCGAGCTGGCCGTCCCCCCCGAGCGCTGCCTGGTGCTGGGGGACCGCGCCGACGCGGACGGACAAGCTGCACGGCGGGCCGGGATGGCTTTTCGGAGAATTGGATGAACGCGGGATTCGCTCGGGCACCCGCTGCAAACCCGCACTAAACTGGAGCCGTGCACGGCCCGTTCCTGCTCCTCTGGTGGCTGGCGCTGCTCGTGGGCCTCACCGTGTTTCTGGGCGCTGCAACAGCGTGCTCCGTGCGCAGCCAACCTGCGCCGCTCGAGCACGTGGTGCCGTACGCCTGCGACACCGATTCCGATTGCACGACAGGGCGCTGCCTCAGCGACTTCGGTATCTGCACGCAGGATCCGGCACAGCTCACGACATTCTTGTTCGAGGTCACCCCACAAGCGTCTGATCCCGTCTACGGCGGCGCGCGCTTTCTGATCCGCAAAGACCTGCGCCTGGAGGATCTGATGGCCGCCGAGGAGCGCGGCATCCCCCCAGGCTGGCTGGAGCTCAACGTGCGCCCACGCGTTCCCGTGCGCGGCAGCGTGCTCGGACCTCCGGATCAAGAGGCCTGCGCATCCCGCGGGGGCAGCACCGTGCCCGTAACGCTCACCTTCAGCCCGCGCGAGGGTCTCTTCGGTCTGAGCGTCCCTGCCTACGAGCTCGACACAGTGCTCGACACTTCGCTCGATCCGCCGGAATACGTCTTCCGGGGGGCGCTGCCGCCCGGTCGTTACGATGTCTACATTCGCCCCGACGTCTCCGCGCTAGGCCCGGACTGTAGGGCCATTCCGCAGATCATTCGCAATCTCTCCATCGGCGAATTCACGGACGACGGAGACGAAACGAGAGCGTTCACCCTCGAGCAATCCCCACCCGCATCGTTGCGCTTGACCATTCCGTGGCAGGACAAGCTCGAGGGCTGGTGGCTCGACATGGTCCACCCGGTCACGGGGGAGGTGATCTCTAACCGCATCCAGTTGCGAGCGTCCGATGTAGTTCCACCCGAAACGAACCTCGTCACGACGCTCTACTACAGCCTCGCCCAACCGGCGGGCAGCGATTTTATCGGCGACGGGGACGAGATCGTGCGCTTCACTCCGCCACCCGACTTCCCCGCGGGCACGGTGCTGTTTCAACGTTTCGGCATCGAGATCGTGGTCAAAGGCGAAGCTACTGTCAGCGACATCTCCACGTTCGGAACGCCCGTTGACTATCAAGCGTGGGTCTGGAAGGGCGGCGTCGAATATGAGAAGCCGGTGCCTGGCACCGTGAGCTTTGCGGCGGTGCAGCTCGACCAGGAAGAGATGGGCGTACCGACGGAGTTCGTGCGCGAGGCCAGGGTGGACGCGAACGGCTCGGTGAGCGCCTCCCTCCTGCCCGGCAAGTATCGAGTCCGCGTCACGCCGCCGGGCGCGGAAGTCGCTGGCCTCGGCTTGATGGCGGGCTATGAATCGCTCGTCACGGTGTGGCCGAACGGAACTGATCCCACCCCGCAGCGAGGCCACTTAATCAGCGTTCCACCCGCCGTCTCCTTGAGCGGCACGGTGCTGAGCGAAAGCGCCGGCACGGCGCCGGGAGAGGGCGGAGACACGCCGCTGTTCGGGGTCGAGATCCGCGCCAGCGCGTCCAGCCCAGACCCGGACGACTGTTTTCAACTCAGCGAGGACGCCTGCAAGCTGCAGCGCCTGCCCGTGTTGCGCAAGGCACAGGCGGGGGAACCCTTCATGCCGCGCACGCGCACTGGGTTGAGCCAGGGCAATGGCAGCTTCCGCGTCGAAGGGCTGGACTGTGGCCAGTGCACACCCGGCGCCGGTGCGCGCTTCGACGTGAGCGTGCGTCCTGCGCCGGAGAGCGGCCTCGCATGGCGAGTCCTCTCATCAATCAACGTTTATGAGCCGAAGGCGCTAGGGCCGATCCGTTTTCCAGTCCCTGTGGCTCAACCCGCCCGCGTCACCTACGCCGATCCTGCCACGTCTGGCGAAGCCCGAGCTTTACCGGGCGCGCTCATCCGAGTGTTCGCGCTCATCGACAATGAGTTTGGCCTCGTGAGTGAGCTCGAAGGCGTCCTGGCGTGCAAGGCGCTGCCGGGAGCCGACGGCGAGCGCTGCATCCAATCGCTGCTGCAGGTCGCTGAGCTGCGCAGTGGTCCGAACGGTGACTTGTTGCTGCTCTTGCCTCCCAGCATCGACTGACAAAACAGGCACAACTGAGCGCACCGGCACCCCGAAACAGCTCCGAACTGACACGCGCCAATCAGCAAGCGTCAGGTGTCACCCCGGGGGTCGAAAATTTTCACTCAGATCCGCGGCCCGCTGTTCGGTCCAGCAGAGCAAGAACCTGATATTTCAGCCTCAATTCCAATCTGGAAGCCGGTATAGTGAGCGCTCCGACCCATTCGTGGCCGCCCTGCGCGAAAAAAGTGCTCTTGATGCGACGCGGCGATGGTATTCTACTGGAATAGTGTGGTTGCCGTGAAACAGGAGCTGCGTTCCAAAGCGAAAGCTGTGGCGTCGTCCGCTCCCGAACGCGATCTGGCCGGAGCGCTGCATGAGGTTTCAAACGCGCTCACCGTAGTCCTTGGTTGGCTCGACAACGCGCGTGACAGCGTTACGGGTGCACCGCTCGAAGCGCTCGAGATCGCTCGCGCCCACGCCAGTCTCGGGCACGCCATAGCTCGTCGCGCAGTCGGAGCTCCTCTGCAAGACGGTAATGAGCTGCGCAGCGCTCTCACGCTCGTGCGTGACACCGTGCTCGGCGTCCGCCCCGTCGCCGATCGGCGCGGAGTGCGCATCGAAATCGACGATGAAGCGGCTGACGTGTTGTTGCCGGATCCCACGTACGTGCAGCAGATTCTGATCAATCTGCTGCTGAATGCGGTCGCCTTTACGCCCAGCGGAGAAACCATCCGGCTCACTCTACATAACGAGCGTAATCGCTTTCTGTTTCGGGTGCGTGACGAAGGCCCGGGCATTCCCGCTGATCAACGTGACGCCCTGTTTTCCGCGGGCCGCTCACGGCGCCCCGGTGGAGCCGGCATCGGCTTGACCCACTCGTACGATCTAGCCGAGAGCCGCGGCGGCAGCTTGGCCCTGCTGGACGGCGGCGCAGGCGCCTGCTTCGAGCTGCGCTGGCCGATCGGGGACTCGCCCTCGACGACCCTCTCCCACGGCTCTGGTCCCAAGCTGCTCGACGGTATGAAGGTCGCGGTGCTCGAGGACGACCCCGCGGTCATGTCACTGCTCGAGTTTGGGCTCGGTGCTCGGGGAGTGGAGCTCTTTCCACTGTCAAACCGCGCCGACCTCGACGCCTTCGCCCGCAGTGGCGTGCGCGTCGACGCAGCTCTCATCGACCTGTCCCCGATCGCGACGGACCCCAACGGCGCCGTCTCCGCCATCCACCGCAGTTCCCCGAGCGCCTCGATTTTCCTGATCAGCGGCACCGCGCTGTCGAGCGGCATCAACCACAGCATCGCCGGCTGGATCCGCAAGCCCTTCGAACTCGGCGAGATCTGTCAAGCGTTGAGCCGCGCCCAGCGCGATTGAATTGGCGTCCCCCGGCAGCGGGAGCAACGGATATGCGCCAAAGCGACCCCGGCCTGCCGGTTTGAGCAGCATGTCGAGCTTTTGCTGTTGCGCGAAGCGCGATTAATTGACATCACGCCCAAACCACACGCGAGGGTGGCGGAATGGCAGACGCACTAGCTTGAGGTGCTAGCGGGGTAACTCCCGT
>JAYWEH010000620.1:0-17785 GCA_043780025.1 Deltaproteobacteria bacterium
CCCTTCTGCGCCTACCGTGATGACGTGCAACACCGCTTCCGGTCGGGGGCCACAGAGCCGCAGTGCCTCGACGACCGCGCGATCCCCGAGCGGTGAAAAGTCGGACGCAGCCACCACACAATAGCGAGTGGACCCCTCTTTGTTTTCTGAAATCGTCTGCGCAATCATATCGGTCCTTTCGCACGCGGTCTGTTGATCAGCTTTGTCGTTGCCTCGGCGCGTGCCTACTTTGCGAGGCGAGTCTCCAGGAGATCCGCAAGCGCTTGGCAAGCGTCCACTGTCGTGAAGATTCCGACGACCTTCTGATTTTGTACCACCACCGCCGAGCCGTACTTCTTCTCGGCCATGGTCCGAACCACTTCGTCGAGAGGCGCTTCTGGGGAGACGGTGTAGGGCTGCTCCGTCATCGCCTCCTCGACGGTGAGCTTCGTCGCTTCGACATCTTTGAAGGTTTCGATGAGCTTGATGTCTCGGTCCGACAGCACTCCCAGAAGCCTGCCTCCGCGCAAAACGGGCAGGTGGCGCACTCGGTGTTCGGCCATGATCGACGCGGCATTGGCGATGGTCTGATCGCTGCCGATGGTGTGCGGGGTCATGGTCATGTATTTTTGGATGGTGGGAATCGGTTTAGTCATGGCAATGCATCCGCGTACTGCAGAACACGTGCCAATGCGGCTAGAGCAGCGGTCCCGCGCTCGCGTCGGGCGGGCTACGCAGGGCTTGCATCTCCGCGCTGGCCTCGCGCAATCCTTGCGTGCGCGGCTGCATCGCGGGCAGGGACAGGCTCTGGCACGGCCAATGCAGCCGCCGGCAGACATGGCAGACGACCGGCAGTCACGTTTTCATGGAATGCTCCCCTCACCGGCAGCGCTCGAGGATCGAGCCGCGCGGCGGCGTGCCTTCGCGCCAGTATCGTGAACTGCTTGGCGGACTTCTTGCTTGTCATGGACACATGAGCGAGATCACCGTCGAACGTTTCATGACGCATTGCCCTCACACGATTCGCGAGGACCAGCCGCTGAGGGTGGCGCACGAGCTGATGCGCAATTACGCTATCCGCCACCTTCCGGTATTGCGAGACGGCAAGCTGGTGGGGATGATTTCACAACGCGACCTACACTTTTTCGAAACGCTGCGGGACGTCGACCCGGACGCAATTGCCGTCAGCGAGGCCATGTCGACGGATACTTACGCCATCGGCCCTCGCAGCACCGTGCGCAAGGTATCCGCCGAGATGGCCGATCACCGCTACGGCTCGGCAGTCGTGGTCGACAAAGAGCAGGTGATCGGAATCTTCACCACGGTGGATGGCATGCGTGCGCTGTTCATCATTCTGGCGGAGCAGAAGCATCAGGCCGAAGGCTGAGCGTCGTTTCCAAAGCGGCGAATACGCTGCCGGAACGCGACCAGAGCGAGGGCGTAGCTCGGGCCCTCGGCGTTCATCGCTCATCGATGTCTCGGCATCACGGTGTGATGCGCTGCGTGACCCACGACGAAGCCCGCGGGTCGTAGTAGGTATGACGCCGGCCGTGTTTTTGCGCGTGTTGTTCACACCAGAAGGCTTCGCCCTTGCTCTGGCTTCGGGTCCTCAGGCACTCGGGGCAGGGCGGCTCGATCTGAACCGCAGGGTCATCGTGTAATTTGGGCCGCACCACTAGCACGGCGCAGCTGCAACTCTTCACGACGGAGGCAGCCACCGAGCCGAGCAGGAGGCGCTGCAGCCCCGTGCGACCGTGCGTGCCTACGACGACGGTATCGATCGAAAGGTCGCGGGCGGTTTCCACGATCAGTTTTGCTGGCTCGCCGCTCAGCTCGTATGCGCTCACCTTTGTGTCGATAGGCATGCCGCCATGGTTCAGCCGCGCCGACAGCCACTCGAGCAGTTCGGCGTGGCGCGCCTCTTGGTCAGCGGCATCGGGCGGGGCCTGATTCACGTGCAAGAAATGAAGGCGGACCGAGCGCCTGTACCGGCCGAATTCGACCGCCTGGTCCACGACCAGGGACGCGGTGTCGGAGTAGTCAACGGCTGCGAGAATGGCAAAGGGAGTGGTGTGTTGTGGGGACATAGGTCGTGTTGTTGCAGGAGGCGTGCCAAAGACGAACGCACCGAGTAGACGTGTCTAATTAGCCCGTCCCTCGAGGGGACGTCGCCGCTGGAAGCCGCAGTAGTTGCGCAGGCGGCGTGACCGCGTGGGCGACCTCAGCGTGAGCCGGTAGGGCGGAGCGCGAGCTGGGCCGCTGAGATCGCCGAGTCCGCTGCGCACGACTTCGCAAACGCCGGGGTTGCCGCTGCCGGCTCCTCCGGCAACTGCCTCTTCAGAATCGCTAGGGCGGCTGCCGGCGTGTCGGCGAAGCGAAATAGCTCGAGGTCGTCGGCGGCAATCATACCGTGTCGTAAGAGCGCGTCGAAGTTCACGATCTCGCGCCAGTATGCCGAGCCATAGAGGACGACGGGGATGGGGCGGTCGAGCTTGCGCGTCTGCGAGAGAGTGAGCACCTCCATCAGCTCGTCGAGGGTACCGAACCCCCCCGGGAAGACGACCAGGGCGCGAGCGAGGTGCGAGAACCACAGCTTGCGCATGAAGAAGTAGTGGAACTCGAGCGACAGCTCGGACGAAACGTACCGATTGGGACGCTGCTCATGGGGCAGGCCGATATTCAAACCGATGGTTCTCCCACCCGCATCCGTCGCGCCGCGGTTCGCGGCCTCCATGATGCCGCCGCCTCCGCCCGAGCAAACGACGAAGCGGCGGCCGCCGGGCAAGGTTCTGGACCACTCGGTCAACAGGCGAGCGAGCTCGCGCGCGTCTGCATAATAGCGGCCGAGCGAGCCCTCCTCTCGCAGCCGAGCGGAGCCGAAAAATACCACCGTGTCCTGGATCTGTTCGCGTTTGAAGCGGTGCATCGGCTCGAGGTACTCCGCGAGGATGCGCAGCGCGCGCCCATCGTCGCTGTCGAGGAAGTCGTGGTTTCTGTACGCGAGCTGTGGGCCCTCCGGCAAAGAGAGTGAGTCCTGCATGCTCCTCGCTGTGCAATTTCGGGACCGCATCGTCGCATCCTTGACCGTTCAAACTGGACCATTTAAACTGGACCACATGGGACCAGGTTCACCAAAGTCGGTTGCGGCAGTGGTTTTTAAGGCAAAATGCTTGGCCCTGCTCGATGAAGTGGCGGAGAGCCGGCAGACACTGGTCGTCACGAAACGAGGTCGCGCGGTCGCGCGCATACTGCCCATGCCGGCGGCTGCGACCGCGTCCTTGAAAGGCACATTGTTAGCCCAGGGCGATATCGTTGAGCCGGTGGACGAGGCGTGGGAGGTCGAACGGTCGTGAGCGCTGGCTTGGTGCTCGACACGCACGCCTGGGTGTGGTGGGCGACCGAAGATCGCCTGTTGTCGCGCAAGGCCAAGCGTGAGATCAATGCCGCTTCTCGATTGTTCGTGCCAACCATTTGCCTGCGGGAAGTGGCCATGCTCGTGCTGCACGAACGCCTCACGTTCTCTCTAGAAGTAGGTGAGTGGTTGGCGGCTGCCACCACCTTGCCACGTATTGAGCTCTTGGCCATTTCGCCGGAGATAGCCGCTGTCTCCAGCCAGTTGGGTTCCGAGTTTCATCGAGACCCGGCCGATCAATGCATCGTTGCCTCTGCCATTTGCAAACGTCTACCGTTGATCACGAAGGACCAGCGTATTAGAGCGTATTCGCGAGTGCGAACGGTGTGGTGAGCGACGGGGCATAAGCCTCGTCCACCGTGTTCATCAATGTCTGGCCGGCCGCGGCCAGGACATCACGTTGGTGCGTGGGCGGCCAGTAAAGACCGAAGATGCCGGCGGTGCTCATTTCTAGGAAGTGGCCATGCACCTCGCAAGCAACCCACGTACCACTACGGATGGATGGGCTGCGCTCGGTGGACTCGCCTGCGGCGCAAATGGCGCGCTGCCGGCCTCGACGGCGCAAGAATTGCGGGAGCCGCACGACGCGAGCGCGGCCCGCACGCTCGCGCGACATTGGCCCACATCGTGCAAAGGTTGGTGGCAAATCTCGTCTTCATAGAAAGAGAAAAAGTATGGCCGACCTCGGTGCACGACTGGCAACGCTCCACAATGCTCTGGAAGAAGTCGAAGGCGCCGGTGATGGGGCGCGCCTTCAGCTTCACTTGCTCTCCATGCACGCGCGCGAGCGCACCAAGGAATTTGGCGCGAATATCCAATCCCTGGAGCAAAAGCTCGATCGCGGAATCGAGCAGGCCATGCGGCAAACTCTGCGGCATCGTCTCTGACGGCTGAGGGACAGCTTCGTAGGCTTCCCGTTGTCGACGTGGACGGGCGTCCCGTTGGCATCATTTCCATTTCGGATATCCGCGCTTACCGCCGCAGCCATCAGTCAGCGGCAGGGTCACGCGTTGGTCTTCCGGCTGCTGCAAGCGGTCTCGAAACTCCGAAGGCAGCCTACGGCCACCGCCGCCGCCGCAGAATGAAGTTGGGCGGATAGTTGCGGTAGATCGCGCGAATAGACGCTCTCACGAGACGATGGAGCCGTGATCCGGTGGCTCGTCGACGGCGACCCAGGCGTTCGCGCGACTACTCGCAGCGCCAGAGCGCGCGGTCGAGCATCCTGTCGGGCTCGCGCTGCTGGCGCCGCGGCGCGAGGGCAGCGCGTTATTGAGCCTGCCTTCCGCGATGAAAGCATGGCCGACAGGTACGGACCTGGCACCTTTCGTGCAGCTCCAGGAGGCAAAGCAGAACATCGCCGCAGGAGGCAATCATGAAGAATGAAGACCGAATTCGATGCCTGACCCGTGACAGCGTCCTGAAACTGCTGTCCGACCAGGAGGTCGCGAGTGTGAGCACCGCAGAGACGGCGGTTCGGCTCTCGGACGGTGACGAATACCTCGACCTGGCACATCTCGAACTAGGCGTACGGCGGGCCCCGGGGACGAATACAGCCATGGGCCGCGTCCTGCCGCGAAAAGCAGTGCAGGAAGAGACGTGGATCAAGATTCTGAGGCAGCTCGCGGTGCCCCGCCTGGCGACCCCGCACTCCGGTGGGCGAATAGACGACTCCAACTGAAGGCAGGCCCCAGATGTGGACTGCCATCTCCCCTGCCGCGCGGTATCTCACGTCGGAAGCAGAGAGCAAGAGCTTTGGAGTCGCGGCGGAAATGGCCGAGCACCACTATGGGTCTGCCGCGAGACCGCGTCATCGGCATCTTCACCACGGTCGACGCGCGGTGGACCCTATCGCTGCTCTTGACCGAGCAGGCCTCCCACATCGCCCTAGCTTGACTCGCGGAAGTGAGGTCTCGCTTGGTTAGCGCGCATCAGCTACCGTTCGTACCGAGTTCGATGGAACAAATCCCACAAAAAATCCTTGTCGTCGACGACAACGCACAGAACCGCGCGCTAGCTCGAGCCACGCTGGAAGACGAAGGTTATGTCGTGGTCTTGGCTGAAAATGGCGAGGAGGGGCTTCTCGCCATCGCGAGCGAACGGCCAGATTGTGTGTTGCTCGACGTACGTATGCCCGGCACCGACGGCTTTACCGTCTGCGCGCGCATCCGGGCTTTGCCTGTAGGTTCCGACATCCCCGTCGTGTTCCTGACCGCGCTCCGGGATGTCGACACATTTGATCGAGCTTTGCGCGCCGGGGGTGACGACTTTCTCACGAAACCCGTGAGGCCCACAGAGCTCGTACTGCGCGTCCAGTCTGCGCTCAAGTTGCGCCGCATGAGCGCCGAGCTGCGTGAGCACTACGAGCTCGTACGGCGGCAACGGGACGACTTGATCCGCCTGCAGCTGCAAAAAGAACGGCTCTCCGCCTTCGTGGTGCATGATCTAAAAAACCCTGTCAGCACGCTGGACCTACACGCGCAGCTTCTTTTGAAGGATCCGAGCCTGACGCCTCGTGCCCGGGAATCGGTGCAACACATTCGAGATGAGGCTCGTTCGCTCTCGCGCATGATCCTCAACCTGCTCGACATCAGCAAGAGCGAAGAGGGGCGCCTGGTGGCGCGCCCCACGAGCGTCGACCTCCGGGCACTCACGGCGGAGATCTTCGAGGCGTTCGAGCTCCGTGCGCGCAACGCGCAGCTGACGCTCGAGCGTCAGGTCGACGTAGTCGAGATTCTAGCCGACCGAGATTTGCTGCGTCGCGTGCTCGAGAATTTGGTCGACAATGCTCTGCGGCACGCGCCTGCGCAGTCGACGCTTCGATTGAGCGCGGTGCCGGGCGGTGGGGCCACGCTTATCCGTATCGCAGATGCGGGTCGCGGCATTCCACCCGAGCAACGCGAAAAGGTTTTCGAGCCTTTCGTTCAGGGCGAGGCAGAGGCTGCGCTGGCGACGAGGACGGGCCGAGGTCTCGGGCTCGCATTTTCTCGCCTCGCCGTCGAGGCTCATGGCGGCACGATTTGGGTCGAAGATGCCCATCCGGGCGCAGTATTCTGCGTGAGGTTGCCGGATGGCCCCTGAGCAGCCCAGAGTAACAGGGCGCGCCTTCCTGGGCTTGAATGAGCACCATCCGACGGACGAAATCTTTCGTCAGCTGCTGGATGCTGGGCCAGATGCCTTGGTGGTGATCGATGCCGAGGGGCGAGTGCTGTTGGCCAATCTTCAGATGGAACGCATGTTCGGCTATGCGCGAGGCGAGCTGCTCGGCAATGGCGTGGAGGTGCTGGTTCCCGAGCGACTGCGGGCCACGCACGTCGGGCACCGGTCTCATTTCGTGGCTGCTCCACACGTTCGGCCGATGGGGTCAGGGCTTACCCTGGTGGGTCGTAAACGAGACGGCAGCGAGTTTCCCGTCGAAATTAGCTTGAGCCCGCTCACCACGGCCAATGGCTTGCTGTTTTCGGCGAGCATCCGCGACATCACGCAGCGCAAGCGGGACGAGCTCGAAGCGCTCCGCATTCAGGAGCAACTGCGGAGCGCCATCGAGAGCATTCCGGGCTCCTATGCCGTCTTTGACAGCGGAGATCGGCTCGTGTCGTGCAACGGCGCGTATCGGCAGCTCATGGGCAAGGGCGTTGCGGGGAACATTCTCGGCCTAACGTTTGCGGAGTTGCTCGCGGCCAGCGTGCAGGCGGGCACCTTCCAGCTCGACGT
This sequence comes from Deltaproteobacteria bacterium, assembly GCA_043780025.1. Taxonomy (GTDB): domain Bacteria; phylum Myxococcota_A; class Polyangia; order Polyangiales; family Polyangiaceae; genus SZUA-265. The sequence goes on from JAYWEH010000620.1 coordinate 7,103, forward strand.
AGCGCCGGGGCAGCTGTCGCAGAAGTGGATCGCTTATCATGCGAGTCCGACCGGCACACTGGACGTGCGCGCCTCCGGCGGCCAAGAGCTGCAGGTGGTTGAGCGCCGAACTCCGGAGGGGGGAGTCGTCACGACCATCTTTGACATCACTGAGGCCGTCGCGCGCGAAACAGAGTTGCGCCGCACGCAGGCTCTGGCCGAGGGGGCGAGCGCGGCCAAGAGTGAGTTTCTGGCCTCGATGAGCCATGAATTGCGCACCCCGCTCAACGCCATCCTCGGCTTCGCCCAACTACTTCAACGCGACAAGAAAACGCCGCTTTCGGCCCGTCAGAGGGAACGGGCCGAGCACGTCATCTCGGGTGGGGAGCATTTGATGCGACTCATCGATGACGTGCTCGACCTTGCCCGCATCGACGCCGGCCGCGTCATGATCTCTCCAGAGCGAGTCGATCTCCCCGAACTACTAGCGGAAGTCAAAGCGACGCTCATCCCCGCCGCGGCGCGCGCCGAAATCCAGGTCGTCGTCGAGCCCATATCGGTCGAAGCGGCAAGGGTTATCGCCGATCGAACGCGCCTCAAACAAGTGCTGCTGAATTATGGCTCGAATGCCATCAAGTTTGGGCGGCCGCACGGGACAGCCAGGTTCCTGGTGGGGGCGCGCGGCGGCGTCGTGAGCATTAGCGTGGTGGACGATGGCATAGGCATCCCCTTGGACAAACAAGCGCCCATCTTTCAGCCATTTCACCGAGCGGGCCGAGAAGCAGGGCCCATTTTAGGCATGGGCCTCGGTCTCGTCATCAGCAAGCGGCTGGCGGAGCTCATGGGCGGCACGGTGGGCTTTGAAAGCACGGAGGGCGCCGGATCCCGGTTCTGGATCGAGTTGCTACGAGCGCCGGAGCACACGGCCGGGGCGGCTCGGTCCGGCACGGCGAAGCCCGAGATGCATGCGCTCGCGGGCTCAGACGTCCCTCACCATGTCATCGTGTACGTGGAGGACAATCCGTCAAACATCGCTTTCATGCAAGACCTGCTCGCCGACTTCGCAGGAGTCGAGCTCATCACGGCACCGACGGCGGAAATCGGAATTGAGCTCGTGCGCGCGCGCATGCCGGATGTCGTGATCATGGATATCAACTTGCCCGGCATGAGCGGCGTGGAGGCCAGTCGACAGCTCGCGCAATCGCCGGAGACGCGAGGCATTCCGATCATTGCACTCAGTTCGACCGCAATGACGAGCGACGCGGCCCGCATGGCGGGAGCTCGCTTTTATCGCTATCTCGCCAAGCCCGTGAAAGTGGCCGAATTGGTCGCCACGCTCGAGGCGCTGCTCGATGCGGCGCGGCGCCGCCTCCGCGCCTGAGTCGCTGGCGCAAGCTCTGCATCGTGGCGCGGCGAGCGCAAATGGCGCGCGGCCCCACGCGAACGACTGCTGGGTAGACGAGAAAAACCGGTGAAGCGACGCTCGTTGACTCCGAAACAGCACGCGCGAACGCTGGTTTTCCGACCCGCCAAGCGGCCCGGAGCGGGGTCCTGCCATTTAGGCTGCCGAATCATTGGAAGCCCAGCTTTCCCGCCGCGGCACTCAGGGCTAGAGCTAAGTTGAACAGGCGAATCTCGGGGCTGAACGGGCTCGGCGCTCGTTCCGCTTCCTCATGCATTCCGAACCCCCTTCGCCGGTTGATGATTTACCCCCGAGCCTCTTGCTCGATACCGCGCCGGACGCGATGGTCGTGGTGGGCGCTGACGGCGGCATCAAGTTCGTTAATCTGCAGACCGAGCAATTGTTCGGCTACGCGCGGCTCGAGCTTGTCGGTCAGCACCTCGACCTCTTGATTCCAGAGCGCTATCGCACTGGGCATGCGGGGTATCTCTCTCGTTTCTTCGCGAGCCCCGGCTCCCGACCCATGGGGTCGGGTCTCGAGTTGTTTGGCCGCCGCAAGGACGGCTCGGAGTTGCCGATTGAGGTGAGCCTCAGCCCGCTCCGCACAGACCAGGGCTCGACCGTATCGGCGTCCATTCGCGACATCAGTGAGCGCAAGGGCCTGGAAGCGACAGCCAGGCTCGAGGAGGACCATCGGTCCACGGAGTTGCGCGAAGCGCGCACACTGGCCGAGGCGGGCAGTGCCGCGAAGAGCGAGTTCTTGTCCTCCATGAGCCATGAGCTCCGGACGCCGCTCAACGCGATCCTGGGTTTTGCGCAGCTCCTCTGGCGCGACAAGCGAGAGCCGCTCTCCGAGCGCCACAAACAACGTGTCGAGCACATCCTCAAGGGGGGCGAGCATCTGCTGCGCCTGATCAACGACATCCTAGATCTGTCCCACATAGAAGCCGGCGGCGTCTCAATTTCGACCGAGCCCGTGAGCGTGCGCGACGTGCTCGAGGAAGTCAAAAAGACGCTCCAGCCGATGGCCATGCCGCTGAACATCGACCTCTGGATCGAGCAGTTTCCCGCAGAGCTGCCCATGGTGGCGGCTGACCGCACGCGGTTCGCACAGATCCTGATCAATCTGGGCTCGAACGCCATAAAATACAACCGACCATCCGGCAAGGTCGTCTTCGCCGTCTCGGCAGAGCAGCCCGAACGTATACGCGTGACCGTCAGGGATTCCGGAATCGGCATCCCGCTCGAAAAACAGAGCAGCCTCTTTCAGCCGTTTCAGCGAGCTGGACAGGAATCAGGGCCCATTGAAGGCACGGGCATTGGTCTGGTCATCACCCGGCGCCTCGCGGCGCTGATGGGCGGAGATGTCGGATTTAAAAGCGTGCCGGGGGAGGGCTCGGAGTTCTGGGTCAAGCTGCCCGTGCACGCCTCGCGTCGACCCGCGAGTGCTGGGCCGCCACTACGCGAAATGGTTCCGGGGCAGTTGGTACGGCAAAGTCTTCGCCTCGTCCTCTATGTGGAAGACAACCCCGCCAACGTGACGTTCATGCGTGACTTGCTCAGCCATTTCGAAAGCATACAGCTGCTGGTGGCGGAGACAGCAGAATCCGGCGTCGAAATCGCGGTCGAGCGTCAGCCCGACGTCATCATCATGGACATCAACCTGCCCGGGATGAACGGCCTCGACGCGATGCGTGCGCTCATGGCAAGGCAGGACACGCAGCACATTCCCGTGATCGCCCTGACAGCAGCGGCATCCGAGCGCGACCGGCAGCAGGGCATCCAGGCGGGTTTCTATCGGTATCTGACCAAACCTGTCAAAGTGGACGAGCTCATCGGCGCGCTCGAAACGCTCATTCGTTGAAGTGCCAGGGCAGGGGGCTAGCGTTCCTTCGCGAGGCCATACTCGTGCAGGCGATATTGAATCGTGCGAACGCTGATGTCGAGCAACTCGGCGGCGCGCACGGTCGACCCCTCTACCGCCTCGAGCGTTTTCAGAATCGCATACTTTTCGAGCTCGGCCATCGTCGCCCCGGGCACCGCGATCCCGTCAAGCCCCGCCGAGAGCGATGAGCCGTAGGGCAGGTGCTCCTCGTCGATCTGGTTGCCCTCACACAAGACCACCGCTCGCTCGATGGCATTTTCGAGCTCACGAACGTTGCCCGGCCAGCGATGCCCGCGCAACTTCATGCGCGCCCGGTCGGTGAAGCCTTCGATCGCTTTGTGGTCCTCGAGCCCGAAGCGATGCAAAAAATGCTCGGCGAGCACCAGGACGTCGCTGCCGCGCAGCCGCAGTGGCGGCATCTCCGCGTGCACTACGTTGAGCCGATAATACAGGTCCTCGCGGAACTTGCCGGCCGCCACGTCCGCGGCCAGATCTCGATTCGTGGCGGCGACAATCCTGACATCCACCCTGATCGACTCGTTGCCACCCACCCGCTCGAAGCGCCGGTCTTGCAACACGGCGAGCAACTTGACTTGAGTTCCGGCAGGGATCTCTCCGATCTCATCGAGAAAGAGCGTGCCTTGGTGCGCTTGCTCGAAACGACCCACACGTCGACGGTCGGCTCCCGTAAACGAGCCCCTCTCGTGGCCGAAGAGCTCGCTTTCTAGTAGGCTTTCGACCAGCGATGCGCAGTGAACCGCCACGAACGGCTTGTCGGCGCGCGGCCCGAGCATGTGGATGGCGCGCGCGAATTCTCCCTTGCCGGTCCCGCTTTCTCCGGTGACGAGCACCGTCGCGCGCGAACTGGCTACCTGCCTGGCAAGCCGGTACACTCGCTGCATCACGGGACTCGTGCCGAGTAGCCCCTGGATACCCTCGCCATGCTGCTCCCGCACCTGACGCCGCAGATTTTCGTTCTCGATGCGCACATCCCGGTGCTCGATGGCTCGCTCCACGGAGAGCAGCAAGGCATCGAAGTCCACGGGCTTGCCAATGTAGTCCGTCGCCCCGGCTCGCATGGCCTCCACCGCCGAGCCCAGATCTGCTGCCGACGTCACCACGATGACGGGAACGTCCTGATCTCGGGCCCGCAACTCCGCTAGCAGCTGCATGCCATTCATGCCTGGCATGTCGAGGTCCGTCACGATGAGGTCGGGAGGCAGCTCGACGAGCCGTTCCAGTGCTGAGGCACCATCCCCGGCCTGATCGACGGCATACCCCTGGCTCTCCAACAAGCCTTTCAGGGCGATGCGCGCGCCCGCCTCGTCATCGACGACCAAAACCCGCATTGCACCGCTCGCCATGGGTCGACCATCTAATCTCATTGCCTGAGGCTCCACAAGCGACGGGTGGCGATCGTCGAAGCCTGGGCGCTAACTTTCGGAGCAACATCGCGCCTTGGCTGCTCGTGGGCCTCGACGGCTGGAAGAGCTGACTCATCCAACCGCCTCCTGGGGTCTCCGGGGATCGTGGGAGACGCAACTTCGTCGGGCGTGGGCACAGCGCGGTGTCCGGTCACGCGCTCGATACTGATGCGGAAGAAGACTGGCGTAAAATCTCGACTGCCGTCGTGGTTCGCGACCGCAACGGAGGCCGGCTGCCACCACATCGGACGCCTCTGCAGGAGCTCGTGAGCGCGCAGGCGCTCGCAGTGACAGTCCGGTGTGTCTGCAAGTTCATCGTACCGGCCCAAAACCACGATACTCGTCCAGTCGTTCCAACTCTTGACGTTGTCGATTTCCAAACAGACTTGGGGGTTGTTGCGCATCCATTCGATCTTCCGACCCGGCATCGAGAACAAGTAGACGTAGTCTCCGTCAACGGCGAAGAACACGGGTACCACATACGGTTGGTTCTCGTGCGCACACGCCAGCCTGCCAAAGCGCGCACCCGCGAGCATCCTCCGACATTCTGCGACCTCTATCTCTCGAACGAACATATCAGAACCTCCTATCGGCGAACTTGTCTAGCTGATGGCTTTTCCGAGCGCGCGAACCCCTTACCAGGCAATTGCTGAGCCAAGTGCGGAAGGGCCGAGCCGCTCACGTGCCGTCAGGAGGGGCGTGGCTTGCGCGGCGATGTCGAAACGCAAACTCTGCAGCGGCGCGACGGCGGGGCTCCCGTGTCGGTCAGAACCGGCGCGTGGGTGTCGCCACTGTTGCACGTCACTTTAGCCATTCGGAGGCGACGCGCACACCATGGCACAACGGTTGCACCCCAGCGTCGAGCCGGAGCAGCTTTAGGACTGACTTTAGCCGGCCGGAAGAAGTTTGCCATTGTCGCTACTCAATTTCCCCATTTCTGCCCCACGTGCCGGCGCGGTATGCGCTGCCGCCGGCAACGTCACCGATTGCGAGCTCGAAGCGCGCGGCGTGGCCGGTCCAATGGACCCGGCGAGCGCGAGCGCTGACAAGCGGGTTCTCGTCGTTGATGACGACGCAGGTTCACGTCTCGTATTGGGCAAGCTGCTGTGCGGCGCAGGTTTCACGGTCGAGACCGCCGAGAGCGGCGCCAGCGCGCTCACGAAAGTCCACGAGCACCCGCCTGACATCATCTTTACCGATCTGCATATGCCAGGCATGGATGGCATCGAGCTCTGCAGTGCGCTGCAGGCTCTGGATGCCGACTTGCCGGTGGTCATCCTCACCGCCTTCGAAGACGTGCCGTCCGCCGTGAAAGGGCTCCGTGCCGGCGCCGTGGACTATCTCATGAAGCCGGTGGAGTTCGAGGCCGTACTTCTCAGCGTGCAGCGTGCGTTCGATCGGCGCGCGGCCAAGGTCGAGCGGGAGCAGCTCCGAGCGCGCAACGATGAGCTCTGCGAGCAGGCTACCTCCGCGCTACGTGCGTACGAAGACTTGCTTTCCATCGTGTGTCACGACTTGCGAAATCCGCTGAGCGTCATCTGCCTGCAGGCGCAACGGCTTGCCACCGTCGACATGCCTCGTCCCCCAGAGCTCGGCGAGCGGGGACCTGATCTGCGGGAGATGGCGGCGTCTATCCTCCGCAACGCGACGTGCATGGAGCGTCTAATTGCCGACTTACTGGATACATCGCGCTTACAAAATGGCCATCTCGGCCTCGATTGCGCTGCCCATTCGCTAAACCACCTGCTCGACGACGTATCGGATCTGCGGCCGTTGGCGCTGTCGAAGCAAATTGACCTTCAAGTCCGACGGCGGACCGAGCGCCTCTTGTCTTGCGATCGCGCACGGCTAGGTCAAGTCCTCGCCAATCTGGTGGGAAATGCCATCAAGTTCAGCCCGCAGAGCTCGTCCATCCACGTGCTCGCCGAGGATGCCGAGGGCGGAGTCCAATTTGCCGTTCGAGATGAAGGTCCCGGGATTGCCCGGGACGCCATTCCGCGGATCTTCGATCGCTTTTGGCAGTCCAAGGAGGGCGGCCTCTCGGGCGCCGGCTTGGGTCTGTACATCGCCAAGGGAATTGTCGAGCGGCACGGCGGCCGCCTCTGGGTCGAAAGCCAACCCGGGGTTGGGAGCACTTTCTACGCTTTCGTTCCGGATGCGCCAATGCCCGTGCGTCAGACGATTGAAGTGTGGACGGCGTGACGATCCGCGATGGCCGTTCGAGGCACGCGGGTCATGGTGTTCGCTCGCGACGCTGAGAGGCGTCGGGCCGGTATCGGCAGCGCGCGCAAACGGTGCACCGGCGCCGGTGCGAACGCAGCCCGTGCGCGCGTTGACGCCCGCTCCGACGCCGCGGAGGAGTAGCCTCGCGACGCGGGATCAGGGGAGTTCGGGGCAGCTACTCGACGTCCGTCACGGAAACGTGAAGTCACCGTCACCCGTATGGGTGACCGTAACCGGAGCCGTTCCAGCCGCGGTCACCGTGATTCGACCATTTCCGGTGTTGGTCACGGTCACGGCGCCCGTTGCCGTGCTTTTGATGGTCATCACGCCGTTGCCGGTGTTGGTCGCGGTCAGGATCCGGCCATTGTTGACGATGTTGATCGTCCCGCTGCCCGTTTCAGTCACCGCAACATGGGCACCGTTGTTGACCACGTTGATGAAACCGGTGCCGGTGAGGGTAGGAGATACAGCAGCTGCGTTGCTGCCCGTCACCGTAATGTTAGCCGCGAGCTCCTGCTCGAGGGAGTCCGTAAACTCCATGTCCTCCTCACTGGGAGCGCCGCAGCCGGCTACCACGAAGGCGCTCAGCGCGGCGAAGCGGGTGAATCTTGCAGAGATTGAGATGCGTTTCATTTGAATCATTGGGGTTCACACCTTGGGTAATTCGTTTGAGGCGTGGAGTGTGATGCACACCAGATCGAAATAGAATGAGTAAAAGTCGCTGCGACTCTTCGAAAAAAACGAAGCGTGTGCAAGTGGTGCGAAACGCCCCATTCATCGTGCAACTCCTGATGCAGGAACGACGCTTCACGTTCATGTCCTGTCTTGGACAAGCAGTTGTGTGGTCCCCTCCACATCAGATCGACGCGATGAACAGGATCGAAAGTGTGGCGGCACCCATCGACGAACTCGAGCGCAGTCAGAGGCACAACCTCGCCGGCCTTCTAACGTTGGCTTCGTGACGGGCTGCGCCCGAACGCGCAGCGGCTGCGCCAGGTCGAAGTTTCTGGCAAAATTTGCGCGGGCGGCGGCGGGCGGAGTCAGCCAAATCGCGCGCCAATGGACCGGCAGGGTCGAAGCGGTTGCGGCATGGTCCGTGCAGTGTCCCCTCAGACACCCTGTCATTGTTCTGCGCAAGGCTCCCGTCCCATGCCCAACGATCCTCAATTTACCATCCCTTACCAAGAGCTCCGCTTGACGGACATTCCGCGCGTTGGCGGAAAGAACGCCTCGCTCGGCGAGCTTTTGCGCTTTCTCGTGCCGATGGGTGTGCGCGTCCCGGACGGCTTTGCGGTGACCGCCGAGGCGTTTGTTCTGCACCTCGAAGCGGCCGGCATTGTGGACCAGATCTACCCGGCGCTGTCGCGCCTCGACGTGAGCGATGTGACGGCATTGGCGCGCGAAGGGCAGCGAATCCGCACGCTGATCCGCTCGGCGCCACTACCTGACAGCGTGTCACGCGACGTGCGCGAGGCGTATCAGAAGTTATCGGCAGCTTACCAAGAGACCGAAACCGACGTCGCGGTGCGTTCCAGCGCGACGGCGGAAGACCTTCCTACGGCATCGTTTGCCGGCCAGCAGGAGACGTACCTCAACGTGCGTGGCGAGACGCAGTTGCTCGACGCAGTGCGGAACTGCATGGCCTCCTTATTCACAGACCGCGCCATCGTGTATCGCGTCGAGCGCGGCTTCGCTCACGAAAGCGTGGCTCTCAGCGTTGGGGTGCAGAAGATGGTGCGCAGCGATTTGGCAAGCGCAGGCGTCATCTTCACCATCGATACCGAAACGGGCTTCCGCGACGTGGTGTTGGTCACCGGCGCCTATGGGCTTGGCGAAACCGTGGTCCAGGGTCGAGTCAATCCGGACGAGTTTTGGGTGCACAAGCCGACGCTGGCCCAGGGCCATCGGCCCATCGTGCGCCGGGAACGCGGCGACAAGGCCCTCAAGCTCGTTTACGCACGCGGCGGAACGAATACCGTGGTCGAAGAGCGCGTGCCTCGCCGCGAGCGTCAAGCGTTCGTGCTGAACGACGACGAAGTGCTCGAGCTCGCACGTTGGGCTGTGTGCATCGAGCGTCACTACTCCGAGGGCGCCGGCCACCCCGTACCGATGGACCTGGAATGGGCCAAGGACGGGCAAACCGGGCAACTCTTTATCGTGCAGGCGCGCCCCGAGACGGTGCATTCACAAACCTCGTCCGCAAAGCTCGAGCTCTTCCGGATGCGTGGCAAGGGCACGTTGCTCGCTCACGGTAAGAGCGTGGGCAGCCGTGTGGCCTCTGGCAAGGCGCGAGTGATCCACTCGACGGCGGACCTTTCCGCTTTCCAGACGGGTGAAATTCTGGTCGCACCGATGACCGACCCCGATTGGGAACCCATCATGAAACGCGCTCGGGCGGTGGTCACCGACCACGGCGGCCGCACGTGTCACGCCGCCATCGTCTCACGCGAGCTCGGGCTGCCCTGTGTCGTCGGCACGGGCAGCGCCTCGAGTAGCATCGAGACGGGAAGTGAGATCACGGTGTCTTGCGCCGAGGGCGACGAAGGCAAGGTGTACGCAGGCCTGGTTCAATTCGATTGCGAGGAAGTCGACCCAGCGAGCCTGCCCAGGCCGCGCATTCCGGTGATGCTCAACGTCGGCAATCCCGAAACGGCGTTTCTCGTGGCGCAATTGCCAAGCGCCGGCGTGGGCCTGGCGCGCATCGAGTTCATCATCTCGGGGTCCATCGGCGTGCACCCGCTGGCTTTGCTCTACCCCGAAAGGGTCAGTGAACGGTCGGAACAGAGCGAGATCCGAAAACGTGTGCAGGGCTACGCGAGCCCACGTGAATTCTTCGTGGATCGGCTGGCGTGCGGCGTGGCACAGATCGCGGCCGCCTTCTTTCCGCGACCCGTGATCGTGCGGTTCTCCGATTTCAAGACGAACGAGTACGCGGGCCTGCTTGGTGGCAAGGACTTCGAGCCTGCCGAACACAACCCGATGATCGGCTGGCGTGGGGCCTGTCGTTACTATGACCCTCGGTACCGGGAAGGTTTTGCTCTCGAATGCGAGGCGGTGCGGCGGGTGCGCGAGGTCATGGGGCTCGTCAACGTCAAGGTGATGATCCCGTTCTGCCGCACGTTGAAGGAGGCTGAGCTGGTGCTGACCGAGCTCGCGAGCAACGGCCTCGCGCGAGGTAAACGCGGGCTCGAGGTGTACGTGATGTGCGAAATCCCGAGCAACGTCATTCTCGCCGAGCAATTTGCCGACCTGTTCGACGGCTTTTCAATCGGTTCGAACGATTTGACGCAGCTCACGCTCGGAGTGGATCGCGATTCGGAGCTGCTCACACACGTGTTTGATGAGCAAGATGCCGCCGTCAAAGAGATGATTCGTTTGGTCGTCGAACGCGCCCACAAGAAAGGCCGCAAGGTAGGCTTGTGCGGCCAAGCGCCGAGTGACCATCCCGAGTTCGCGCGCTTTCTTGTCGACGTGGGCATCGACAGCATCTCGGTGACCAGCGACGCTTTGGCCAAGGTTGTTCACGTGCTTCGAGCGCCTGACAATGGCGCGGTGCAGCTCGCGGGGTCGATCGCGCCGCCAGCACCGGCGGCTGCCTAGACATGTCTCGGCTGTGTTCGCGAAGCGTGGAACGATGAGCATCGGGAGCACCTGCCGCGTGGGCGGCGTCTTGGCGCTCGCGCTTCTGGTCCCGCTCTCGAGTGCAGGCCGAGCGAAGGCGCAGCAGCCCGAGCAAGGGCAACGGGATGACGCCCTGCCAAGTCCGCTCC
>JAYWEH010000621.1:0-3207 GCA_043780025.1 Deltaproteobacteria bacterium
AGCCAAGCCACGGGCATGGCCGCGGAGAGCTTTGCGAGCCAGGCTCCCACTGCGCGATCGGCGCGATACAGATGATCCACGTACTCCCAGGAGCGGGGACCAAAGATGTGACCGGCGCAATCCGTACCCGAAATCGACAGCGCCAAAAGATCCGGAACTTCGTCTTGCCCGAGGCCGTGTTCATCCACGGCGCGAGCCGCCAAGGCCACCAGGTACTCGCTCAGTTGCGGTGTGCAGCTCAGCACTGACAAAGGGTCTTTCACGCGCTCGAAGCCATGGGGAAAATGCGTGCCCAGACCGGCAAAGTCCCCTTCCCCGGCCGCGTCGTCCGGCCCCAGGCGCGCGCGGTATAGCGCTTCGTTGGAGGCCAGCCACGGCACGACCAGCGAGGTCATGGGGCGGCTCGTCTGGAAGTCTAGGAGCCACGCCGGCAAACTCTTGCCCCAGGCCGACGAGCTCGTGAAACCGACTTGTTTGGCGTCGTACCAAAGCACGAGATCGGCGCCGGCACCCGCGGACAAGATCGCGGACCGATCCTTGAGCGAGAGCGACACGACCTTGGCGCGGCCTGCCGTCTCTCGCTTCAAGGCCTGGGCCACCGTCTCGGCGCGCAGGCGGCCCGGACCCGCGGATGCGCCCTCTGCCTCGCGTCCGAAGATCAGGTGTTGGGGATCCGAGATCGAAGCCTCTGGCCTGGACCGTTGGGCGTTCCACGTCGAATTGCCATCAATTCCACTTACGGAGGGCGGCGCTCCGGTGTGGATACTGGCGTGCCCCGGCGCCGTCTGCGTGTTGGCATAGGGGTATTCGCTGCGCTCGAAATAGGCTCCGTGCGCGCTGGCACGACGAATAGCCCCACCCTCGTCCAGCAAATCATGATGAGCGAGCAACGTGTCACTGCCCAGCTGATCGAACACCAGCGCCACCACCAGCCGCGCTCGCGCAGGCATGGGAACAGCCGCGGGCTGAGCGTTGCTAGCGGCCGCGCCGGAAGGCGAACCCGGCTCGGGCGCGCGGGTCTCAATGCAGCGGCAACCGTAGCACATACCTGCCACGAGCAGCGCGAACCCCGTACCCCATGCAGTCCACCGCGGACCAACCGTCGCTCGACTCACGGCAACTCGATACCGAGCTCGCGCTGCGCGCGCCGGTGCTCGCGCGCCAGATCGAGATAACGCAATACGCCGCCGCGAGCCCATTCACGCTCCTCCGGCCGCAGCTCGCGCACGACCTTGGCGGGGCTCCCCCGCACCAGCACGTTCGGCGGCACCACCAGGTTGGGCGGCACGACGCTACCCGCCGCGACCCAAGAACCGGCGCCGAGGCGGGCGTTGTCCATGACCACCGCATGCATGCCGACGAGCGCCCCGTCCTCGATGATCGCCCCGTGCACGACGGCGTTGTGGCCGACGATGACGTCACTGCCGATCAGCGCGTCCGACACCTGGTGGGTCATGTGGACACTCGCGTTGTCCTGAATGTTGGTGCGAGCTCCAATTCGAATGCGGCCCACGTCCCCGCGCAGCACCGCCCCGTACCAGAGGCTCACGCCATCCCCCACCTCCACGTCGCCGATCACCGTCGCCGTATCGGCCACGAACACTTCGCTGCCGAAACGCGGGGCTGCACTACCAAACGCGCGGATTACGGCCATCCTGACGGCACCTCAGAGCTCGTGGGTCTGTCGCAATACCTCGTGCAGCGCGGGCCGCAGGCGCGCTCGCCAGCTGCCGAGCTTGCGTTCCAGGCGGTGCGAACCGGGGACCGCATCCCACGCCGTGAGCAGCACCTCCCGGGCCAACGAGCGCTGTGTCACGCCGTCTTGACGCACCGATCGCGGCTGGCGGTACAACACGATCTCGCGCTGCACCCCATCCCAGAACCGATAGCGCGCCTCCAGGCTCTGGAGCGCGCCGCGGCGGATCTGCTCGCACGCCTCGCTGGTGGTTGCGTATTCGCCGAGCGCCTCCTCGAGCCAAGCACCGTGGTCACCGTCCTGCTCCACGTGCAGCGTGAAATAAGCCATCTCCTCCGACGTGAAGCCCGCGCGCTGCAACCCGGGGATGAGCGAGGCGAACATCTTCGGGATCGCCCACTCGTGGCCGGGGCCCACCGCGCCGAGCCCCTCGAGGAAAGGCCGCTCGCTCACGAGGCGCCGGTGCAACGAGATGAACGCGTGCGCCGGCGCCGGCACCCGTTGTGCCTTGATACGCTCCGGATCGCCGCCCGCCGAAGCCAGGAACTTGGCGTACATCTGCGAGTGGTCTTTGCCCTCCGAGCCTTCACCGTATTCGTCCACCAGCACCTTGGCGAGCCACAGCTTCGAGTCGCTGTCGGGAGCGCGCACCAGGAGCCGCTCCATGTAGTGCGTGAAGACGCACACGAGCGGGTAGTGGTTCTCGGCAAAGACGCGATAGTCCTGGCGCGAGAACGGGCTCGTGGCGAGCCGGTTCAAAAATAGGTGGTTGACCGCGGGGTGGGTCTCGATCTCGTGGCGCAGTCCGGCGAGAAATCGTTTGGCGGCGCTCATCACTCGGCTCCCACCGCGGACTGTTCCTCGACCGGAGGCGGGGTCGAATGCGCCGGCGCCTCCGGCAGATCGTCGGCCCAGATGCGGTGTGGGATGCGCAGGCGTACGAGCTTGCCCGTTTCACTCGCCGGACGCGGCGCTGCCGTCTCTTCTTGCCCGTCGGGGTAGTGCACATCCAGGTGGGTCAAGCCGGCGCGCGCGCCCGGGCCGTTGAGCAGCCCTTCCTCGTCGCGCATGAATGAGTTCGGATCGCGATGAATCCACTGGTAGCGCCAGGTCCGCACGAAAAACCACGCAAAGTTGGCGGCGGCTTTGAGCGCAAAATCGGGCCGCGCCAGGATTGTATTTTTCATGGCGCGATGTGCCGACTTCTTTGTCGCTTCGATCGAGCGCGAGAACTCGGCGTAGAATTCGGCGCGAGGCAAGCGTGTGGGCAACACGGCATGCAGCAGGTCGAACAGGCGCAAGTCCGTGGTCATCAGCTGGTTCTTGTAGGCGCGGTACAGCTGGGTGCCGGGCAGCGGCGTCAAGATGGTCACGAGCGGGATGCCGATCTCCAGCGTGTTGATGTAGTCGTACAGCGCCTGGAACTGGTGTTTGTCCCAGTCCGCGCGCACCATGAAGATGCCGGTGGCGAAGATGCCGAGTTCGCGCAAGATCTGATTGGCGCGCAGGTT
>JAYWEH010000622.1:0-7596 GCA_043780025.1 Deltaproteobacteria bacterium
GTGAGCAGAGCGGGAACAGGTCCCCAGTAGAGATAGACATGCCCGTCGTACAGGGTCGCGTCCCACATCCACAGCGGCTTGTTGGAAGGGTGCAGCGGATCTTCCTGAGCCAGCAGCTTCGGGGAAGGCTTCTGAGGGACGTACAGATGGCCTCGTTCGAAGCCCTCGGCCATCAGATTGTAAGTGCTCTGACGCCGCAGGTCCCGGAAGGTCCCCGCGCTCGCCATGAACATGTAGAACACGGAGATGGCCAGCACGATGGGCAACCCGAGCGCGAGGTGCCGCCCCGAAGGCCCGAGGAATGGTCTGGCCAGCGCTTCGAGCGACCGGAGTAGCGCGCGCGACACGCTCGTCACGGGCCAACGGCTAGCACGAGAGAGCCCATTTTATCCTGCAAGCAGTCAACCTACCAGCCTGCAAGGCATCTGAATAGCTTGCGATGCAGGGCCCAGCGGGCCTGGTCTCGCACAAACTCACGCTCGGCGCGCGTTGGGAGAAGGCGCGGACGACTCGTCGCGCGAGTGCGTCCGCGCCACACCCCGGAAGACACCTGTGGCACATCCGACGACTGCCCGTGGGATGCGTGCCTGTGCCAGGACGGACGGCATGCGTGTAACCATCACTGCTTCTCCCTGGCTGAAGGTTGCCTCGCGAGCCCGAGCACCCAAACAAACAGGCCCACTGCCAGGGGTTGCCAGCCATACCCGGCCCCCGGAGCGCTGCCTCCCGGCGTGGGTAGCGGCAGGCCCCGGGAGTAGACGAACAACACCGTCGCAAGCAAGGTCCCGGCGCAAGCGAGCCAGCCGAGCCACAACCCGCGCTTCGCCCAAGGCTCACCGCGCGGCCAAGGGTCTAGCGCGAGCCAGCCGAGGGCCAGCAGGAACAACGCAGCAAAGATGCTCGCATCGAGGACATGCGCTCGAGCCTGCGGCGTAATCAGCGCCGCCATTCCATCGCGCTCCGAGGGCGCGCGAGAAAGCGCCAACCAGAGCGTGAGCCCGGGCTCCTCGAGCTTGAGCATCCCGAGCCCCAGCACGACGAGCCAGCTGGCGCTGCGCGCCGCTCCGATGCGGCGCGACAGTACGACCAGCAACAGCGCCACCAGCAAACCCGCGAGCGCATACAGGGTGACGGCACGGCGCAGGACGATCTCGTTCATTGCTGTTCCCGCCGCTGCATCAGATAGACGACGGTGTGCGGGAACAGGCCCTTGCCTGTGCCGCCGCGATCGACGACCTCGACATCAAACGCGTGGCCGTAGCGCGCGGTGATTTTTCCGGGCCGCACCATTCCGCTCGAGCCGAGGAGTGTACCGAGAGCGCGCTCCCACCAGTGCGGCGCCCACTCGAAGCAAAACATCGAGAGCTGCGACCGCGGCGCACACAGCGGCAGCACACTCTCCAGATAGCGATCGCGGTCGCGCGCCGACAGGTCGTCGAAGGTGCCGTAGTCGACCAGCAGCCCGAAGTCTCCCGCGACGCCCTCGAGCCGGGTGAGGTCCGCTTCGATGAACGTGACGCGCGCGCCCGCGCGACGTGCCTTTTCGCGGTCCTTGTTCAGCGCAGCGCTGGCAAAGTCGACGGCGCTGACCTCAAAGCCGCGCTGCGCGAGGTAGATGGCATTGTCTCCCTCGCCGCATCCCAGATCGATCCGACACGGCCGCAAGCGTCCGCTCTGGGTTAGCTGCACCAGATGCTCACGCGGTCCGAGCACCCAGGGCGGAGTGGCGAACCGGTACCAGAGATTCATCCAGCGCTGATTCATGGCCGGTGACCAGTGCCCGGCGCCGGAAGCTCGCGGATCCAACGTTCGAGCAAGCGCAGCCCGTTGGGATCGACTACCTCGGTCGCGAGCGGGGGCATGCGTCGAAGAAACCAGCTCGAATGGACGAAGCGACGAAACAGCGGGCTCGCCTCCGGAGCACCCGGCACGACGTACTCGTCGAGCGCCGTCTGGTACGTCGGCGTGGTGGCGGGGCTCGTGAGCGAGGCCACCCGCAGCCAGAAATCCAGCGGCGGAGGAGGCCGGAAATAACGCGCCGGTGCAGGGCGAGCGCCGTTGTGACAACCCCACAGTTGGCGTGGACGACCTACATCGATGAATTTGGTGAAGAGAAGATCGACGTCGCCAAGGGCTCCCTTCAGGGCAGCTTCGTGCATCAGGACTGTCGATACCGGCTAAGGCCAATTCGATGCGGATCTATAAGTAATATCACCCAGCCAATAGAACGGTTGGTTGACCGGAGCCGCTCAGAGTGTTGGACGACGGCGCCGCGCCACGTTCTTGTCACAATGGCTTCACCACTTCGTTGCTAGTGTAACGAAGTGTGCGCACCAGTGGATTCAGCAGCGCAGTTTGTGACCGAAGAAACCTCGTCTTGGTCGGTGGTCACGGACATGAAAGAAAAGATGAGGCAGGTGGCGGCGCCAGCACGATTCATCAATCCGGAATTGAGCTGGCTGCAGTTCAACCTTCGGGTCCTGGCGGAGGCACTCGACGAGCGCACGCCGCTGCTGGAACGCGTCCGCTTCCTGTCGATTTTTTACAGCAACCTGGACGAGTTCTTCATGATCCGCGTCTCCGGGCTGCGTACGCAGATGGCGGGAGCGGCGGCAGAGCGGTCCGCGGACGGGCTCACACCGAGTGAGCAGTTGGCTACGATCCGCAGCGATTTGCTGCCCACCCTAGAGCAGAGTACGGCGCTGTGGCGTACTGACCTGAGCGCGAAGTTGGGGGAGGCGGGGATCCGGATCCTGCCTTATGCAGAGCTCAAGCGGAAGCAAGGCAAGCTCTTACGCCGGCACTTCAAGGCGTCGATTTTTCCGGCACTCACGCCGCTGGCGTTCGATCCGGGCCACCCGTTTCCGCACATCTCAAATCTCTCAATCAATCTAGCGGTGGTGGTTCGTGGTCCGAGCGGGGCCGAGCGGTTCGCGCGCTTGCGAGCACCGGCGACGCTACCGCGTCTCGTGCGCATTCCCGACGAAGAGCAGGTCGACACGCACGCGGAGCTGGGCCTACTCAACGTCGCGGAGCCGAATTTCGTTTGGCTGGAGGAAGTCATCGCGGCCAATCTGGACCTGCTTTTCCCGAAAATGGAGGTGGTTGCCTCGTACCCGTTTCGGGTCACGCGTGATGCGGATGCGGAGATTGAGGAGGACGAAGCGGGTGACCTGTTGGAGGCCGTCTCGCACCTCGTGGGGCGGCGCCATTTCGGCAGGGTGGTGCGGCTCGAGATCGATGGCAGCATGCCGGAGCAGATCCGTGACATCTTGACCGTCAATCTGGAGCTGTCGCCGTATCAAGTTTACACCACCTCAGGTGCGCTCGGCCTTGCCGACCTCAGCCAGCTCGCATCCCTCGAGCTGCCACACCTGAAATTCCCGCCGTTCGTACCGACGGTGCGGCACTTGACGAGGCGCTCGGACGACCTCTTCAAGCGCATTGCCGCGCAGGACATCGTTCTTCATCACCCGTACGATTCCTTCGACACGGTGGTCGAGTTTTTGGCGGCCGCGGCGCGGGACCCGGACGTCATCGCCATCAAGCAGACTTTGTATCGGGTGGGGCCGGCGTCGCCGATCGTGCGTTTGCTGAAAGAGGCACGCGAGAACGACAAACAGGTGGCAGCGCTCGTGGAACTAAAAGCGCGGTTTGACGAAGAGAACAATATCGTTTGGGCGCAGGAGCTGGAGGAAGCGGGGGTGCACGTCGTTTACGGCATCGTCGGGCTCAAAACTCACGCCAAGATGGCACTCGTCGTCCGCCGCGAAGGCGGCAAAATCCGCCTGTACGTCCACCTTTCCACCGGCAACTACAACCCCGTGACGAGCCGGATTTACACGGATGTCGGCCTGTTGACGTGTGACCAGGACATCGCGCGTGACGTGCTCGACCTGTTCAATGGGTTGACGGGGTATTCGGGGAAGACGGAGTACAAGGACCTCATCGTCGCCCCCGGGGCCATGCGATCTCATCTGATCGCGCGCATCGATCGGGAAATCGCCTGTCAGCGCGCGGGCTTGCCGGCACACATCGCGATGAAGTGCAATGCGTTATCGGACGACGCGATCATGGACGCACTGCACCGGGCTTCTGCCGCGGGCGTGAAGATCGAGCTGCAGGTGCGTGGCAGGTGTTGCCTGCGGCCGGGGGTGCCGGGCCTGAGCGAGAATATCGTCGTGACATCGGTGGTGGGCCGCTTCCTCGAGCACGCGCGGATTTTCTATTTTGCCAATGGCGGCAACGAGGAGCTCCTGCTCGGCAGCGCCGACATCATGTTGCGCAACCTCGATCGAAGAGTCGAAGTATTATTCCCGATCAAGGATCCGGAGCTTCGGGCCAAGGTTCGTGACAGCATTTTGCGGGTTTCTCTGAAAGACAGCGCCAAATCCTGGCAACTGCTTTCGGATGGGTCATATCAGCGTCCATCCGAGGAGGGGGCCGAACGATTCAACTCGCAAGAGCACTTCATGACTGTGGGCGGAAGCTGGCGGGAGGAGAACGATGGACGTCCTGGTGGTACGCCACGCGGTGGCGGTGGACAAGGTCGAGGCGAAACAGGCGGGCATGTTGGATCGCGACCGCCCGCTCACGAAGGCGGGGCGGACGAGCATGAAGCGCGTCACGCGCGGGCTCGCCCTCCGCGTTCCCGACGTGTCGGTGATCATCACAAGCCCCTGGCGTCGTGCGGTCGAGACGGCAGCCTTGTTGCAGGGGCGGTACCCGGGGTTGCAGTTCGCCGGTAGTGAGGCATTGTTGCCCGGCGCCGATCCAGAAGAATTGGCGCGAGAGGTGGCGCAGCATCCCTCCGCGAGCGTGGTGGCGCTGGTTGGGCATGAGCCGCATCTCAGCAGTTGGGTGAGCTGGTGTCTAACCGGCTCGACCAATGGTATCCTCGCGCTACGCAAGGGAGGCGCCTGTTTGTTACGCTTTGAAGATACGCCCGGGCCCGAGCGCGGCCGGTTGTTGTGGCTCATGACTCCTGCCATCTCGAGGCGGCTCTGATGCAGAGGTGCGGCAAGAGCTGATGACGCCGCTGTCTCAGCCTCCAAGCGCTCAGCCGTCGTCTCGTCCGGAAGGCGCCACGCTCGCCGCTGTCGATCTCGGTTCGAACAGTTTCCATATGATCCTCGGTCGCGTGGTCGAGGGTCAGCCGGTGATCGTCGATCGCATGAAAGAGGCGGTCCAGCTTGGCGCGGGTCTCGACGCGGAGCGTCTTCTCAGTGAAGTCGCTCAGCAGCGAGGCCTCGAATGCTTGAAGCGATTTGGTCAGCGTGCGCGGCTCCTGCCGGAGGAAAATGTGCGTGCAGTCGGCACCAACACGCTGCGCGTGGCACGCAACGTGGACGGCTTTCTCGAACGAGCGCGCGAGGCGCTCGGCCACGGTATCGAAGTCATCAGCGGTATCGAGGAGGCGCGTCTCATCTATTCCGGAGTGACGCGAGACAGGCTTTCGAGCGACGAACGGCTGTTGGTCGTGGATATCGGCGGCGGTAGCACCGAGCTGATCATCGGTGAGCGGGCGCAGCCTCTCGATCTGGAGAGCCTATACATGGGCTCCATCGCGATGATGAAGTTGCACTTTGACGATGGCAAGATCAACGCCAAGCGGATGCGTCGCGCGGAAGTCACGGCGCTGCAGGAGCTCGAGCGAGTGCAGGGGAGATTCCGCCGCTTGGGTTGGAGCGCAGCGGTGGGCGCGTCGGGTACGATCCGAGCGGTCGAACGCGTATTGCGGGAGAACGGCCTGAGCAATGGCACCATCACGCGAGACGCACTGAAGCGGGTATGGCAGGGGGTGCTCGACGCGGGCAGCGTGGAGCGGCTGGCTTTGAAGGGGCTGAGTCGTTCCCGCGCGACGACCTTCCCGGGCGGGGTCGCGATCCTGACGGCCGTCATGGAAGCGCTGGAAGTCGATGCGATGGAGGTGAGCAGCAATGCCTTGCGCGAGGGGCTGCTCAATGATCTATTGGGCCGCGTCTTGCGCCACGACGTGCGCAGCACGACCGTGGATGGCTTCATGGATCGCTACCATGTCGACAAAGCTCAAGCGCAACGTGTCGAAAACACGTTGCTCGCGCTATTGCCGCAGGTGGTCGAGGCCTGGAGCTTGCCGCCCATTCGTTCGCGCGAGTTCTGCTCTTGGGCAGCTCGCCTGCACGAGATCGGGCTGGACGTGGCGCACAGCCACTATCACAAACACGGCGCCTATTTGATCGCCAATGGAGACATGCCGGGCTTCTCTCGACAGGAGCAACGCGTGCTCGCGGCGTTGGTTCGCGCTCATCGGCGGAAGTTTCCGAGCGGGCTGTGGAAAGACCTGTCGGGTAATGAGCGCTTGGTGGAGCACCTCACCGTCCTGCTCAGACTGTCCGCCTTGCTGCACCGAGGCCGCGCCGAGGGCGGTCAGGTCACGATCGCTGGTGGCCGGCGTTCGTTGGAGCTCGGTTTTGCGCCCGGATGGCTCGAAGCGCATCCCCTGGCTCAAGCCGATTTGCTGGAAGAAGCGGAATTGCTGCGCGCGGGCGGCTTCGAGTTGAAGCTGCCGCCCATCATGCTCGAACGTTGAGGGTCCATGAGTACAGAGCCAGCGCTGAGCCCCCTCGGGCTCGCTGATCACCTGAGCGCTCTCGTGGAGCAGCGACTGGGGAAGCTCACGCAATCGCTGAAGGCATCTCATCGAGAGCGATCGGTAGACGCCGTTCACGACCTGCGCGTGGCGTCTCGGCGCTTACGTGCTTTCGGAGTTACCTTTGGTGAGCTCCTGGGAGATAAACTGAGCGGCCGCCTCGAGCAGCAGCTCCGGCGCGTGACGCGCGCGG
Organism: Deltaproteobacteria bacterium; assembly: GCA_043780025.1. Taxonomy (GTDB): domain Bacteria; phylum Myxococcota_A; class Polyangia; order Polyangiales; family Polyangiaceae; genus SZUA-265. Next base: position 6,825 of record JAYWEH010000622.1, read on the forward strand.
TGGGTGCACTCCGGGATCTGGATGTGCAGGTGGGGATGCTGGAGGAGCGCGTCGTGGCCACTTCCCACGAGCTGGAACGCGCTGCTCTGGAGCATCTGCTGCTGCAGCTAGCTGAACGGCGAGCGCCCGTGGCCGCCAAGGCTGAGAAACGGCTGCACAAACTGGATGAGGCCGCGCTGTCCCGCCTCGTACGCCGCGCGGCCGGCGGCGTGATCACGGAGCTCGCGAGTGTGCAAGGGCAACGTGGTTTTGCGACCGCGCTGCTGGCGCGGCTGGTCGCTGACGCTGCCGAGCAAGTACCCTCGACAGATGGCGGCGAGCAACCCGAGCGTCTGCACAGGCTGCGCATCGATTGTAAAGAGATCCGCTACGCGCTCGAGTTCTTTGAACCGATACTCGGGTCACATTTCCAACTCTTGTATGATCGCGCCACGGCGCTCCAGAATCTGCTGGGTACCTATCACGACCTGACCACGCTGGGTGAGGTCATGGCAGAGCGAGGCGGCGAGCTCGAACGGAAGGGGCACCACACGCTCGGCGTGGGCGTCAAACGCGCCGAGGACGCATTCACGGACCAGCGTCAGGAGGTGCTCGCGCGTTTTCGAAATCGCGGCTTCGACCCGAGCTGGTGGCGCGAGAGGCTGAACGACGCTCTCGCGCCGGGCTGAGTGGTTGCTAGTACGCCGGTTCCAATGAAGCGATGGGAATTTCGAATGCCCCGGCTGGGGCGAGGGCATCGAAATTCCCGCCTTTGCTACCGATTTGAACCGGC
>JAYWEH010000623.1:0-3205 GCA_043780025.1 Deltaproteobacteria bacterium
GCTCCGGGATCCCCCCGTCCTCCGCCGCTTCGGCCAAGAGCCGGGGCGACGGGGAATTGACGGGAGCGGCGAAACCCGTACTGCGCGATCGAGCAGGCATGCCCGTCTTGACGGGGTTGGCTTTGACTGAACGGCCAGCGGCCGCCTTCTTGTGTTTGGGGATCTGGCGCACCTCGATGCGCTCGTCGGAGAGGACCGCCTGGATGTCTTCGATGGCGCTGCTCGAGGCGAGCAGCAGGTCGAGCTCGATCAGATCCGGGCTCGACGCCTCGCCCGCCGGCAGATAGGTGATGACCTCTCCGAACGGCTTGGCCTTGTCCTTGATCTCGGTGAGCGCCTTGTCGAGCGTCGCCAGCTCGAACTGAACGCGAACCAAAAACAGATCCAGGCCCTGCTTCACGCTGACCAGCAGGCGGTGCTCTTCGTATTCGGTGAGTACGGCGAGCAGACCCGGGTCGATCTCGAAGCGCTCGAGGTCACCCGATTCGCTCGTGGCAGTGGGCGCCAATTTCTCGAGGCGCTCCAGGATCTCCTGCACGCCGCGGATCTCGTGAGCGTCGTTGACGGTCAGGATCTGCCAATAGACGTCCACCGACGTGAACAGCAGATCGAGCACGGCGTCACTCAGCTGCTGACGCCCGAGCCGCAGGTCGTCGAGCACGTCCTCCAGGCGGTGCGACAACTGACTCATGTGTTTGTCGCCGAACAAGCCGGACAAACTCTTGAGCGTGTGGACGCTGCGGAAGGCTTCGTTCAGGTGCTCCGGGTCGACCCGGCCGCCGCCCGCCCGCCCTTGTTCGAGCGACAGCAGATTGCGCGACAGGTTCTCGACCAGCTCCTGCGCTTCGGAGAGGAACTCCGCGCGAGCTTTGTCTCCCCCTTCCGTCATCTCGAGTCCATGGCTGGTCCGGCCGCCCCTGGCCGTTTTCCGTTTATAACAAGGGTAGCGAGCCGGCTATCGGTCCGGTTAATCGCTGCGACGCAAATACCGCCGCGAGCCGCGCTAATCGACGTCACCCGCGCAGCGCATCGAAGCCAAGCTTCGATAAACGCCAGGGATCCGGGTCCGCTTCGAAGGCGCACAGCTTTTGGGCGAGCTTGTGGCAAGTGCGATGGAGCGGCGACCACACGGGCTTGAAGGTGGGCTCGAGCGGGCCCGTGATGACGCACTTCTCGATGTCGTCGAGCATTAGCGTGTTGTGCGCCCAGCCCTGACCACTCTGTATATCGGCCAATGTCGACGAGGGGTGGCCTCCCCAGGGGGTCGAACCGATGGCATAGCCGACGGCCGACCATTGGTTGATGCCCACCACGCCGTAGCGCAGCTGGTCCACGCTCGCGGCGACCTCGGCGGCGAACCCTGGATCTTTCAGCTGCGCGGGTGGCACGAACAACATCGCGTTGAGCGTGCCCCACAAGCTGTCGTTGCAGAACTGGGTGGCGCGCGCCAGGAACGCGCTCGGCTCCGACTCGGGGAGCTCGACCACGCTCAGGATGCAGCAGAAGGGTTCCATCCGAAAATGCAGCGTGGAGGGGTCGTTCGCGTCCAGACCGCGCACGAGTGTCCAGGGTAAACAGCCGCCCTGGCGCAGGCCGAAGGTTTCGACCCGGGCGATGTCGCGGGTCAGGACCTGGTAGCGCTCTTCCGCACCGGGGTAATACGCGTAGCGTGAGGGCACTGCGCTGAAGACGCGGCGGATGCCTTCGAGCAGGCGTTCGCCGCCTTTCCAGCCGCGCGGCAGCACCAGCATCTTGAGCGCGACGCAATTGAACGACGCGTTTTGCGTGACCATGCCAGCGATGTTCTCGGCCATCGCGTCGAGCTGGCGATCGGTATACGCCCCGGGCACGATCACCGCGGGCGTGATGTTGCCGAGCTCGCTGGTGATGCGCTTCTCGATCAACGGTTTGCCCGCCTGGCGGCGCTCGTCCCGCATGGCCTTGTCCTGGCCCCACACGATCGCGTCGTGGGTGCGATCCGATCCGGTGATGTGGATCTCGTCGACCTGAGGGTGTTCGCACAGGGCCTGGCCGATGTCGGCGCCGCCGTATACGACCGCCAGGTAACCCTGGTCGATCAGCGGCTTCATCACGTCTTCCAGAATCGGGCCGGCGTAGGCGTTGACCGGGTTCATCTTGAGGATGACGACCTGGCCTTCGACGAACATCTTGTGCAACACATCCATCGCCGGAATGGAGCTCAGGTTGCCCGCGCCGAGCACCACGGCGACGCGCCCCGCCGGGTTCTTCTGCTGATAAAAGCTCGCGCGCCGGATCTCTTCCCCGTTCTTCTGGGAGAGCCGTACCTCCGCGCGCGTCCCCGGCAAGATCCCTCGATCGTATAACGCACCCGGGAACACGTTGAGCGCGAGCTTGCCGGCACCTTGCTCGCGAGCCTTTCCGGGCAGGCGTGGTGCACCGAAGCGCTGAATTTCGGCCAACGAAATCGAGAGCAGGCGCAACATGCGCAGCGTTGCTCCGGGGCCGTTGATCCACGCTTCCCCCGCCACCGGCTCGTCAAACGGGATGTGGACGTGCTCGCAGGTGGTCTTCGCCCAGTGTTCGGCGGAGCGCGCCACCCGCTCCCGCACCTGATACAGCCAGCCGAGCTTCTTCAGCACCGGCTCGCGCGCGAACCGCTCGGCGGCCTCGCGCAACTGCCAAAGCTTCCGATCGAGATCTTCATGGGCCGAGACGGATTGAGCTGCTGCAAGTGCCATCGTGCTCTCGCCCGGGTTCGCCAGGAGACTGAACCTGTACGACCTATGAGCCTGGGGAGTATAGCGTTTTATCGTGAGCCGCTTGACTGAAACCCGTGCCACACCCGGCTTTGTCGCTCGCTGGCCCGGCGGCTCGGCAGGTCCGGGCCTTGCCGCCGTGGGCGTGGCGATGATGGGGCTGAGCGCCGCGGTGTTGCCGAAGTTGGCCTTGCCGGCCGCGTTTCTGACCTTTCTGGGGGTGCTCACGCTGTGGCACAAACGCGGTGCTGCGAGCGATGCGGGTCTGCTGCCCTGGTACCAGCGCAGCCGAGCGCGGCGGGCGCTGATTGTGATCGGCGCGCTCGGTTCGAGCGCGGGTGTCGTGCGCTTTGTGATCGTGGAGGCAATGCCGGGCATCGTTCGCGGCGGCCGCGAGGCCGTTCAGCAACGGGTCGTGTCGCGGCTGCGCGACGTCTATTTCGCTCAGACCACGCTGCAACGCACAG
>JAYWEH010000624.1:0-3204 GCA_043780025.1 Deltaproteobacteria bacterium
GTTCTTCATCGATGGCATCCGCGTGCCCCTCCTGTTTCACGCATTCCTCGGTCCATCCGTGATTCATCCCGAGCTGATCGAACGCGTGGAGCTGCACGCGGGCGGATACCCAGCGAGCTTGGGGCGCTTTGCAGGCGGAGTGGTCAGCGCAGACCTCACCGAGCCCAAACCGGACTTTGGTGCCTACTGGTCGGTGCGGTTGTTCGATGCCGGGGCCTTCGTGAACGCGCCGTTTGCGGGGGGCCGAGGCAACGCTATCCTGGGCGGTCGATATTCGTATTCGGCGCTCTTGCTCTCGCTCGCCAGCCCCGCGCGCGACCTTTCCTACTGGGACTACCAGGCGCTGGTCAGCTATGACCTGAGCTCGCGTTCTCGCATCAGCGTGTTCGCGTTCGGTGCCTATGACTTCGCCGCGACCGAGGCGCCACCGGCTCGCCCCGGCATTGTGACGGATGAGGAGGCCAACTTTGGTGATCTGGGCGCGGGCGAGAGCGCGGTGCTCTTCCATCGCCTCGATCTGCGGCTCGATCAACGTTTTGGTGAGAGCAGCAAGCTGCGGGCCGCCGTGACCCTCGGCTCGGATGCTACGCGTGGCGCGCAAGGGCTGGCGAGCGATCTGTCGCTCGCGGGGCGGCTCGAGCTGCGTAGTCAGTTGAGCAAGCTCGCGTTACTGCGCGCCGGCGCGAACGCGGGTATCGACAGCTATGAGCTCTCGCTGGCGGTCGAAACCGAAAACTACACGGACGTCGTGCGGCTCTTTCCGCCTCGCGACGACTTCGGGGCCGGCGCCTGGCTAGACATGGTCCTGGACGTGGCGCCGCGGGTGACAGTGACGCCGGGGCTGCGGGTCGATCGCTACAGCTCGGGTGGGCGCTCCGTGGTCGGGGTGAGCCCGCGGCTCGCCGCGAACTTTCGCGTCAACGAGTCGGTCAGTATCGAACATGCGCTGGGCGTCGCGGATCAGCCGCCGAATTTCGTGCCCGGTGTGTTACCGGGCGTCGCCGTGGGTGGCTTGCCCGGTGGGCTGCAGCGCAGTGTCCAGACCAGCGCGGGCGTGCGCACGGAGTTGCCGGCTTCCTTCAGCGGGACCACCACGGTTTATCATAACGCCCACTTCGGCATCACCGATCCGTTCGGCCAAAATCAGGATCTGGAGCTCGATGCGGAGGAGGCGTTCGTGCGCTCCACGGGCCAATCCGTCGGGCTGGAGCTTTCGCTGCAACGTCGTATGACGGGGGATTGGGGCGGCTCGTTGTCGTACACGTTGTCGCGCGCCACACGCAGCCATGGCCGCGTGCACACGCTGTATGGTTACGATCGACCCCACGTCGCCAATCTGGGCGCCAACTACAACCTGGGCCGGAGCTGGCTCGCGAGCGCGCGCGCGATCTTCTACAGCGGCGTACCCGGCAGTCGCAGCCTAGGCGAGCGGCGCGTGTTCGACCAGGAGCGAGCGGCGCCATTTTTCCGCGCCGACGTGAGACTGGAGAAGCGTTTTGTGCTGAGCGAAACCGCCTGGTGGGGGATCGTCCTCGAAGTGATGAACGCGACGTTGAGCCGCGAGGTGCTGAGGCGCGCCTGTCAGCCGACGTGTCGCGACGAGTCGGTTGGCCCCATCGTGTTGCCCAATGCGGGGGTCATGGGGCAGTTCTGATACGCAGTGCTCGAGGCAGGCGCTCGCGAGCCAACCGACTGGCGCAGGCATGCCAGAGGCGCGGCGACGCCGATACCGCGAGCCCGAACAAACACACGTACACCAACGCAGGGCTCTCGATACCAAACTTGCCCGTGAGCACGCCCGTTGCCATCAGCGCGGCGACGCCCGCACGAGCGTGTGCGGACCTGCGCGCCTCTAAGCCACGCCGCGCCTCGCGCACGAGGCCGTACACGAACAAGCCGGACAGCACGAGCGTGACCGGCAAGAGATAGCGTGCCTCCACTACGAAGCTCAGGCCGAGTAGGCTAGATAGGCCCGCATACACCGACCAACAAGCGGGGCACTTAGGCAACAGCGCCACGGCAATCGTGGCCAACAGTGGCGTGTGGCGCCGCATACCGGTCCGCGGAACCGCCGGTGACACGTCTTCGGGAATCACAGTTTCGCGAAGCTCAGTTTCGCGAAGCTCAGCGTCTCGAAGCTCAGCCGAGTTGTCGTCGCAACAGTCACCCACCGCGGCGGTCATACCACGCTTCTCGCGATCAGCGCCGAGTGTCGACGCTTGCAGGCGCTGTTGGGACAGGGTGGGCTCGGGTGGCGCGAAGACTCCCCATGAGGTTCGGCACGGAATCGGCACGGCAGTGCGTATGATCGACTCGTGCCGGTGCGCCGCAGCCAAGAAAAAGCGCCTCGAGGCGGATGCGCCGCGTGCACTGTAACATTACGGGCGCAGGGCAGATTTTGAATGCCACCCCGTCCGCTCTCATCAAACTCTGATATCTGTTGTTGAACTTGGTGCTGGAGAAGCCGTTCAAGGCCCATACGCGGGCTTTGCAGCGCCGCCCCAAGCTGGCATCGTGTCTCACTAATGAATCCCTGGCTGATGGGCCTGTTGGCCGCTGCGGTATCCGCCCTTGCCGGGGCAGGCGCAACCACCTGGTGGGAAGAGGTCCCTGATGACGGCGAGGTGGCCGCCGTCGCAGAAGGCGTCGACTTCGACGAAGTGGACGAAGACGAACGACCCGATCGCCTCTGGCTCGGCCGCAGTGCGCCGCCGGAGATCGACGTGGTGCATCCGCTCGCCGCGCTCGACGACAGCGAGATCGAGCTGCTAGCGATGAACGATCCCGCGGCGCTCGGCTCGATCTCACTCGGCTCACCGAGCCGGGGCGCGTTGATCAATAGCCTCGCGTTTCCCGAGTCCGATCTGTGGATCCTCGCCGATCCAGAACATGCCTGGGGCACACTCGAATCGGTGCAGTTCGTGCAACACGCGATCAAGCGCGTGAACGAGCAGTTCGAAGATACACCGGTTCTGTACGTCGGTGATTTCAGCGCCAAGCGTGGCGGGCGGCTCAAGCCGCACAAGAGCCACCAGTCCGGGCGCGACGTCGATATCGGCTATTACTATTTGAACGAATCGGTTTGGTACCGGCGCGCCAACGCAAGCAATCTGGATCGGGCGCGCAGCTGGGCGCTCTTGTCGACGCTGCTCAAAGAGACGCGCGTCGAGTACGTGTTCATCGACAAATACGTCCAGCCGCTGC
>JAYWEH010000625.1:0-7587 GCA_043780025.1 Deltaproteobacteria bacterium
AAGTTCGTGGGCAACCGCATCTTGACGACCGTCCAGAACGCGTTGCTCGGAACCAAGCTGTCCGAGTTTCACAGCGGCTACCGCATCTACCGGGTCAGCACACTGCTCGGGGTGCCGTTTCGCCTCAACGCCAACGACTTCCATTTCGATACCGAAATCATCATTCAGCTGCTGAACGCCAAGGCCCGGCTCCTCGAGCTGCCGATCCCGACCTACTACGGTGACGAGATCAGCCGCGTGAACGGCCTCCAGTACGCAAAAAACGTGGTGTGGGCCACGCTGCAAAATGTGGCTCACCGCTCCGGTATGCGCTACCAGCGGCGCTTCGACCCGATCTCGAGCGGCAACACGCACTACGATTTGAAGCTCGGCTACGCGAGCAGCCACACCTACGCGCTCTCGGCGGTGCCGCCGGGTGCGGCCGTCATGGACATCGGGGCGGGGCCGGGTGGGCTGGCGCGCAAGCTAGTCGAGAAGGGTTGTCAGGTCACGGTCGTCGATCAGTTCGCTTCCGACGTGCAAGGCCTCGACGTTCGGGTTGTCACGCAAGACCTGGATCGAGATCTGGAGTTTGATGCCGCCGGCCAGGACGTATTGTTGTTGCTCGACGTGATCGAACACCTGAAGGATCCGGAGCGATTTCTCGAGCAGCTGCGCAAACAGTTTGGGTACGAGAAAAAGCTCGTGGTTTTGACCACGCCGAACATCGCCTTCATCGTCCAGCGCTTGATGCTGTTGCTCGGTCAGTTCAACTACGGCAAGGCCGGGATCCTGGATCGCACGCACACGCGGCTGTTCACTTTTCGTACCTTGAGCAGCCTGCTCCGGGACGAGGGCTTTCGGATCAAGGCGATCAAGGGTGTGCCGGCTCCGTTTCCCAAGGTCTTCGGTGAGGGCTGGCTCGGCAAGTTGGCGCTCGGGGTGAACCTGGGCTTGATTCGCCTGAGCCGGTCCATGTTCTCGTACCAGATCTACGTGGAGGCGGAGACGACGCCGGACGTGTCGTTCGTCCTTTCGGACTCGCGCCGCCGAAGCGCCCCCCACTCGGTGGCGAGCACGAACGGGGGACACGTCGAAGGCCACGGCGCGCCGACGACGTTCGGCGAAGCTCAGGGCACGCTGCCGAAGACGTCCAACTGATGCGCAATGTAACTGAGCTGGGCTCGCTCGATCTGCGCGTGACGGGCCTCGACCCAGCTCCCGAGCGCGGTGGCTTCGACGCTGCCGTGCTCCACGAGCGCGCCGCGTACGGTGTCCACGATGTGGTGCAGGAAATACCCTTCATCACCGGGGTACGCACCGGCGCGCGGAAAAACCACCCAATCGGACCCCCCCGCAGCGAGCAAAGAAGCCCCGCTCGCCGGTAGAGCCGTGAGCAGCCGCCGCCCCGTCTGGCTGTGACCAGCGCGTGTGCCCGCGGCATCCCGCGTCATCGTGGCGTGGTAGCCCGCCATGACGGCCTGGTCGAGCGGGAGCTCCGGCATGAACAAGGTTTCACCGTCGAAATTGATCGTGAACCAATATGCACCGCCCTGGCGGAGCACCTGCCAGATGCGCGGCAGCGTGGGCCCGAGATCGAACAAGTCCAGAACCGCGTTGGCGATCACGAGGTCGAAATGAGAGCGCGCCTCCTCGGCATCTAGAAAGCCGAACAGGTCGGCGCGCACGAACCGAACGTCAAACGCTGATTGTGCCTTTTCCACCCGGATCCCGCTCGCGTCGGAGCGCGTGATGGTGCCCCATTCGCCGAGGTGCTGGCGCGCCGCCGCGAGGCTCTCGGCGTCGCGATCGATCAGGGTGTATTCCGCCTGGGTAAGCACGCCCCAGTCCGCGAGGCGAGAGACCATCGTGCCTACGCCGGCTCCGAGCTCGAGCACGCGGGGAGGCCGACCGAGCCTGCGCAGCTCCGCTTCGAGCGAGCCGAGCACCTGACGATTGAGGGCTCGGTCGTCAATGGGCTGCTTCGCGAGCAGGTATCGAACCTGATTGTAGCTCAACATGGCGTTCATCTCAGCGTGGCTTCTTTGGCCTGCAGTCGCTTGGCGATAGGCGGCCAGATCCCGGGCGGTACTGCCAGTGGTTGGGTGCTGAAGTCGCTCAGGAACTCTTCCATGAAGCGCTCCAAGCCCACATGAGGCAGGGGTTGGTCGGGAACCATGCCGCGGATGTAGCCGCGGCGTAGGAACGGAGCGACAAATTCAGGGTTGCGGGAGGCAATGTGGATCGGCACCGACCAGGTAAGATTGTTCGGGCCTGTCACCTGCTGGTGGGGCTGATGGTCGCCCACGAAAATGACCAGCGTATCGTCTTTGACCAAGTTGGTCAGATACCCTTCAATCACCCGCATCTCGTACTTGATCGCTGCCGCGTAGCCTTCGTGGATCTGTACCGGGTTGCTCCAGCCGGTATCGAAGCGATCGCGGCCGGCGCTGAACAAGATCGCGCCGTTGCCGATGGTGGACCAATCGTCCACGTACTTCGGAATATCATTGAAGGGAGCGTGGCTCGAGATCAGCGCGAACTCGATGAACAGAGGTTGCTTCTGCTTTTCGACCTCGGTGCGATGCACGTGATACACGGCAAATTGGTCGGCCATGGGCGCCCAACCGTATTTCGGTCCGCGGTAGCCGAACTCCCATGAGTAGTAGTGATTGCGGAAGCCGTAGTAGTCATCCATGCGCGGCCAGGGGCGCGTCGTGGCCGGCGCCACGAAGATGGGCAAATAGCCGGCATCGCGGAAGCGGTCCGCGAAGCTCTTGGGGTCCTGCTCGTCGAGCAGCTGGGAGTGGAGGTGGCTGATGATCTTGACGCCCGTGGCCAGCGTGTTGTGGGCGAACCACGAGAACCCACCATAGGTGGGTGAGGTGAGGAAGTCGGAGGCCACCACGAAGCCCTCGGCCTCGAGATTCTTCGCCATCTCCTCGTGGTAAGGCACGAGGAGCTCGCGCAGCCTGGGCTGGACGAAAGCGGTGCGGCCGTAAGACTCGATGAAGAAGAACAAGACGTTGTTGCCCTGCAGCTTGTCGAACCACGTGCCGGGGCCGATGCGTTCGCCCACATCGGTGATGCTCTTGAGGATCTTTTTGCGATCCTCAGGCAACTTCGCAAAGTTCTCGATCTCTTGGCCGATCCGATGCGCCGTCTCGCGCGTGTACAGCGTCGGGCCGCCGAGCTCTTGGCCGGCGATGGCCGCCGTGCACAACAGCAAGAAGCCCATCACCAGGCGCCGGAAGCCGACTCGCTCCGACGAGCGATGCACGTAGCTGAGCACCGCAGCGACGATGAATACGCTGGCGAGACAGAACAGGATCAGCAGCGCTGCGTAGCTGACCAGGGCGCGGACAGGGCTCGTGTCATACATGAGCCGAAAGAATTCGGGCACCAGGTGCACGTCGAGCGGCACCCTGAAATCCCGATACAGGTACCGATGCGAAATATTGTCAGCGGCCATGAAAAGCCGGCACAGGAGCGCGACCACGCCGACCAGGACAAAACACCAAAAAGGGAGTCGCACCTTCACCCGCCGCAGCAAGGCGACGAACGCGAACGCGACCGGGACCTCCACGGCCAGCAAGAAGTGGCTGCTCACGCTGGTCGGGATGGGAAAGCGTGCGTTGAGCCAGACGTTGAGGACAGCGGCGCACAGGGCCAGCAACAGCCCCTGAAGCACGAGGAAGGCCGGAGCGGTGCGAAGGAAGCTCAGCCGCGCGGGCAGCTTAATCTGGCGCAGTTTGGCAAACATGCTCTGTCGGAGGTGAGGGATCACGTGATCAGGGAAAGATCGGTCGAGGCGTCGTAACACCCGGTCTCGGGGGAAGGCAGGTCAGCACCGCCTCGGATACGACTTTTTTTTGAGTAAGCGGAGCAGCGCGCTGGTCGCGCGGTAGGAGGAGCAAAGGGGCCATCGGCGCGGCCGCCTCCGGCGAAACGCGGGCAGTCTAGGAGACTGGTTTGGTGCTGGGAAGGGCTTTCTCAGTGCGCCTTCGGGCCGTGAGCCGGCGGGTCTGGAGGGTGTCCCGAGCTGCGGCTCAGGCTTGCACCCGGTGTCATAGGGGGCTGCCGTGGGGCCGCAAATTGGCGGCGTACTCCGAGAGCAAGACCGGCTGCTCACCCGTCACGCGGCCCTGCACCACGGCCAGCGGCGCGATCTCGCGATCGCCGATGCGCACGGCGAATGCGCGAGCGTCACGGCGCTCCTGCGAAGCCCACGTGCCTCCAAAATCGCGGCACAACACTTCGCCGAGGTAGGCACCGAGCACCACGCACAGCCAGCGGGCCCAGCGCGCGTTCGCGGCGAGGGGTGCGTCGGACGGCACCACCAGCTCGAGGTAGCTGTCGATCGCGCTCAAGCTGTTGGTCCCGCGATCCAGGCTGATCTTCCACTGCTCGAAGGCGTAGAGAGCGACAACGGAGTGGCTCAGCGCGCGGCCGAACCGAGGTAGCTCGTCCAGGCTCGGCCAGGACTTGTCGCCCCAGGGAGTGGGAGGCGCAAAGTCGCGGCCTGAGCGAAAGGCCTGCGCTTCGAAGGGCGCGTTGTCGAGCAGCTCTCGGAGCGAGCTGCGCAGTCGCGCGTGTTTGCCGTGCGCGATGCGGTGGCGCAGGATCTGAAACGGGTGGACGTCGCGCCCGGCAACGTGGAGCGCGGAGTCGCGCAGGTGCTCCAGACTGCCTTGCCACTGCCCGTCGAACGATTGGCGCAAGCTCTCGCCCAGATAGAGGCCCGTAATCTGCCAGAGCGCCTGGCTGGAGCCGGCCACGTCGAGTGCGCGCGGGCCGGGGCCATAGAGCAGACCGAGGCCCGCCTCCAAGCGGTCGATGCTCGCGAGCGACAGATCGTAAGGGCCGAAGTGTCTGAACACAGGCGCTTCGCTCAGAAACTGACTGGCGGTGAGCGCGGCGTTGTCGGCTTGCTCCCAATGCCGGAGCGCCATGTCCACGAGGGCGTCACCCGCCAGGGTTTCGAGCCCTTGAAGCGCGGCGTCGCGAGCCCCGCTCGACAGCGTGTGTTCGAGCGGTAGCCAGACCGAGGCCGAGGAAGTGGGGCCGAGCTCTCCGATGCCCAGGCGGCGCAGGCGCGGCGCCAGCTGTTCTGCGGTGTGCTCCGACAATGCGAAAAGCTGCTCCAATGCTATTTCGGCGCGGCGCTCCTCGCCGCAAGAGGCCGCGGCTTCTGCCAGCGCCGCTAGGCCGTCGATCAGCTGTGCGTTCGAGCGCAGAGCGCGCTGAGCGAGGCGCAAGGCCACGGACGGTGTGCCGATGCGCGCCTCGATGCACGCCCCGAGCGCGTCGAACAAGCCCGTCTCGGGCGCGGCACCGAGGTTGCCTTGCGAGAGGATCCGAGAAGCACGTTCGAGCGACCAGGCGTCGTCGCGCTGGCGTGCGTGGCGCACGGCGCTCCACACGAAGGCCAGGCGAACGGTGGGGCTGTCCGGCGCCTCTTCGAGGGCGAGGGCGGCTTCCTTGGCGGCGCGCTCGGCTTGCCGGATTTCCAGGAGCACGCGTGCAAGGATGGCGCGGAGCTCCGGATCGAGCTCATCCGGCAAGGGATCGTCGGGGATCAACGCATAGACTTCAGCGGGGCGCCCCTGCTCGAGTCGCTCCAGCGCCTCCAAGATGCGCCGATCCACGCCCGGCGGTGCGCCCGAAGCGCGCAAGCCGATGGGGGCGAGACTTTTCCTCGGTGCAGCGGGAGGCGCGTTCGCGCTCGGACCACGGTAGCGACCCGCATCGCTGGCCAGCTGTGATTTGGCGCCCATGCTGTCGAACGTTCGATGTGAGGGCCGCGTTGGCGGCTCCGAGCCCATGTGGTCCGAGGCTCGCGGTTGTCGCGATGGGGTCGTGACCGGGGGTATTGAACGCTGCGGCCCCCGTGCGAGCTCGGGCCGTGTGGCAGGAGCCGGAGGTTTGGAGTTGCGGGCGCGCGAGTCGGGTCGCGGTGGCGGCCTGGAGCTCGCGCGTTTGGTTTCGCCAAGGTCGAGCGCTTCGCCTTCCGCCTCAGTCGGGGTCACATCGTCGTCGGTTTCGTCGACGAAGGGATGGTGGCGATCCGGCGGGGAGTTTCTGAACGCGGGCGGCGCCGAAGTGCGCCCAGGTCCCGGGATCTCCGTGTTGGGGATCTCCGTGTCGGGGTCGAACTCGTCGCCGGGCGGGTCGGGGAAAACGGGCTGAGATAACACGCTGCGCTCCGTCCGCGCCTCCAGCTCTTCGAGCCACTCCTCGGCTTCGGGGAAGCTCTTCACGCGCTCGAGGATTGCGCTCAACCGATCGGCAGCGCCGTGGGCGTCGATGCGGCCGCGCTGGAACAACAAGCGCGTGGTCAAGAAGTCGATCGCGTCCTTGTGTCCGATCACGTCTCCGAGCAAGCCGAGGCGGGTCGCCGCGTCATGCGTATTGCCTTCATCGAGGCTGTGCTCGATGTGACGGAGTTCGGAGTGGTCCAGCGGACTCTCGGCGGCCATCCCCGGCCAGCGTACCAAGTCCTTACTTTTGATGTGTACTTTCGTTCGTCGGGCGCAGCCGGGCCGTCCAATGCACGCTGATCCGAGCGTCGCCGGCCGGGCGCTTCTGGAGTTCGGCGAGGCTTTCGGCCAGAACTTCACCGCGCGCGTTCCGGGGCGCAATTCGATGCGCGAGCAAATCGATGAGCACCGGTTCGCGTGTCTCGAGCTCGATGCGTTCCGCGGGGCCGGTAGCGTCGGCGGATTCGGGCCAATGGAAAGTGAGCACGAGGGCGGCCGTATACGGGGCGCGAATGCCGTGCAACTCGAGCTCACCGGTGGCGCGCAGCTCGACTCGCCGCGCCGCGCCCTCGGGTGCTGGCACGGGCTGCCCGTCGCGCGCGCGAGCGATCGCCGCGACGCCCAGGCGGAGCAGGGAAACGTGCGCGAACCGCCAATCGGGTCGGCTGGGCGCAGCTGCGGAATCGAGCTCGAGCCATCTGAGCGACTGTTCGGTCAAGGAGCCTGGCTCCGCACGATCCGCGGATTCGTCGGTGTAGCTGGTCTCATCCAATGCCAGTCCCGCCAGATCAAACGTTAGATTTCCGCGTGCGGTGACCAGATTGTCGACCGCCACCCGCAAGCGACCGCGCGTGACTCCCAGCCGCCCCCGCGCCTGGCGCTGGTTCGGACCGAGCGTGAATTTGACGTGGCTTTCCGGTGAGACTTCGTATTCAGCCTCCGGGGCGATGGCGATTTCCCGCGCTTCGATCCGGCGCGGCGGCTCGAACACTTCTTCGAGGCCCGCGGAGCGTTCGCAATGGAGCTGGGCCACGGCCAAGCCGAGCGCGATGGCCCAGCCTGCAGGCCTCGTTCGCCGGTCTCTGGAGGTTGACACTGCGGGGCACCCTACCGTAACGAGGGCGCAGTTCTCGAGGGACCAAAAACGACTTCCTCCCAATCGGGCGGCGTCGTTTTGAAGCCAGGAAGTTATGGGATACGCTCCAGTCGTGGTGTCGGTTTCAGCAACGCCGGCCGTGTGCCCAGGCCGCGCCGCAATCGAGGGTGAGCCATTGGCAACTGTTGGAGCGTTGCCGTGACAAAACTCTCCGCGCGCTTCGTTTGCCTTTCAGGCTGCCCTGGAAAATGG
>JAYWEH010000626.1:0-3201 GCA_043780025.1 Deltaproteobacteria bacterium
ACGCGCTGCCCGCAGAGTGTTCGCCGCCGGCGCTGCTCTAACTCGAGACAGCACACCGCGATCCTTGGAATCGCAGCCGAATTTGGGTTGCTCGAGAGCCGCTCTGCCTCTAATTTCTCGCATGCTCCCGTCGGAGCACATTAGGGCTGCGGATCATCGCGCCCCGTCGGGCTGGAGGCTTCAGGCACATGCGCAATTACAGTCATCTCACGCTTCTCGTCACCGGGGCGGTGGCGCTGCTCGGCGCAGCCGGGTGCTCATCGCCAGCCGAGGGCGATGACGGCAACACGGTGGTGCCGTTTGGTAATCAGGGCACGGGTGGGACCACTGGCATCCCCAACGTCAATGGCCAGGGTGGCACGACCGGCATCCCCAACGTCGGGACCGGCGGCTCCAGCACTGGCGAAGGCCAAGCGGGCTCCACGTTCATCCCCGGTCAGGGTGGTAGCGCCAACGGTACGGCGGGCGCGGGCCCGGTCGTAGAGGACACCGGGCCCAGGGAAACGCCGGGCGGGTACTTCGTCAGCGGACCCTGGCGTGGTTACGCCTGGTCGGGTGATGACGAACTCGGGATCGGCACCACTCGCACGCCGCTCGATTTCTCCGCCCTGACCCCTAACTCGCCTTTCTGCTTGCAGGGCTCGGTCGGCCCGGATCCGAACGATCCGGGGACGATGACGGGTGGCTATGAAGGCGTCGCTCTGCTCGGCTTCAACATCAATCAAGAGCAGTTTGGGCCGGTCGAGGGTCAAGAGGCCCCGCTCGGCACCGTCGTTCCGACGTCGACGGGCGTCGCGGTCCGCTTCACGAACTCGATGGGCAGCACGCTACGCATTCAGCTGCAAGGTCCCAACGGAGAGACCGATGCCAGTCAGCGCTGGTGTGCCGAGCTCACGACGGCCTTGTCGCCCGCGCACATCCCGTACGAGGATTTCGTCACCAACTGCTGGGTCGGCGGCACTCCGCAGACTCCGTACAACCGCACGCCGCTGTCGGCGGTGGTCATGACGGTACCGGGCGACGACGCGACGCCGGTTCCGTATAACATCTGCGTCGCTGGATTTGCTGATGCCGCGACTGCGGCCGAGGCACCCGAGAACTTCGGGTTGCCCGCGGGCTTGATCACCGCGACCATCTCCGGCGCCGCCGATCGCGATGTCGTCGTCGGTCGCGACGGACGATCGTACGTGATCAACAACAACGCCTGGGGCGCGAACTCCAGCGACGGCTCGCAGCAGCTGCGCTACTTGGGCAACAGCTTCGAGATTCTGCGCCAGACGGCGGGCGGGACCGGCGATGGCGCGCCCGCATCGTTCCCGTCGATCTTCATCGGCGCGAACGGGGCCACGAGCGGTGTCAACGGCGGCTCGACCTCGGGACAAGACAACCTGCCGATCCGCGTGAGCGACATCAACACCCTCCCGACCACGTTCAACATCAGCGGCAACATGGGCGACAATAACGCCGCCTACGACGTGTGGTTCGCAGCCACCCAGCCCAACGGCGCATACGACACGGCGCAGTCGGCGTTTCTCATGGTCTGGACGCACAAGCCCGCTCAGAGAAACCCGATCGGCACCAACAACCAGGCGTTCCAGACGGGACAGACCGTTGCAGGCGTGGCAGGCACCTGGGACCTTTGGGTTGGGCGGCGAGGCGGAAATGGTCCCGATGCCAACAACCCCGTCATCAACTACGTCGCGCCAGGGACGGTCCGGAACTTCTCCGCGGACCTCAACCTCTTCATCCAGGACGCGGTGGCCCGCAGTGGCAGCGGTCGCTTGAACGGCTTCACGTTCAGCGATCAACTGTTCCTGACGGACGTTTTCGCGGGCTTCGAGATCTGGGGCGGCGGCGCCGGGCTCCGCGTGGACGAGTTCACCGCAGCCGTGAATCCGTAAGCGCGAGACATCGCAAAGAACAAAGCGGGAGAATCCGCTCAAACGGCCCGAGCTGAACAACAGCTCGGGCCGTTCGTGTTTGTGCGCTGCGTGGGCGCTGTCTTCCGGGTGCTGATCCTGCGGAACGCTGACCGCCGTTGCTCGGCAGCCCCTGGCGCACCGCACCTTCGGAGTAGTGCACGCTGCACCCGCAGGCGGCTGTAGACAGGGGCGCGAAAGACCAAAAGATCACGCAACTCGGGTCTTCGATTGGACGACAAGCAGGGACGGCTTGGCTCGATTGCCAATGTCGAATAATGTCTCACGGCGTCAGACTGACGCCCGAGTTGGTTGGGGAACTTGAAATGATCCGGATACTTGGGTGCTTAACAGGGATGTTGCTGCTGACTGCCTGCGAGGGGACTCAGCGTACTTTTGCGACCTTGAAGCTCCAACCGGACGCGGCTGTTGAGCCCGACAGTGGCAACGCGGGTAGTCCGAAAGGAGAGGCCAAGGCGGAGGGCTTGACGGTCACCCCTCTTGCGATTGACTTCGGGCCGGTACCGCTCGGCTTTGCGGCCCCCGCGCGGGTCGTGCTCTTGCACCGAGGCTCGGGGCCGCTGCCGGCTCCTCAGCTTTCGCTGGGGGGCGACGCGATGCCCGACTTCAGCGTCGTGCAGAACGACTGCACGAACGGTATCGTTCCCGACGAGCCCTGCGCTATCTCGCTCGTCTTTCAGGCGAGCGAACTCGATCTGCGCTCGGCTAACCTGCACTTGGGTGTGGGCACGGAGCAACTCGACGTCCCGCTTTCTGGATTTGGCATTGCCGTCGGCACCGCCATCCTGGAGCCCGCGCCTGGCGCCACGACGGATTTTGGCGAGGTTGCTCTCGGCGGCGAGCGGACTCAATCGTTTCGGCTCTTGAATCCCGGGCAAACGCCCATCGACGGTCTGGAGGCGACGCTCAACAACGGAGCCTTCGAGTTGCTCGAGCCCGCAGGCTCGGATTGCGTTGCCGGAGCCGAGGTGCCAGCCGGCGGTAGCTGTGACTTGCGGGTTCGCTTCGCACCGATACTGCGAGGGATTGCAGAAACGACACTCACAGCGCGCAGCGCTGACGGCAGCGGCGTTAGTTTGAACCTGGAGGGTTATGGCTCTGCGCCTGCGCGACTCAGTGTCGAGGCCGATCGTGTCGACTTCGGAAGCGTGGTTCAGGGTGCACGCAGCGTGCTCGAACTCGCCGTATCCAATGACGGTGATCAAGCGTTGTCGGGTGTCACGGCGAGCTTGAGCGGACCCAGCTCCGCCGAGTTTTCGAT
>JAYWEH010000627.1:0-7581 GCA_043780025.1 Deltaproteobacteria bacterium
GTCGAACCGCGGTTTTCGACTCGCAGGAGCCAGACCTCGAACGCGCTGTCGAGTGGCACGAAGTAGGTCGTCTCCGTGCCAATTTGCGCGTATTCGCTCTCGATGCGCGTGTAGGCGGTGCCGTGGCAGCAGCGGCTCTGATACTCGCTGAGCGGATGCCCTACTGGCTGCCAGCTCGATGACCAGAACTCACTGCTCTGCTGATCGCGCAGGTAGAAATAGCGCCCCGGCTGATCGAGCACGTTGTTGAAGCCGTAGCGCATGAAGCGGCCCTGCGCGGACGACTTGTAGAAACTGTAACCACCGGCGTTATTGGTGATGATCGCGCCGTAGGTGGTGTTACCGAGGTAATTCGTCCAGGGCCGCGGCGTATCGGGCCGCTCGATCACGTACTCTTTTTTCTGGTCGTCGAAATAGCCGTAGCGCATTGCGGTTCCTCACCGACGCGGTTTGGTGCGCTCGCTAGAAGCCCAACACGAGGCCCAGCGAGGGCTGCAGGTTCAAGATGATCGACGTCGAGCGCCGTTCTTCGGTCATCAACAAGACGCCCACGTTGGCCACTCCGGAGAGCTCCTTCGAGAACGACACCATCACTCCAGGCGAGATCGTGGCGAAGACCTTGCCGAGTGATTTGTAAGCCGAAAGGGTGGTCAACCGAGCGGTGTCGGCGTCATCGTTGGGGTCAGCGGGGTCGTCGATCAGCCCGTCGTTGACGCCCTGCGTATCCTGGCATGCGTCCACACTCTCCGGCTTGCAGTCCACCATTTGGACTTCAACGCGGGTGTCGACTTGAGCCAGGCCGAAGCCCGCGGCCACGTACGGCACAAAGCTCGATCGGCCCTTCGTCACGTCGCCAAAATAGTAGGTGCCGCGGCCCTCGAAATGGAGCGGGAAGAACCCGTCCGGCGCGCCTGAAAAAGCGAATCCGAAGCGAACGCCGAGGCTCACGTTTTCGAGCAGAAAACGCTCGTATGACATCATGGCCCGCATGGTGCCGATGTGCAGGCCGCCCGCTACCGTACCGCCGCTGCCGGGGTGCGGCGTCCCCTCGTAAGTATCGCTGCCGTCGAAGCAGGCGTATTCACCGGGCGGTGAGCGGCACACGTCGTCCGCGCCACCGAGCGACGCGAAGTCGGTCCCGAAGTGCAGGCCAAACCAATCACGGCGACCGCCGCCGGGACGCTCAGTGCACAAACCCGCCTGGCAGATCCCATCGTCAGGGCAGTCAGCGTCTTTTGTGCAGATGCCGGGCGCTCGGCAGCTGCCTTCGACGCACTCCATGCCCAGGTCGCAGTCCTTCGATTCCTCGCAGTTCGTGTCTTTCGTCGGCGCCGAGGGGCCGCCTTGGAGCGCATCACACGCGGGCGTGCCGATCATTTCCTCGGGGCAATACGCGGTGGCCACGCATTTGTCGGGCGCTGGCTCCCCGGGCAGCGACGGCGGCGGCTCCTCGGACTTCTCGACGACCTGAAACACGATGGGTCGATCGCGCGAACCGAGCCGCTCGAGCGGATTGTCACGCGCGTCTTTGGCCTCGATGTACATGCCCCAGGTGCCGGCGCGCACGAGCGCTGAACACGGGATCTCCCCGCGCCAGTCATCGCCCTCTCGCTTCAAGTCGATGCGCGTCCAGTTGTTGGCACCGTATTCGCGGTAGCTGAGCACGACGCCGTCGACCCCTTGCACGCGCGTGGAACACGAAACCGGAATGGGCCGGTGGGTTTCGACTTCTTGCACCAGAGGCCAGCAACCCATCTGCGTGCCGGCTTCGAAGCGGGGCACCACTTCTGCCGGCGCGTTCTTGCCGAGTTTGCCCTTGATGCCGTCGAAGAGCGCCTGCGCGGTGGGCGAGAAGAAGCGCGGATCGAGCTCGAGCTTCTCGTCAAACCCGAGTGCAACCGAGAACGCCTCGCGGGCCGTGTCCCAGTCGTTGGAGCCGCCACCTTTGACCAGGCCGATGTACATCCACGCTCGCGCCAGCACGCTGGCCTTGCAGTCATTGCCGCACACGGAGATGGCTTCGAGCAACCGCCCGTCGGCCTTGTCCACGTCTTTCGACTTGGCGTACTCGTCCATCGCGTCAACGATGGCCTTCTTTGCCTTGTTGTCGCTCGGGCCAGCCCAGGCCGCACGGCTCCACAGCCCGCTGGCAAGAACGAGCAGAAACGCGCACGTCAGCGCGAAGATAGAGCCCGTCGAGGGCGGCTTCAGACGTATGCCCGGATAGGCAAGGGCGGATCGGGGCACGGGGCGACTCGGCTAGGGAGGGGTGGCTAGCCTTGATACTCGCGTTCGGAGACGGGTCAAGGCCCGAGCCCTCGATTGACGCCTGGGCCGCGCTACGCCGGCCCGCTCGGAGCCGTGAATTTTTCAGCTACGACGGTTTTGTTAGCCAGCGTCTGGGTAGCCGGACTCACCCGGTACTTCGCCTGGCGCGGGCGTCGAGATGAAGCGCACGGCGCGGCGCTGGATCGTCTGAAACGTGGTGCCCGGCACAAAAACCGGGTCGACGCTGCCCACATTGATTCGATCCAGGGTCAACATGACCTCGCACTCGTCGCCCGCCTGCGTGCCCCGAACCTTCAGAGAGTCGGGGTTCAGCGTCATGGTGCCATCGTCCGGCGTGATGCCGGACTCCGACCAGATGCAATCGCCCTCAACCGACCACTGGATTGTCGTCCGCGCGTTGCCCGGCGGTTGCCACAGGACGAGGATCGGAAGGCCGCGCCCAATGCCAGCGCTCGCGTCCGTCGACAGCTGCATCGCGAACGGCTCGGGCATCAGGCCCCTCACTCCGGCCGAATCGTTGTCCGCCCCGCGCTCCAAGCGCACCTCGATCTCGGTCGCCGCGTCACCATTGAGGGTCACCTCGTAGCGACCGTCGCCGTTCGCTTCGAACGGTGACGACATCTCGTCCACCAGCGCAACGAGGGTGTCGGGCGGAACCAGGTTGACCTCGGTGCCGTCGTCTCCACCCACGGTCAGGTGCACCCGGACGATGGTGGTGGCGTCACCCGGCGCGACGGCGACTGCGTCGACGAAAATGCCTTGGGTCCGAATGGCGTCGGAGTTGACGTCTTCCGTCGCACAGCCGGCGACGCTCGAGAAACCACAAACCAGGAGGCACAGAACGCCCAGGCGCGCTTCTGGACTCAACCCCACACAGCCCTCTCGGTATTTCACGGTCCTACTCCTCGGCGCCGTCACGCGGGAAAACCGCGCCCGGCAAGCGTATAGCAAGCGATACTACGGCGTAGCAACAAAGCTACCCGCCCGCACCCTCGGGGTGCCGCTGCTCGCTCTGCACTTCCGTATCGAGTTTCCGCATCGACTGAGCTCAGTGCAGCCGGCCGCGCATCCGTCCGGGTGCGACAAGGCCACACCTTGCAGACTCGCCCCGGATGGTGGCACTTCGAGAAACGCGCTCGTGCCCGCGAGACCTCGACCCGGCCTTTACTTAGAGGACAGCTCGTTTGGGAGCTGTGTGCTCGAGCTCTCTGATTTTGCGCATGCGGTGCGCAACGAGCCGAGAACAGCAGGGCTGATTCGTCTTGCGACGGCAATAGGAGCGGTGGCGTGTCTCGGTGGTATCGCCCTGATGCTCACACCTCATTTTCGCTCGGGCCTCGCGCTCTTCGGTTTCGGCGCGTTGTGTTTTGCGTTGCACAACGCACCCGAACACATCGCGTCGCGTTGGTTTGCGCGGACGCCGAGCGCGGCGCGAGGCCTGAAGTACACACTCAGTCCGGACGCGCTCATCGTGTCGAGCCAGGTTTCCCAGAGCCACTATCGTTGGCCGAGCCTGTTCGGCTTCTATCGCACCGAGCGCGCTTTGCTCGTGTGGGTGTCGCAGAACACCTTTCTGATTATTCCAGAGCGCGCCTTCAGCGAAGCCGATTTGCCGAAGGTGGTGGAGCGCCTCGAACGCGAACTCGGCGGGCCACCGCCATTGCCTCGACTAGGGGCATACTTGACGGTCACATTCGTGATCGCCGCGTTCGCGCTCTGGCTCTGGAATCGACTCGCTCCACGCTGACGCGGTCGGAGCGCCCTCTCACTCGTCGACAGTCACGCGCAGGCGCGCGAGGTCGACGGTGCGGGTGCGAGCCAGCGCCACTCGATCCAGATAGTCGTTGCGGGAGATTTCCTTCACACCGAGCGAGCGCAAGTGCGGCGTCGCGAATTGGACGTCGAACAGATCGACGCCGGCGCGCGCCAGGCTGCGCGAAGCCGCGACGACCGCAATCTTCGAGGCATCCGTAACGCGGTGGAACATGCTCTCCGCGGCGAACAACGAGCCAGATTGCACGCCGTACAGGCCGCCCACCAGGCGGTTGCTTTGCCAGACCTCGAGGCTGTGCGCGTGACCCTTGTGGTGGAGTTGTTGGTAGGCCGCGCGCATCTCCGAGACGATCCAGGTGCCGCCTTTGCGTTCGGAGCCGCACGCCGCGATCACGTCCGCGAAGGCCAGGTTCCAGGTGACCACGTAGTCGCGCCGACGCAGCCTCCGCCCGAGGCTGCGCGACACGTGCAAATCCTCTACTGGCAGCACCGCGCGCGGGTTTGGGGACCACCACAACACGGGGAAACCCTCGTTGTACCAGGGGAAGATTCCGCTCGCATAAGCGGCCCGCAAGCGCTCGACCGAGAGCCCGCCGCCGATCGCGACCAGGCCTTCGTCATCCCCGCGCCGCGGATCCGGAAATACAGCCGGCGCGTCGGGCGCCAGCAATACGGGTCGTTGCGGAGATCGGGAACGGAACACGGTCAGCGGCGGCCTTTGAACCCCATCATGCTTTGTACCGCCGACTCGCTGGCTTCTGCGATGGCGTCTTGTTCCTTGGCCTGGTCGGCGCAGCTCTCGCACACGCGCAGCTTCTTGCCGTCGATCTTGACCGACTGGAGCTCGTCGGCTTCGTCGCCGCAGGACTTGCATTGGGGCATTCGAACTCTCCGGGTCGGTCGCCGTCCGCGAGGACGCTCCCGAATTAATACCATGTCGCCCGCGCCGTTCGCCATGATTTGGACCGCTTTGGGTCAGCGGGGAGGAGAAGCTGCCGCCGCGCGCCTCGTCCAGTTGCAAGGTCGGTCGGTTGGCACGGTAGTGCCGGACCGGCGCATCCTCGCGAGCGGCGCACCCAAGTCGATCAGTAAGGGCTGACGCCTACGAGCCAGCTCATGGCACGAGCTGGCGAAGCACGCTCCCGTCGCGGGCAGGGTCGAAGTTACGACGTGGGCAGTTGCATCGATGCAAAGCAATCGTTGCCAAGCGAGTTGTCCACAAACGCCGTTGACGTACCTGGCTCGCCTCGATCGCTTCGCACTCCGACCTACCTTTTTCGCATCAGCGCGACAATATCTGATTGCGATAGAATGTCGCGAGCGGGCACGCACGAGGCGCGTCATCGTTCGGGACACAGCTCGGTACACGGCTCGGTGCAGCGTTGGTACAGATCAACGCTGTTTGGCTTCGAACTACGTTCGCGGCGTGCTCATAAGCGCGGAGCCGACTTGCTCGGCGCGCCACGCGTGGTACATGTGTAGCGTCCGAGCGCGAGCGACGCGCCCTGCTTGGAAGGCCGCGTGAAGGCCCGCTTAGAGCAAGCTCGAAGCCGCACCAGCGGCGTCGAAAAGTGAGTGTCCGGTGTCTCGACCCCCCGCGAGGCGCGCGGCCCTCATTACCCCGAGGTCCTTCGACTGAGGTCTGATCGATGAAGCCCGCCGTCATTGAACGCGCTCGCGAATCCGAGAGCGCGGCTCAACGTTCTAGCCGTCCCGAGCCCCAAACCGGGGTCGTGCGCAAGGCCGTGGTTCCCGAGGCCGTACTCTCTCGGGCCGTGCTCTCTGAAGAGGGCGGCTCGCAGCCGGACCTTTCGGTGGACGGCGAGCCGCGGCGTTCCAGATCGAGCCGCATCATCGCCAAAAGCAGGAGCTCCGCGTCTCGGCCGAGTTTGTCGGGCGAGGGCTGGCGCTGCCTGGATTGGCCGGAGCCGCCGCAAAAGCCGGCGGCGACGGAGCCGCTGCGGGCCAGCGTCGCGCAGGTCGATATGGACGGCCGGGTGCTTCGCCACAGCGGGCCCCACGCGTGGTTGCCCGAGGCAGGGGAGTTCGTTCACCGGCTCGCCTTGCTGGTGGCCCAAGGGCTCGGGTTCGATCGCTGCCGCGCGGCCACCCTGCGCGGCACGAGGTCCGTTCTGTCGGTGTCCGAAGCCGGGCCGAGCCGCATTGTCGCCGTCACTGGGCCATCGGACTTGATGAACAACGTCCTCGAGAAGTCGGGCCTCGAATGATCGCCACGCGCCTGCTCCGTGTGCTGGCGGACATCGCTGGGGTGACGGGCAGCTTCGTGGTCTCGCCCGACGGCGAGCTTTCGGTGCACGCGATGCCCGATGATCAGGACGAGCAGGAGCTAATGCTGACGGCGCGGCGGGTCGCGCGGATCTTGCAATGCGGAGCCGCAAATGGGGTTCAGGGGGAAGAGGCTCTGTTTGATTTTGGCGCTGGCAAGCTGCTGGTGAGGGAATTCATCGGCGGCTATCTGTGCGTCCTGTGCGAGGGTCGGGTCGAGATGCGCTCGTTGCGCCTGACCGCACGCCTGGTCGCGCGCGGCATGCCGAGAGACCTACCCGTGCGCGAAGCCTTCGCCGGTTAGCTCAGCCGCGCCGATTAGCTCAGCCGTTCAGTGCGGAGAAGTGGCGCGCGACCATGCGGCTGGTCATCGTCAGCGCTTGACGGTCGGGCGCGCGGGTGGTGAGCACGCACAAGACGCCAAAGCGAAAGCGGCGCGCCATCAGCTCGTGCTCGCCGAACGCCAGGCGCACGCTCCGGCAGTTCGGCAGGCCTTCGTCCGCGGTCTGAAACACGCCGAGCAGACGCGTCGCCGTGCTCTCGAGCGCCTCCGATGAATACGCCGCGGGCATGTCGGCCTGCAGCACTTCGCCGGAAGCGTTGCAGGCGAAGCTGCCGAGCACGCCGAGCACTTCGCGCAGGGGCGACAGCGGCGGGGTGCTCATTTCAAGCCGACCTTTTGCAGAATGAACTCGAGAGCCTCGAGCTTGCCTCGCGTGCCAACGATCGAGCGGCCCTTGAACACCACAATGCCTTCGCTCGGACTCTCGAGCGACACGGCCTGGCACTCGCCGAGGTTCAACGCGATACCGATCATCGTGCCCATGTGCTGGCAGAAATAGGAGGTGTCCGCGAGCTCCGTCGAGGCGCCGGTCTTGAGCTTCTTGATCTTGCCCTCGGCCGTCACCTGCACGATTTCGAGCTCTGCAAGCTGCTGACCGGAAGGCGCCCAGCTCGAACGCTCGGGCGTCGGCATGATGCCACTCGGGTCGGGCCCTAGGGCGTCGCCGCGCGTCTCGGCGTCCGCCAGCAGTTCTGGCGTCCAGTCCACCCGGCGCACCACCTTGGTGGTGATCTCGTCGCTGCCTGGCAGCGTCCGAGCCGCGGCTTCGTCGATGCGCTGAGCGGCGTGCAGCAACAACGCATCGGCTCCCATGTCGATGCTGCTGACGGGCGGCCAGGGTTCGTTGCACGGTTCGATCGAGCCGCTGCGCCAGCCGAGCATCTGGACCA
>JAYWEH010000628.1:0-7577 GCA_043780025.1 Deltaproteobacteria bacterium
AGTACGCCGCGACACGAGGCGCTGGCTGCAGCAGCCATAGCGTTTGCTTCATAGAATTCTAAAGATCGCTGTCTCAGACGCGTTGACAAATTCCGTAACGGCAGCCTTGGCTAACTGGATAACCCTCGCAATTGCGGCCCCTAGGCTCCAGTCTTTGGACCACGATAAAGGATATGCGTCATGGCGCGTCAAGGACGCGCTGTTCGGCCTTGGATTGAAATCAGCGAAATTCTGACTGCTCCAAACGCTCCCCGTTTTGTACGGCCAGCATGAAGTCGCGGCCGAAGTCCTCTTCCGCCGCGAGCTGGTTATGCGCGCGACAGCGTAAGCTGAGGTTTGCCGGCGTCGCGGACCCACCACGAGCGTACGGCAACTCGTGATGAAATTCGATGGCGGACGTGGCCCGACACCGCTGGCCCCGCGCGTCGACAAACGCACAACGCCCACCGTCTCGCTCCCAAACCTCGCGGCGAACGGTCGCAAAGATGTGACGTGAGCCCGGTGCGTTCCGCGCCGGCGCGGCAGTGTTCGCCCGATTGATGGGCGCCGTCGCAACAGAACGGGTCGATTCACCACTCGGCGCCGCCGGTGGTGGAGCCGCGGCCGCTTTTGCCCAAAATTTGCGCTTCGCCAGTTTCTCCACCAAGGCCTGAAGCGCCAACCTCTGCAGCTCGACGAGGTCCCCGCTCGGCAACTGGTGCCAGAGTAGTGCTCGCGCTCTTTCGAGCAAGTTGACGTAGGCCTGATCGGCGGTGAACTGCACGCGGTAATGAACCTGAGGGCGCTCGGTGCTGTCCGGCTGGACCGCCTCCGAGTCCTCGCGCCGCTCCGGCGCGGAACATGTTCGACCATCGAAGGCCAGAGAGTCGGCGCTGTCCACGCCGGCTTCGGCGTCGACGCCGCCGAACAACTGCGCGTCGCAATTCTCGGTCCCGTGTGGTGCTTGCGCGGGACCGTCGCCGGGCTCGAGCTGACGTACCCAACCGAGCGTGCTTTCGGTGAGGGCAGCCCAACCTTTACCTGGCATGGTACGTGAGCCGAGCCGGATTCCAAGCGGCTCGACCAGTGCCGGCACGTCCCGCGCCGGCGCGAGCTCCGCCGCGAGCCGTTCGATCTCGCGCTTTGTCCGGTATTGGGCTCGAGCGAGCACCCCCATATGATTGTCGACCGTGAGATGCGGAGCGAGCAAGAGAACACCGGTGAGATGAATCGAAGCATCGGCAATCATTGCGAACAAAACCGGAAATTGCCGCATCACCCGCGCTGCCCGGCAACGGCGCTGCGCTTCGTCTTCCGAAAGGCGCAGCTCGTAGACGCAGTAGGCGGCGAGCGTTTCGCAGGCCCACTTCCGATACGCGCCGCGGGCGTCGACCTCGGCGAGGTGAGCCAGCACGAGCGCGTTGATACGATTCGAGCTGCCCACATGACGTTTGAGGCTGTGCAGCAAACTGTCGTCGTCGAGCTCACGGATCGCATTGAGGTGCTGTTCGAAGTCCGTCATGCGACTAATCTACACCCGTGATTTTCGACCGTCACAGCGTCACGCTGAGCGGCTTTTAGCGCTGCGGCGCGTGTTTTGGCCTGCGCGAACCGCGTAACGCGTGAGCGCTTCGGTAGGCGCCGGCAAGGTACGCTGTCTGTGACCGCAGCGATCTCGAGCGAATATCAGTGCCGTGGGGCGTCAAGCGGAATCGTCAACCCGCCGATGCGTGCGAACACTAGGGCGCGCCCGCGTCGCGCGCACCTTTCCCATCTCATCCCTTTGACACCGGCGGCTCATCGTAGGAGCGCCCGTCTCATGCGCCCCAGACCGCTCAGAACACCCAGCGAAATACCGTGACCGCGCCAATGGCGAGCAGCGCGAGAACGCCGAGCACCACCATCCAAACGGTTCGAGTCGTTTGACCCCCACCCCCTGACCCAAATCGTTGCCGAAGTACTCGCCGTCGCGCAACGCGACGTCACACGCATTGCGAAGGCGCTGTAGGCCCACCGCGTTGCCGACGATGCAGTCCTCCTGCTCCGCCCATTCCAAGCCATCGCCAAGTCGGGGCTCATCGTCCATTCCGGGCCCCACATAGGCCGCCGCCGTTGCAGGCACCGGCCGTAGCCAGGGACGGCTGAAGCCCCCACCGTGAGAAGATCGCTGGCACTTGCACTGCGGAGCTGTCCCTTGACGACTCTCCCTGTTCGGTCGCCGGCGTCCGCCAGTTGTCAGAAATCGAACGGCCAGCGTCGGTTTCTTGCCGCCTCGCGCGCCGCGCGGCGTTATTGCATCGCCTTGCCCGGAGCTGCGCGCCACACTCGCGCTGCGCCCGCTCCGGTCCCTGAGCGGGCGCCCGTTGCAGCTACCGCTCCTGATGATACATGTGCATGGCAATCGGGGCGCTGATGGAGACGATCACCGCGGAGGCGATCAGCACCCAGAGCACGTCGGCCGTCACGTCTGTGCCATGCATCAGGCCGCGTGAGGCGTTGGTGAGGTGGGTGACCGGGTTGTGGCGCACAATGGCCTGCAGCCAGGCTGGCATCGTCTCCAGCCCGACGAAGATGTTGCTGGCGAACGTCAGCGGCATGAGGAACACGAAGCTCGTGGTCATCACCGACTCGGGGGTCTTCACCTTCATGCCGAAGATGATCCAGATCCAGGAGATGGCGAAGCAGAACACGAGCACGAGCGCGAACGCCAGAAGCACGCCGAGGATGCCGGCAGCTGGGCGGAAGCCGAGGATGACGCCGAGCACGATGATCAACAGCGAGGCCACGGAATAGCGAAACAGGTCGCCGGCGAGCGCACCGAGGATCGGCGCCGGCTGCCACATGGGCAGGGAGCGGAAACGGTCGAACAGGCCCTTCTGGATGTCACTGTTCACGCCGACGCCCGTGTACACGGTGATGAAGATGATGGTTTGCACTAGGATGCCGGGCAGCAAGAACTGGATGTAGACCTGCGGTGACCCGGCCAGCGCCCCGCCGAACATGTACGTGAACAGCAGCGTGAACATGATCGGCGTGACGGTCACGTCGAACAGCTGGAAGGGCACGTGTTTGATCTTGAGCATGGCGCGCCAGGCCAGCGTGACGACCGCAGACGCCGCCGAAACCGGCTGGGGCCGCGCTTTGAGGGAGAGGGCCGCGCCCTGTTGCGGGATGTCGTCCTGACTCATGGCGAGACCTTGGCTGCCGGCGGCGCATCCTTAGAGGGCGGCCGCCCCGTCAAGGTGAAGAAGACGTCGTCGAGGCTCGGCGTGCCCAGCGAGAAGTCGCTGAGCTGGATCTGGGCCTGCGAGAGCGCGTTGAGCACGTTTGCGGCGGCTGCCGCGTCGAGCACCTTGACCGAGATCGCTGTCGGATCGGTGTTGGGCAAGACGCTGTCGCCGAGGAGCCGGGTCACGAGTGCACGCGCTTCCTCGCGCTGATGGGGGTTCACGAGCTCAAAACGCAGGGCGTTGCCACCGATGGATGCTTTGAGCTCGCTGCTCGTGCCCTCCGCGATGACCCGCCCGTGGTCGATCACGGCCATGCGCTCTGCGAGGCGGTCGGCCTCTTCCAGGTATTGCGTGGTGAGCAGCACCGTGGTGCCGTCGGCGGCGATCTGCCGGACCAGATCCCAGACCTGGTTGCGGCTGCGCGGATCGAGCCCGGTCGTCGGCTCGTCCAGAAATAGGATTTCTGGCCGCGTGACGAGGCTGGCGGCGATGTCGATGCGGCGCCGCATGCCGCCGGAGAAGGTCCGGACCTGCCGGCTCGCGGCGTCTGCGAGGCCAAATGCCGCGAGCAGCTCCGTCGCGCGGCTCCGGGCGTCCGTCCACGACATGCCCAATAGCCGGCTCACCAGCACCAGGTTCTCGTGACCGGTCAGGTCCTCGTCGACGGAGGCGTATTGGCCCGTGAGGCTGACTTTCTGCCGGACCGCCGCGGCGTCGCGCACCACGTCGAGGCCGAGCACGCTGGCTTTACCGCTGCTCGGTTTCAAGAGCGTGGTGAGCACCCGAATCGCCGTGGTCTTGCCCGCGCCGTTGGGGCCGAGCAAGCCGTAGACCGAGCCGCCGGCAATGACGAGGTTCATGTCGTCGAGCGCCCGCGTCTCGCCGAAGGTCTTGACCAGGCCGCTGGTCTCGATTGCGTTCGTCATGTTCTCACTCGGCTGAGTCGCTAGCGAAATACGCGCCATCGCGCAAGCGACGTCACCGGTATTGACCTTGGGGCAACCGGCCATGATCCTGGCGCACCATGACCGATTCACGGCTCACTGTTGCCGAATTCGCCGAGCTCGCTCTTTTCGATACCCCCACGGTCTGTAACGCGCTGGAGCTGGTCGCGCCGGAACGGCGTGCCACGGGTTTTACGACCGAGACGCTGATGTGTCCGTTTCCGGGGCGCGCGCCGATGCTGGGCTATGCAAAGACCGCCACCATCCGTGCCATGGAGCGGCCGGCACTGGATGCCGCGGGTCTGCGCCGCGGCCGGCTCGACTACTACCGCTACGTCGCAGAAGGCGCGGCGCCGAAAATCGCCATCGTCCAAGATCTGGATCCTCGCAAGGGTTTTGGCTGCTTCTGGGGTGAGGTCAACACGGCGATCCACAAAGGGCTGGGCTGCGAGGGCGTGGTGACGGACGGCGGCGTGCGCGACCTCGACGTGCTGGCGCCGGGGTTTGGCGTGCTGTGCGGCAAAGTGACGCCGTCTCACGCCTACGTGCATCCGCTGGCGTTCGGAGGTGAGGTGGACATCTTCGGAATGGTCGTGCGCTCGGGAGACTTGATCCATGCGGATTGTCACGGAGCCGTGGTGATCCCCCACGCGGTCGCGCGGCAGGTCGCGGCGGCGGCTGCGCTGTGCGCCCGCCGCGAGGCGCCGATCCTGAAGGCCGCACGCAGCGAGGGCTTCTCGATCGCGGCGCTCGAGGCGGCCCTCGCCGCAGCGGACGAGATTCACTGATAGCGCGTCAGAAGGCGCCGAATTCGAACTTGCGTACCTCGATCACGGCGCCCTCAGCCTGCTCGTATCGAGCCGCGGCTTCTCGGGCCAAATGCTGCAGCCCCGTGCGGCAATTGTGAGAGAATTGTCACTCTATCGGATCTAATCGCACGCCTCGTGCATTCGGCGTTCGGCCCATTCCCCGTGGGTCTAGCCTGAACCTCCGATACGCAGCGTCAGCGCAGTCGGAAAAGGCGCGTGGACGTCGCGTTCCATTTTCGCGTCGATCCGCTGGCGCTGTTCACCGCTGTGGCTGGGGCGTGCGCTGTCGGCATGCTCGGAGGGGTCTTGCCGCCCTGCGTGCCGCGCGCATGCACCCCTTAGCAGCCATGCGCTCCTAACGCGCGCCGGCGCCGACGCGCGGCAGTTCGCCACGTAGCGCCAGGCACGGCGCTTGCTTCTGCTCTTGCCTGACACTTTTTTTTGAGCGCAACGAGCGCAGCGTCCGCACGGGCGCTCGCCTCGTTGCCCGCGGTGAGGTTGATGCGATGTCTACGAACGAGAATCTACTCCCACTGGTTTTGGTTTTGGCAGCCGTATTAGCGGTGTTGTTCGCGGGCATTGCCCTGTGGCGCAATAGCCGGCGCCGGCGGGCGCTGGCGCTCCGGCAGCGCTTTGGCCCCGAGTATGACCATTTGGTAGCGCAGTATGGCAGCCCCGCCAAGGCCGAGCGCGAACTGGAAGACCGCGCCCGGCGCGTCAGCAAGCTGAAGCTGCGGGAGCTGTCTGAAGCGGAGCGCAACGGATTCGCCCGCTCGTGGCGACATGCTCAGGAGTCTTTTGTGGACACGCCCGGCGTCGCGGTGCGAGGGGCGCACGATCTGGTGCGCGAGGTGATGAGAGCGCGCGGCTATCCGGTCGCGGACTTCGAACATGACGTGGCCGATCTTTCGGTAGACCACGCCAATGTGGTTCAACACTATCGAGCGGCGCACCAGCTGCACGCGTCGAAGGATACGGAATCGTTGCGGCAGGCGATGGTGCATTATCACGCGCTGTTCGACGACTTGTTGAGTGAAGCGCGCGGCTCGGCTCCGGGGTCTCGGCGTCTGACGCAGGTCGCGGTCTGACGCTTCGAATCGCTACGTGCGTACTTGACCGCTATCGGCCAGTCGTGGATTGCTGCGCCCGGCCGGAAACGGTGGAGGTGCGCGTGGGGGGGCTTTGCCACGGGCACATCGTGCACCCTGAGGCGTGCGCGCGGGACGCTCGCTCGATGCGCCGGGATTTTAAGGCCGCGTCCGTCATTTTGGGCGCGGCTTGCTTCTTGCTCAGGGCAACCAAGCGGACGAAGTCTGTGTCCGCAAGGAGCTCCGATGAGAAGTACCACGGCCGTCATTCTGGCCATCGCCCTAGCGGGCTGCGAAGATAAGCAAGCGACAACAACCCGATCGGCGGCCGACCCGGCCGTGCGTGCCGACAATACGGACAAGAACGAACGCGACCGCAGTGTGAACGCGCTGACTCCTGGAGACCAGGGAGAGAGCGAGGCGGATCGGACCATCACCCAGCACGCGCGCCAGAACGTCGTTGGCAGCGACGCGCTGTCGATGAACGCCAAGAACGTCAAGATCATCACGCGAAGTGGCGTCGTGACCCTGCGCGGGCCGGTCGCTTCCGAAGCGGAGAAGGCCAGCGTCGCGGGGCTCGTGCGTTCGGTCGACGGCGTGCAGAAAGTGGACAACCAGCTCGAAATCACCGGCGCGCCGAGCACCGCCAAAACCAGCGCTCCAGCGGAGCCACGTTAGTCAATAAGAAGGAAGATTCAGATATGGCATCGAACAAAGCAGTAGTAGGCCTCGTGAGCGACACGACGGCGGCGGATCGAGTCGTGACCGAGCTCGAACGCGCCGGTTTTACCCGCAACGACATTTCCGCGCTGTTCGCGGATAAGTCCGGCACGCGCGACTTTGCGCACGAAAAGAACACCAAGGCGCCTGAAGGCGCGGTAGCGGGTGTCGGAGCCGGTGGCGCCATTGGTGGCACGCTGGGCCTCCTGGCGGGCATCGGCGCGCTCGCCATCCCGGGGCTTGGGCCGTTCATCGCCGCGGGCCCCATCATGGCGGCCTTGAGCGGCGCGGCTGCAGGAGCTGCGGTCGGCGGCGTCACCGGTGCGTTGATCGGAATGGGTATCCCCGAGCTGGAAGCCAAGCAGTACGAAGGCAAGCTGAAGGCCGGCAACGTCCTCATCTCGGTGCACGTCGAAGACAGCAACGAGCGCAAGCGCGCCAAGGAAACGTTGGAGCGCGTTGGGGCCAAGGACATCGCCGTGACGGGTGAAAAGGGCGTTCCGTCGTCGTCACAGCCGCGCTCTTCGAGCACGCTGGTTTAAGCGAGCTGAGCTGAGGGGAGAGGAGTTGCCGTTCGCGGCGCTCTTCTCCTCGTATTTGCTCGCGGGTGCTGGGCGCCAATGTGCGCCTCCTGGCTGCTCGTGCACACGTCGACCGAGCGGTTCGACGTGCTAGCCTCCGGTATGGCTCGGCCGGAGAGAAAAGGGGGGGAGCCGAGAGTTGACGCTGCGGGTCCGGACACGACGTGGGTCGGCAAATGTCTGGCAGGGCGTTACCTCTTGGAGCAGCAGCTCGGTGCTGGCGGAG
>JAYWEH010000629.1:0-3189 GCA_043780025.1 Deltaproteobacteria bacterium
ACGGGTGCCGACCCCAACCAGCAACCCAGCGAGCGCGACGACCGGCAGCGAACGGGGAGATGGCGAGATGGTGCTGGGCAGAAGCAGTGCGAATACCAGGCCCGTCAGCAGCAGACCCGTCAGGAACATCACTCGCCATGCGCCGTCCCCAGGCTTGCCGAGCAGCAGATCCCCAATGATGCCGCTGACGCCAGCCACCTGCCCCGAGACCATCAACAAGATGGATGCGGCCAGGCCTATCAGCGCTCCGCCGAAGAGCGAGGACCAGAATGTCAAATCATGCATGGCGTGACTTCTCCGGCGTCCCTGCCAAGCAAACGACCTGTTGGCGCGAGGCGTTTAACCGCTACACTATAGCAGCGCCTTCGACGATGGCATAGGAAGCGCGCCGCGCCAATGGCAGAATGCATGGCATGTTGTTCCGCCAGCTCTTCGATCAGGACTCCTCGACGTACACCTACCTGCTCGCCGACGAAGCAAGCCGACACGCCATCATCATTGATCCCGTGTTCGAGCAAATCGACCGTGACGGCACGCTCATCAACGAGCTCGAGCTCCAGCTCGTTTGGGCCGTCGACACGCACGTGCATGCCGACCACGTCACTGCGAGCGGGCTTTTGAGTCGGCGCTTCGGAGCCCGCACGGTGCTCTCCGAACGGGGCGGAGCGGTGTGCGCCGATCGGCTCGTGAAACACGGTGATCAGATCGAATTCGGCCAGCACGTCTTGGAGGTGCGCGAGACGCCCGGCCACACGAACGGCTGTCTCACCTGCGTCGGGCACGCGCCGCACCTGGCGTTCACCGGAGACGCCCTACTGATTCGCGGTTGCGGGCGCACCGATTTCCAGCAGGGTAGCTCCGCTGCGCTGTATCGCTCCGTGCACGAGCAAATTTTTTCGTTGCCGGATGCGACGTTGCTCTACCCCGCGCACGACTACAGGGGCCGGACCGTGACCAGTGTGGGTGAAGAAAAGCGTTTGAACCCGCGGCTTGGCCTCGACAAGTCGCTCGGCGATTTCACCCGCATCATGAGCGAGCTCGAGCTGCCCTACCCGCGCAAGATTGATGTGGCCGTGCCCAGCAACC
This sequence comes from Deltaproteobacteria bacterium, assembly GCA_043780025.1. Lineage (GTDB taxonomy): Bacteria > Myxococcota_A > Polyangia > Polyangiales > Polyangiaceae > SZUA-265. The sequence continues at coordinate 1,087 of JAYWEH010000629.1, forward strand.
TGCAGTGCGGCGTCGCCAGCGCCGAAGTCGGCCCTCCCGCTCCTCTCGATTCGAGCTGGGCGCCCATCGGCATGTCGCCCGGGGGAGTGCCTGAACTGGCCGCGGATTGGTTGGCTCAACACCTGTCGGAGGTCATCGTGCTCGACGTGCGAGAGCCCGATGAGTTCCGCGGCGAGCTCGGCCACATCGTAGGCGCCGAACTTTCCCCACTCCAGGCGCTTTCGGCGCAGCCCGAGGCGCTGCGGCGCGAGCAACCGGTCGTCACGGTCTGTCGGTCCGGGGGGCGCTCGGGCAAAGCAGCGCTGAGCCTGCGCGACGTGGGTGTCGCACGGGTCGCCTCTCTCAGGGGCGGCATGCTGGCCTGGCACGATGCGGGGCTCCCCGTCGAATACGGGCCGGGGCACAATCACGGGTTGGATCGGCAGGGCTAACCGGCGTGTCGCGAGGGGTAAATCTGCCATGGCATCCAGAATCTTCACGCGCGCCGATGTCATCGCCGGAGTAACCACGGCAGTCCTGCTCGTCCCGCAGGCGATGGCGTACGCCCTCCTGGCGGGTCTGCCACCCCAGTTCGGGTTGTACGCTTCCAGCGTTCCGCTTTTGGTCTATGCAGCCCTCGGCACCAGTCGGCGCCTGGCGCTTGGCCCCGTGGCCATCGATTCGCTGCTGTTGGCCGCGGCGGTCGCACCCCTCGCGGTGGCAACGGGACTCGGCTACCCGAGCCTAGCTCTGACGCTGACCTTGATGGTCGGAACGCTTCAAGCGCTGATGGGCTTGGCCGGCTTGGGCTTTGTGGCGAACTTTCTCTCCCGCCCCGTGTTGAGCGGGTTTACCTCTGCCACGGCGCTCCTGATAGCCTCGAGTCAACTCGGGGCGCTCACGGGAGTGGCGCTGCCTCGCGGCCGCTTCGACGAGGTCGTCGTGGCCCTGGTCGCTCAATCACGGCAGCTACACTGGCCCACTGTCGCCTTTAGCCTCACGGCGTTGGCGGGGATGTGGCTGCTCGAACTTTACTTCAAACGCTTTCCTCGCGCGCTGGCAATCGTCGCTATCGCGACGATCGCCTCCGCGTTGTTGCGCGTCGAGTCAGCGGGCGTTGCTCTGGTTGGCATCGTGCCATCCGGCCTGCCCGAGATCGCCACGCCTCTCGGCAGCATCTCCGCGTGGCAAGCCTTGATGCCGGCTGCGGTCAGCATCGCATTGGTGTCGTTCGTCGAATCCCTCAGCGTCGCTCAATTCCTGGCGCGTTCGGAGGGTCAGGACGTCGATCCGAACCGTGAGCTCCTCGCCGTTGGCGGGGCAAACGTCGCGTCCAGCTTTTTTGGGGGGTACGTGGTGTCGGGGGGGTTGTCCCGCAGCGCCGTCAATGCTGAAGCGGGCGCACAAAGTCGGGTCGCTGGAGTCGTCACGGCGCTCTGTGTAGGCCTAACCCTGATGTTCTTCACCCCGCTCTTTCGGCATCTGCCCAAGGCAGTCCTCGCCGCGATGGTGTTGAGCGCCGCACTGAGGCTGATCGATGGACGGCAGGCGCGGCGCCTGTGGACCATCAAAAGCAGCGACTTTGGGCTGCTCCTGCTGAGCTTCGTTGCAACTCTGCTGCTTGGCGTGCAACTGGGCTTGGCGCTGGGCGTGGGTAGTTCCCTGGTCTTGTTCTTGGTGCGAACCACTCGACCGCACGCAGCGGTTCTCGGGCGTTTGCCCGGCACGGATTGTTATCGCAACGTCAAGCGGTTCCCCGAGGCAGAAGTCCGCGACGATTTGTTGATCGTGCGCGTCGACGCGCAATTCTATTTCGGCAACGTGACGTTCCTCAAACGAGCGCTCGACGAGCTCCGCCGGGAGCGTCCGAGTCTCCTGGCCATCGTCTTGGATGCTAGTGGCATGAACCAGCTGGACTCCTCGGCACTCGATGCGCTGCTCGAGCTCGACGAGCGGCTGACAAAGGCCGGAGTCTCCCTGCTGTTTGCCGAGGTCAAGGGCCCGGTTCGCGACGTGCTCGAACGCTCGGGATGGCTCAGCGACTTGCAGGCTCGAGGGCGCATATTCCTACGCGTCCACGACGCAGTTCTTTCGCTTCCCGCCGCTTCAGTGAAGGACAAGTGA
>JAYWEH010000630.1:0-7540 GCA_043780025.1 Deltaproteobacteria bacterium
TCGAAGCGGGAATCGCCGCCCGGCGGGTGCTCTCCGAAGGCAAGGCGCCGCGCAACCTCGCACTCGACTGGTTCAAACGCGAAATGAACCTCGCGTCTCGCGTCTTCCGCGAAGAGCCGCCTGCGGTCGGCGGCGTCACTCCATTTCATCTCTTCACGATGCTGCTGCTGGTCCTATTCGCCCTCGGCATGGTTGCGATGTACTTCTTTAAGATGCGGCGGGCGGCGGCGCTTTTTGGGCGCATCGAAGGCAGCTCCGGACCGCCGCCACCCGGATCGGCAGCACCCCTCCCCGGAGCGCCACCCCCGCCGACCGGCACAGCTCCGCCGCCCGGAGCGCCACCCGCCGCGCCGGCCCAGTCCGTGGCGGGTTCGGCGCCGCCCAGAGGAGGAGCCGCACTGCCCGTTGCGACCACGACTGCAGCCCCTCTGACGTCCAATTGGCGGGGGCAGCTTCGCGTGAGCAGCATCGTCACGGAAACGCCCAACGTGAAGACGTTTCGCCTGCTGCCTTCGTCCGGCGACAGCGTGATGCCTTTCACCTTCGTGCCCGGCCAATTCCTCAACGTCGCGTTCTGGATTGGAGGCGCGCGGATGAACCGCTCGTACTCCATCTCGTCCTCCCCGACGCAGCGACAATACGTGGATTTGACCGTGAGGCGTGAGCCACGTGGCGCGGTCTCGCGTCACATCGATGATCTGCTCGACGTGGGCGACCCGATCGAAGCGGGAGGCCCGGTCGGGCGCTTTACCTTCGACGGAACAGAAGCGAACAGCGTCGTTCTGATCGCCGGCGGCGTGGGCATCACGCCCATGATCAGTATCACTCGCTATCTCACCGAGCGCTCCTGGCCGGGAGACATCTTCCTGCTCTACGCCTGCCGCGCTCCGAGCGACTTCATCTTTGCAAACGAGGTCGCTGCCCTGCAGCGTGTCAATCCGAAGCTGCACGTCGCGGTCACCATGTCTCGCCCGGAAGGAACAGACTGGAAGGGGCCGCGCGGACGCCTCAGCAAGGATTTGCTCACGGAGACGGTTCCCGAGCTTGCTTCGCGGAGAATTCACCTGTGCGGGCCGCCCGCGATGATGGACTCGACCAAGGCCATGCTCGCCGAGCTGGGAGTTCCGTCGGATCAGGTGAAGACCGAGCTGTTCGGTGCAACCAAGCCCAGCCCGTCCGCGCCCGGCACCTCCGCCAAACCGACTGCACCGGCGACTGGGCCTCTGGTCACGTTTTCAAAAAACGGCAAAACGGCCAAGATTCGGGAGGGTCAGACGGTTCTCGAGCTGTCTGAAGAGCTGGCCATAGCCATCGAAAACTCGTGCCGTGTCGGCACCTGCGGTTTGTGCAAGGTGAAGCTGACTTCCGGCGAGGTCGCCATGGCCGTCGAGGACGCCCTCGAGCCTGACGACAAAGCCAGCGGCATCATCCTGGCCTGCCAGGCTATTCCGAAGAACGCCATCACGGTCGAGGCGTAGCGATGCAGGGACGTGAACGCGTCGTCGTCAGCGGGGTCCTCGGCGTCTTGCTACTGGGCTGGCTCGGCTTTCTCGTCCACCGCTCGCCGCGCTTTCCCGGCAGCGGAGCTGGGGCTGTATTCGGGATAGCGGGCGCCGTGCTCATGCTCGCCCCGCTCGTCTATCCGATCGCCAAGCGTATTCCGTTTCTCCACGCTCGAATCACCCGCCACGTTTCGATGCCCGTCCTGCTCGCGGTACACGTCTATGCGGGAATCCTTGGCCCCCTGCTCGCCCTCATCCACACCGGCCACAAGTTTCAAAGCGGGCTCGGAATCAGTCTGACGGCAGTCATGCTGCTCGTCGTCGTGAGCGGCTTCGGCCTTCGCTATCTGCTCAGCTACGTTGGCCAGGAGATGACCGACAAATTGGTGTTGCTGCAGACTGCCCGTGGCGATCTCGACAGTGCCTGGGCAGCCCTCGAAAGATCCCCGGCCGAAATGCGTGCCCTGCCAAGGGCGCCTCTCTTCGCGGCAGGCCTGGGCTCGATCGGGTTCGAGCACACCTCCGCCGGCGCAGCCGGCGAGGTCACGCGTATCGCCGAGTCCGTGGCGGACCTGGAGTACGCGGTCCGCACGCACGAGCTATTCAAGCGCTGGTTCAGCCGTTCTCTGAAGCTGCACATCGTGCTTTCGGTGATCCTCTACGCGCTGCTCGCACTGCACATTGGCTCCGGAATCTACTTCGGGCTGCGGTGGCTGCCATGAAGCCGCTCGTGCTCTGGCTGGCGCTGAGTGTTGCTGTTGCTACGGCGGCGTCGCTCAGCGTGCTCTACTTCCAGCCGGCAGCATGGGCGCTGCAACGCTTCGTCAGGCCAGGCCCGCTATCGGCCCCGCATGCTTACCTCGGCGACCAATGCACGGGATGCCACGAGCCGACCGTCGGCGTGACGGTGGCCAATTGCACGGCGTGCCATGCAGCGGATGAGCGACTACTCGGACGCCAGCCGACGGCGTTTCACGCGAGTATCCAGGAGTGCGCGGCATGTCACGTCGAGCACCAGGGCGACGACATTCGCCCGCTCGCGATGGACCACGTGGAGCTGGCCAGGATTGGCGCGCGAACGCTTGCCGGCGCCGCGTCTCGCGGCGATGCTGATAGCGAGACCACGCTCGCATCGCTCGAAACGTGGCTCCGCACTCAAAGCCTCGACCGACTCGATGCGCCCTCCGCGCGCGAAGCTCTCAACTGCGCGGGTTGCCATGACAACCGGGATCCACACTTCGAGCGCTTCGGCAATGACTGCGCGCAATGCCACGAGCTCGAGTCGTGGGCCGTGCCGGCTTACCAACACCCGTCACCCAACTCCAAGGAGTGCGTGCAGTGCCACAAGCCGCCTCCGAGCCATTTCATGCAGCACTTCACGATGGTTTCGCAGAAGTTTGCCGGCAAGGAGCACGCGAGCGTGGACCAGTGCTTCGAGTGTCACAACACGACGAGCTGGAATGACATCGTGAATATCGGCTTTTACAAGCACCACTGAGTGGGCAGGACATAGAACGCACTACGTTACTGAAGCAGGAAACCACAATGAAAAACCTAACAATCCTCTTTGCAATCGCAGTTTCAATGAATGCCGGGGTCGCATTCGCGCAGAAGGACAATATGCCCGAACACGACAAGATGCCACCCGGCGACCACGCCGAGCACGACAAGAAGAAGAAGGACGCCGACGCCGACAAGAAGAAGAAGGACGCCGACAAGAAGAAGGACGGTGACGCCGACAAGAAGAAGCCGCCCCAGTAGCGCATAAGCGAAGCGCGCTTTCATGCTGTCCCCCCCCCCGTGGCTTCCTCGCCACGGCGGGTCGCCGCAAATGCCGCCGAAGTCTCCGTCTCTGCTCGCACGAAAGCCCATAGCCGATAGCCAGCGGAGCCGGAGCTCAGTGCCTGCTTAAAAAAGCTGACGATTCATGGATTCAACTGAACAGGCAGCGACGGGTGACCGCGAGACGACTGGGCCTACAGCCGATCGTGACAGGGTCTCTCGTGCCTTTCTCAGCCATGATGCTGCTCGCGATCGGTCTGGCGATGGACGCCATGGCTGTGTCTGCAGCGAAAGTCGTGGCGAGGTCCAAGATCCTGCCGGGGCGTTCCACAAACACTGTTGAACAACTAGCGGTCGGCACGCGGGAGACCACGCGAGGTTCCAATGAAGGCATACCGGGAGCGCTTTTGCCTGAGCAACGCCGCAATCGCACACATTGCCGGAGCGGTGCTCTGCGTTTTATCAGGCGGTTGTCAGCGCGCGGACCCGAGCACTTTTTGGAGGACGAAAGACGATTGAGCGGTCGAGGTCGGCGAAAGCGGGGAAGTACGCGGTGAGGTTCGATCGCGCTGGTGAGCCGCACTCTGATGAGCCGCCTCCGCTCGCGTTTTCGACGCCTTATCGCATCGCCAACCAACTCTCTGACGGTAACGTGTTGTGGATCACGGATTCCGCCGCCCAGGCTTCACCTCGTGGAAAGCATACAGACGCGAGGCGTCAATCGACGGCCACTCCGCCAGGGTCTCGCGGCCAAACCATCCGCCGCGCTTCCGGCCGCCGCAGAAAATACCAAGTCGTGCCCCCCAAGATCAGCAGCGCTGACGTGCTCAGGCCGAAAGCGTAGACTCGGGATGACAGCCCCGCGTAGATGGGTAAGATCAGGGTAGTTGCGAGAAGCAGCCCGCCCAATCCGAGCGTTGCGGTGGCCGCCTGCAAGCGCCGGAGGCGGCGCGCGTCGAGCGGCTCGAGTTGTTCCCATAAGAGCTGCTCCTGCCGCCAATACGTGGAGATGACGGGAATGATCTCCAGTGTGAGAAAGGCGCTCGTCAATAGGCCACCCACCATGGGTGCTGCGATGCGTTTCATTACGTCCGCGCCGGAGCCGCTAGCCCAAAGGAGCGGGACCAAACCGAACAGCATGGTGCTAACCGTCATGAGCTTGGGGCGAACGCGCTGCACCGTGCCCTCCATGTGAGCGGCAATCACGTCGCTCAGATCTCTGAGTTTACCGGCACGGCGGCGCTCTTCGAGTGCGTGGTCGATGTACACGATCATGACGATGCCGGTCTGGGCGGCTAAGCCGGCTAGTGCGATCACTCCAATCCAGACCGCAGTGGAGAGCCGGTAGTCGAGCAGCCACAACAGCCAGACGGTGCCGACGAGCGCAAAAGGGATGGAGAGGAGCACGATCAACACTTCGGCGATGCTGCGGAAATACAGAAAGAGCAGCACGACGATGATCATGATCGTGATTGGGATCAGGATCTTCATCCGGGTCACCATCTCTTCGAGCTGCTCGTATTGCCCTGTCCACTTGAGGAAGTAACCGGGGGGGAGCTGCAGCTCGGCACGCTCCATGGCCTTTCGCACCACCTCCTTGGCGTCGTCCACGTAACCACCGATGTCCCGCTGAGCCTGATCGATGTCGACGTACACGTAGCCCACGAGCAGTCCATCCTCGTCGCGCACCATGGGCGGGCCACCGACGATCTTGATATCCGCCACTTGACCGAGCGGGATGAACTTCTGGCGGACATTGGCGGTAGCACTCGAAGCGCCGTTGCTTCCGGCTCCGGACATGATGCCGGAGTTCCCGGGCATGCCGCGCATGGACGTCATGCCCGCCGGCGCGGGCATGACCGGCATGGGGACGTCCGACATCACGCCCGGTCGCGGTATGCGAGGGATCCCAATGTCTTCGGCGCGGCTGCTCATGCCCGGCATGGTTTGGGCGAGCAACCAGCGTGGTTCCGAGTGGTTGCCCTCGATGACCCGCTCCCGCTCGATGAACGAGCGATCGAGCGCGCCCGTGGTCCCTTGCATGGGCGGGGTTCCGCCATTCATGCCGTCAGCAGTGCGGCGGACGGGCACGAGCACACGGCGCAGTTCATCGATATCGCTGCGGAGGTCTTGCGGGTAGCGCACGTTGACCGTGAAGCGATTGCGCCCCTCCACCGTGACGCTGATGGGAGTGCCCCCGATTGCGGCCTCGATGGTCCGTTGCACATCTCCCACCGTGAGGCCATAACGTGCGAGGGCATCCCGGTTGGGAATGATGTCGAGGTAAAGGCCACCCAGGCTGCGCTCGTAGAGCACGCTGCGGGTCCCGGGGATGGGGCTGAGGAGGCGCTCCAGCGCGGTGCCGGCCTTCTCGATCTCGTTCAAATCGGTGCCGAAGACCTTGATGCCGATAGGCGTGCGGATGCCGGTGGTGAGCATGTCCACACGCGTCTTGATCGGCATGGTCCAGGCGTTGGTCCAACCCGGAAGCTGCATCTTTTCGTTCATCTCCGTTGTCAGCTCGTCCCACGTCTTGGAGCGTTCCTCTGGCCAGAGCGGTCGCAGGGCGGGCTTCAGTCCTTCGGGCAGCCAGCTCGAATACCAGCGCTCCTGCATGACAGGTCGCCATTGCTCTCGGGGCTTGAGCCGGACCGTGGTCTCCACCATGGTGAGCGGCGCGGGATCAGTCGGGGTTTCGGCGCGGCCCACCTTGCCGAAGACGCTCTCCACCTCGGGAAAACTCTTCAAGATTCGGTCTTGGACCTGCAGCTGCTGTTTTGCCAGCTCGATGGAAATGTTTGGAAACGTGGTCGGCATGTACAGGATGTCGCCCTCGTTCAAGGGCGGCATGAACTCGTGACCCAGCTTCCTCGACAGCGAGACCGCGGAGACGATGGCGAGCAGTCCGATCGCGACCGTGGAGAGGGGCCGCCGTAGCGCGACGTACACGAACGGCTTGTAGAGGCCGATGAGCAGGCGCGACACTGGATGCCTGGCCTCGGGAAAAATCTTGCCGCGAATCAAGACGTCGCGCAGTGCTGGTGCGAACGTGATGGAGAGCACCGCCGCCGCCAACATCACGAAGGTCTTGGTGTAGGCCAGCGGTTTGAAGAGCCTGCCTGCCTGACCGGTGAGGCCGAAAACGGGTAGGAACGCAACCGCAATGATGAGCAGAGAAAAGAAAATGGCGGGTGTGACCTCACGCGCCGCTTCGGCGAGGAGCTTGTGTCGGTCAGCGCCGGGGGGAGCATGCTCGAGCTTCTTGTGGGACGCCTCGATCATCACGATCTCAGCGTCGACAGTTGCGCCAATGGCGATGGCGATGCCGCCCAGGCTCATGATGGTCGAGGGGATGTCCAGCAGGTACATGGGGATGAACGCCAGCGCGACGCTGATCGGCAAGCTCAGTATCGGCAGCAGCGCACTCCGGAGATGCAACAGAAACAGAATGATGACGAGACTGACGACGATGCCCTCCTCGATCAGGGAATGTTTCAAGGTGTCGATGGACCGCTCAATCAAGTCCGAGCGATCGTAAGCGATTTCGAGCTCGACTCCCGGTGGGAAGCTGGGTTTCAGGTCCGCGACCTTCTGTTTGACTCGCTCAATCACGTCGAGTGCATTTTCACCGTAACGCATGGCCACGATGGCGCCCACGGCTTCTCCCTCACCGTTCCATTCGAGCAGGCCGCGACGGATGTCGGAGCCGAAGCGCACGCTGCCCACATCCTTCACCAGCACCGGCACGCCGCTCGGGCCGTTGGCGCGCAGCGCGATGCGCTCGATACTGCCCAGATCCCGAATGTAACCCTGTCCGCGCACGTAGTACTCGCGGCCCGACATCTCGATGATGCGCCCCCCGACGTCGTTATTTGAATCTCGGATGGCAGAAATGACGTCTTGAATGCTGATGTCGTAGGCGCGCAGCTTGTTGGGGTCGACGGTGACCTGATACTGCTTTTGATAACCCCCGACGCTCGCGACTTCCGCGACGCCGGGTACGCTACCGAGCGCATAGCGCAGCGTGAAATCCTGGAAGGTGCGGAGCTCATCCAGGCCGTGTTTGCCGGTCTTGTCGACCAGCGCGTACTGGAAGACCCAGCCGATGCCAGTGGCGTCCGGTCCGATTCCGGAGCGCGCGCCTTCCGGTAGGCGATCCCGAATGCTGCTCATGTACTCGAGTACGCGGCTTCGCGCCCAATACACGTCGGTGCCCTCTTCGAAGATCACGTACACGAAGCTCATGCCGAACATCG
>JAYWEH010000631.1:0-17610 GCA_043780025.1 Deltaproteobacteria bacterium
AGCCGCCCTGCCGCTCGGGTGCTGGATCGAAGTCGAAGCGGAGCCGGAGCCCACGGTGCCGTTCGATTGGGAGAATGACGGAGTCGTCTCCGGCGGCCCTTCGCCGAGTGATTGGACCGGGGGCAGTGATCGACCGCCCCCGTCACCGACATACCCCGAGCCACCTGCGTCGCCCGTCAACGAACCAGAAACAGAACCGAGCTTACCGCCGGATCTCTACCGGGACTTGATCGTGCTCGATCCCGCCATAGTGGGCGGCCCCCTCACGGCGAACGACGCTGCCGATGCGCCCTTTAGCTTTCGCTCTCAGATGGCGTGGCTCGCGGGGGCGGGGCGCGATCCTTTCGACTTCACGCGCGGTTGGCTGGAACGCTGGGCCGTGGACAGCGCCATTGGCCCGAGCCTCGCCCAGGTCACACCGCGGCCCGGCGCTCTCACGCTCTTGATCAATCCCTGGTTGCAAGCGTCCAGGGACGCTAGCGGAGCGGGTCTCCTGCAGTACGGCGACGCTTCGCCCGGAATCATTCCGGCGTGGGGCGACGCTCCGTTTGCGCTGATCGCGATCGTCAACCGCGTCGACCTGGCGGCAGATCCGTGCAGCGGCTATGCTGGCGAGCTGCGCTACGTCTATTCAGCGCTGGACCCGGACACGCGAGAACCCGTGGATGCCACACTGATCCTCGAGGTGCCGTACCCCGCGACGCGTTCAGCCGCAGAGTGGGCGGGAGCCTGGTCCGAGCTCACCACGTTGCCGAAGGCGGCCTACGCTGCACGCCTCGCGGAACTGGCGCGCGAAGTCCAGACCGAAGCCAATGCGCTCTCCGCGCGCTTGCGCACTAATGAGATCGCGCTGTCGGATCCCGCGGCGCCGAGCTGGGAAATGCGCGAATTTAGACCGATGATTCAGGCCTCTCGGCTGGAGCTCGTGCAGGTCCCGCTCGAGTTCACGCCGCGCTTCGACGCCGATCCGGCTTTGGTCTCCGAACACGTGCTCGGCCACGCCGAAGAGATTGAAAGCGCAGGGGCGAGCCTGCCGGAGGCGCTGCAGGCCGGCGCAGCGCAGATCGGTGCCGCTGACTTCAGCTGGCCCGTGCTCGGCGTGAGCGAACGGCTGCGGCGCGCCTTCAGCGTGCAGACCTGCAACGGCTGTCATGGTGGCGACACCGAGGCCCTGCCGTTCCGGCATATCGCCCCGGCCCGTTCGTTCAGCGAGCCAGCGCAGGTCTCCGCGTTCCTGTACGACCCCCTCGGGGAGTCGGACGAACTGCGCCGGCGCTCCGCCATGCTCTCGGTATTGGCCCAGAGCTGGTGTGAATCGGAAGAGCCGGTGACGAGCTATCCGGGCGAATGAGTGACCCCATCCAACGAGGTCCCACTCGCGGGCCTCGTTGGAGTACCGCCCAGCGTCAACTCACACCGAGTTCCTTCATACGCGAGCGCAGCGCCCGCTCGGAGACCTGAAGCGATGCCGCCATGCGTTCCACGTCATGGCCACAACGCTCCAGCGCTTCCATCACTTCGACGATCTCGAGATCCTTGGCTTTGCGCAGCCCCTCACATTGCTCGATCAAGCGGAACAACGAGTCCCTGGAGATGCCGAGTTGCTTGGCGGTGGCGGCGATCTTCCAGCGATTGTCGCCCAACGCGGCGGTGAGCGTGGCGTCGTCGACGTTCTCGAGCGGCTCGCGTGACAAGAGCCGCGGCTCTCGACTCTCCACGGCCGTCGGCTGCGCCGACCCTCTGAGGTCGAGCGGGCCCGCTGACAAGCGCGCCGAAAGTGCCGCCGCGGCCGCCGCAGGCCCGTCGCGCAAGAACTCGAGTGCGAAGCGGATCGCCGCGTGCCGCAGCTCGCGCACGTTGCCGGGCCAAAAATGGCCGATGATCGTGCTCATCAGCTCGGCGCTCACGAGCGGCAGCCCCCCGAGCTCCCTCAGCTTTTCAGGGCCGCCCAGCTCCTGCGCGACAAAGCTCACCCACAGCCGCGCGATGTCCTCGCGACGCTCGCGCAGGGGGGGAACATGGATTTCCGTTGCCGCCAGCCGATACCAGAGCGGCCTCTTGAACGTGCCACTGGCCTTGCTGGTCTTCCCGTCGGGGTCCGTCGCGACGATCCATCGCACGTCGACTTTCACGGGCGATCCTCCGAGCGGGCGCAGCTCACCGGTCTCGATCACACGCAGCAACGGAGCCTGCAGCTCGCTCGATGCCTCGCCCACCTCGTCCATGAAGAAGCTCCCGAGGTGCGCCTGCCGGATCAAACCCGGGCTCGCCTCTCTTGCCCCCGCGAAGGCCCCCTTGGCGTAGCCGAATAGCTCCGCCGCCGCCGTGGCGGCGGGTAACGTGGCGAGGTTCACGGACACGAAGGGCCCCTTGGCCCGGGCACTCCGCTCGTGCACCGCACGGGACACGAGCTCTTTCCCGCTCCCCGACTCGCCCAATACGACCACCGAACTCGGGAGGGCAGCCGCGCGTTCGATATCCAGATACAAGCCGCGCAGTGCCTCACTACCGCCCAACAAACCGTGGGCGGTCTCAAACGGTTTCGGCTCCACGCTGTGCAGCAACACCCCGACGCGGCCAGCGAGCTCCAACACCACCCCTCGTTCGAGCTGCTCATCCGGCACGGTCACGCTGCCGCTCAGCGCTCGCCCGTCGACCTTCGAGCTGTCCACCGCTTCGGAGCCGTCCACGCTCACGCCACCCTCCACACTGCGCAGCCACAGCGGCTTGCGGCTGACGTAGGCATCCTCGAGCGGCCGCTTCGGCCCTGTCGCGGAGGCTTGAAAGTCAGGCCCACTCCGCGACACGTTCACCCGTTGGCCGAGCATGACCGACAACAGGAGGCTGCGCTCACCGACGCGCGTGAGATCGGGGTGGCACACGATCGTCAGCGCCGGCACCCGATCCGCCGCCGCCCGGGCTTTGCTCCGCTGCCGGGTCTCTTTGCCGAAACGCGCAGCCACTTTGTTAACGGGCGGTTTGTCGGACATTCGGGCCATGATAGCGCGATTGCTCGCCGCGGGGGAGGCTCACGCTCGCTAACCGACCTCAGCTCGCCACCAGATAGCGGTGCAACAAATCCGCCAGCTCGTCTGTGAGCGTCGCCTCGTCCATACCGGCGGGCGCTTCGAGCAGATGCGCCATCATCGAGGCGCGCACCGATTGGTAGGCGATGAACGCCGCCGCATCCACGTTCTTGCGCCGGCACGTGAAGCGCGCCCCCGCGAGCACGCTGCGCACCAGGCTGACCATGCGCAGGTCGAAGGCCTTCACCTGCTCCGGCGCCTCGCCGGAAAGCCCCTCCACCACGAGCACGCGATGCAGCTCCGGCGCGGCGCCGTACAGCTTGAACAGACCCCGAATCACCGCGCGCGCCAGCTCATCCGTCGATTCGATCGGGCGCTCCAGCATGACCTCTTGCATCACCACCAGCGTGCGCTGAAACTCACGCTCCTGCAGCGCATCCAGAATACTCTTCCGATTCGGGAAGTACTGGTACAGCGTGCCCACGCTCACGCCCGCCACCTGCGCGATGCGCGTGGTGGTCAGCGCCAGGCTGCCTTCCTGCTCCAAAACCCGAATCGCCCCGTCCAGGATGGACTCCACCGTCACGCGCGAACGCAGCTGCTGAGGCGGCTTTCGTGCCGTGACGCGGGGCCGTGACTTCTTCATCCGAAACCTGAAAGCTTTGCGAATAGTCGAGTAGCGGGAAACCGCGGACACTGGCCACATGCTTTCTACAACCGAGCGACTCGAGGCGGAAGCTCCCACTCGACAAATCGCCACAGGCTCTCTGCGCACAACCAAGCTGACGGATCACGTGGTGTTTAAAGACGAACGGCTCGCCGCTCGCTACACGCACAAACGCATTCCGATGGCCACGCTTTACGAAGCCTACTTCGACGGTGACATCGACATCCCCGGTGACATCGACAGCTTCATCGAAAACCGCCACCGGCTCGTCAGCTACGACATCGAGCGCCGCCACATCGAGTGGCTGGTCACGCATTTTCTGCCGGAGGCGCTCGTGCACACGCAGAAGCAGGACACTCGCATCGTGCGCGAGCACTACGATCGAGGCAACGACTTCTTCGGGTGGTTCCTCGGCCCGCGCATGGTCTACACGTCCGGCTACTTCAAGCATCCGGAAGAAAGCGTCGAACAGGCGCAGGATAACAAGCTCGAACGCGTCTGCCAAAAGCTGCAGCTCAAGCCCGGCGAGCGCCTGCTCGACATCGGTTGCGGCTGGGGCACGCTCGCGCTCTACGCCGCACAGAACTACGGCGTCGACGCCACCGGCGTCACCATCTCCGAGCGCCAAGCCGAGTTCGCCAATGCGCGCATCGCCAAGGCGGGCCTATCCCACCGCGCGCGCGTGTTGTGCAAGGACTACCGCGACATCTCCGAGGGCGAGTCGTTCGACAAGATCGTCAGCCTCGAGATGGTCGAACACGTCGGCGTCAAGAACCTGCGTTCGTTCTACGAGCGCGTGTACCGGCTGAGCAAAGATCAGGGCCTGTTCGTGCTGCAGTGGACCGGCCTGCGCCGCGGCTTCCGCGCCGAAGATCTGATCTGGATCATGTTCATGGGTAAATACATCTTCCCCGGCGCCGACGCGAGCCTGTGCCCCTCCGCCATGCTCAAGCCGCTCGAGAAAGCCGGTTGGGAGCTGAACAGCGTCGAAAACGTCAGCATCCACTACAGCCTGACCATCCGCCGCTGGCACGAACACTGGCTCTCCAACAAATCCAATGTGATCGCCCAATACGGCGACCGCTGGTTCCGCATCTGGCACATGTTCCTCGCCTGGTCCGCCAGCATCGCCACCCAGGGCAACGCGGCCTGCTTCCAGCTCGTGCTCAACAAAAATCTGGACCAATACGATCGCACGCGCTGGCTCGGCCAGAGCTTCCTCACCGGCGCGTCGAGCTGAAAATCGCGCGCCAGGCTTCGGAGACAGGGATCATCCGTTCAGCCGTCGAACGGCGCGCCAGATCTGCCACTCCCCAGGGCTCGAAAAGCAGCGAACACTAGCTGCATCGGGCCTGGCGGTTCGGCTCCATGTGGGTCACGCCCCTGGGCCATGTCCCGCCCATGAACCTCCAGGTCCTCATCGATTCGATCATCCGCCAGACCACGGTGCTGATCGCGCAACTGGCCACGGCCCAGGGCGTACGCGCGCCGCTCGCCAACGTGGCCAACCAGGTGTTTCTGGACCTGTCGAACGAGCTGGCGTCGCAAGGCCTCAGCCGTAAGGTCAGCGCCGATATGTTCGGCATGGCCCTGCGCACGTATCAACGCAAGATCCAGCGCCTGACGGAGAGTTCGACGGACCAAGGCCGTTCATTGTGGAGCGCGGTGCTCTCGTACCTGGAAGGCTCCGAAGTGGTAACACGCAGCGACGTGCTCTGCCGCTTTCACCGGGACGACGATGATCTCGTGCGCGGCGTGCTGCACGACCTGTGTGAGAGCGGCCTGGTGTTCCGCACCGGCAGCGGGCGCGCCACCGCGTATCGCGTGATCCAGAAGGACGAGCTCGGCGCGTTGTCCCGCTCCGGCGAAGACGACGACGGTCAAGACGAGCTGGTCTGGGCGTTGATCTACCGCGAAGGGCCGATCGGCAAGCTCGAGCTCGCCAAGCTCTTGCGCTTCAAGGGCTTCGAAATTTCGCTCACTCGCCTGGAGAGCGCGGGCCGCATCCGGCGCCGGCACCACGACGGCCTGGACGAATACTCGGCGAGCGAATTCTTCGTCGCGCGCGACGCCAGCGTGGGCTGGGAAGCAGCGGTCTTCGATCACTTCCAGGCTCTGGTCAAAACCATCGCCGCCAAACTCGAGCCCGAAGCCGAGAAGCGCGGCGAACAGCTCGGCGGCAGCACCTATACCTGCGACGTGTGGCCCGGCCACCCCTTCGAACAGGAGCTGCTCGGCCAGCTGCGCGCCTTTCGCGAGCGCACGAGCGAGTTACGAACACGCATTCGCGCTCACAACGACAGCCACGAGAAGCCCGCGAAGTATCTTACCGTCACCTTGTACGCCGGCCAAAACGTGCTCGAAAACGACAGCGCGAGCGCCGCCTCGCCCGACGAATCCCAGCCCGTCCCGTCCCCGCTCGATCCCACTCAGGAGCTCGATTGATGAAGTCCCAGAAGATCCTCGCCCTCACCGGCGCCGCGCTGCTCGCCTTTGCCTGCGGCAAGGCTCTGAGCTCCGGTCACGACAGCGAGTCGCACTTCCTGGTCAGCTGCGACAAGAGCTGCGCCGAAGGCCTGAGCTGCATCTGCGGCGTCTGTACCCTCCTTTGTATGGAGACCTCCCGCTGCGAGGGGCTGTCCAGCGCGGCCGCCTGCCGCGCACAAACAGTGGCGGATTGCAGCGGAGACGCCGCGCCGATCGTCGCGTGCGACGTCGACTGCGGCGCCGATGTCGATTGCGGCGAGCTCAGCGAAGAACACGTTTGCCGCTCCGGGCGCTGCCGAGCGCCCCACTTCACCGTCGCGGTTTCCGAAGACAATGATCTCGACGGCCCCGACGACGACCCAACCGGATCCCCCAACGGCGGCGACACCGGCTCCCCCGTTCTCGAGCCGGATCCGCCCAACGTGCCAAACCCGAACACGCTGCCCACGTTCGATCCAGTCAACTACGCCGCCTGCTGCCCCGGCGTCACGCTCGAGTGGAGCCGCTTCACCCTGACCCCGAGCTGTGAGCTCGACCAACTCGGTGTGAACGCGACCGGTTGCCCACCTCAACTCCCGCCCTGCGGAAGCCCCGACATCGGTCCCGACGAAGTCGCCGCAGCCCTCGCCCACCCCGATGTCGTAGCCGCTCTCGCCGACGGCGTTGCCCGCTTCGGCTGGAACGGCATCCAGAACAACTTTGCCTGGTTCCCCATCCAGATCGATGAGGCCTTGATTGAAATCGGCTTCGATTGCGTGCCCGTCTCCGGCGCCAATGCACCGGAGGATTGCGTCGCGATCCCACCCGGCGTCGTCGCCCTGCAGGACCTCCTCCTATTCTTGCAGGGCCAGCAGTCTTCCGGCGGAACCTGTGAGCCCATCACCGCTTGCGACACCCCGATCGACCCCGAGCCCTCCTGCTCGGCGCTGATCGACCGCTTCGCCTATGACGCCACGTCCGGGACCTGCATCCAGCTCCCCGCCGGCACCGGCTGCTTCAGCAACAATCTGTTTGCGAGCCTGCTCCGGTGCCAGAATATCTGCATGGATTTTTGAACCCCACGTCCCTTCTGCCTACTGAGGGTGCGCCGCACGGATGAGGCGTTCCGCAAGACGGGACTTGAACGCACGCAACTCGCTGACCGCGTAACCAAGGGGAAGCTTGGCGTTGTCCGGTATACTCCACTCGCTGAGGAGAAAGGCCAGCGTCGCAGGTGTGCAGCCACCGTCCTTCGCGTTGGCTTCGGCAAGGAAATCCTCAACACGAAGCCCGCGTCGCTCGAGCTCCAGCACGTCCACGAGATCGCGAATTTCCTGGCGGCTCACGAGCGTCGTGAGTTTGTTGGAGAAGATCTCTTCGACGGGATCGACCACTATGCCGTCCATTTCCAGCTTGACGTGCAACTGTGGACCGATGTCTCGCACCAAGTCGACCACGAGCTCATCAGCACCACTCTGGACGACAGCGCGGCGAAACCCCGGCGCATCCTGTCGCACAGTGAGCCCTGCGCCCATCTGGCTCATGACGTTCGGCAGGACGATGCGCGCTCGCTCGAACGCTTCGGCTGACGATGTGAACAGGTCGAGATCCGTCGTCTCACGGTGGTGAAGATGGAACCCGACCAGTGCAGCACCCCCGGACAGAAAAAATTCCCGCTCCGCCCTGAAAAACGCCTCGAGCACCGCGCACTGCAGTGCTGTGAGCCGCCCATGCTTCATCGAACCAGCCCGAACGAGCGCCAGCGACCAATCACGTACTCCCAAAAACGGCGCCGGCGGCCAAGATGGCGCGTAAGCGCCGGTAAATCGCGACTCACGTCATCTGGCGTGACGAATTGCCATACGTCTGTATCTCGCGCTTCTCGCAACATCTTACCCAATAGGCGCAAGCGATCGGCTTCGTCGGACCCCGACAGCGCGGCACGCAGCTCCGCTACCGAGGTGTCCTCGTCCCACAAGAAGTATGGGCGCCGGTCGTTTTGCGTGAGATCGGTAGTTAGCGGACGCACCCTGCACATTCTATCACCGGTTACCTCAGATGACACCTCAGGTCCGTGGGAATCAGCGCGAGACTCTCTCACCGACACCCCTTCGCCCTGTCCAGCAAGAGCTCCCTCTCCCGCACGTTCTGCGTCATGAACGCGGCCCGCTCGAACTCCTTCTCGGCTTCCGACAGGCGCCCCAGCTTGAAGAGCAGGTCCCCTCGCACGCTCGGCAAGAGGTGATACCCCGAGAGCGCGGGCTCGTCCGCCAGCTCGTCGACGAGCTCCAGGCCCTCGGCTGGCCCAAACGCCATCGCCACGGCCACCGCCCGGTTCAACTCCACCACGGGCGACTGCGTGAGCTCGGCCAGCGCATCATACAGCGCCACGATGCGCGCCCAGTCCGTCTCCGCTGCCGTTCTGGCCCGCGCGTGGCACGCGCTGATCGCCGCCTGCAGCGTGTACGGCCCGAGCGGCCGTGCCAGCGACTCGGCGCGCGCGAGCGACGCGAGGCCGCGCCCGATCAACAGCTGGTCCCAGCGCCCGCGGTCTTGCTCCAATAATAAGATGGGCTGCCCCGTTGGCCCCACACGCGCGGCCGCCCGTGACGACTGCAGTTCGAGCAGCGCCACCAATCCGTGCACCTCCGCCTCGCCGGGCACCCGCTCGGCGAAGATGCGGCCTAGCCGGCATGCGTCCTCGCACAGCGCCGGGCGCAACCAATCCTCGCCCTTTGTCGCCGAATAGCCTTCGTTGAAGATGAGGTAGATCACCTCCAGCACCGAGCCCGTGCGCGCCGAGAGATCCGCACCGCGCGGCACCTCGAACGGCACCTTGGCCTCGCTCAGCGTGCGCTTCGCGCGCACGATGCGCTGGGCGATCGTCGGCTCCGGCAACAGGAACGCGCGCGCGATCTCCTCCGTCGACAATCCACCGAGCAGCCGCAACGTGAGCGCCACCCGCCCCTCGGTGGACAACACGGGATGACAGGCCACGAGCGCGAGCCGCAGCACGTCATCCTCCACCCCCTCGTCGATCACGGTCTCGATGTCCCGCCCGCTCGGCGTGAACTCTGCTCGAGCCTCGCTGCCAAGCTGTTCGTGCTTGCGGTCCAACATGCGGCGCCGGCGCAGCTCGTCGATGGCGCGATTTTTCGCGGTGGCCATCAACCACGCCCCGGGGTTGTCGGGGATACCCGCGGACGGCCAGCGTTCGAACGCCACGAGCAGGGCTTCCTGCGCGAGATCTTCCGCCAACCCGACGTCCTTGACCACGCGCACCAGGCCACCGATCAGCCGCGCGGATTCAATCCGCCAGACCGCCTCGATGGCCTTGCGCGTCGCGCCTTCGGTCCCGTTCACTCAGCTCTTCTTTTGCCTGGACAGCTCGGCGCGCAGCTTCTCGTCTTTCGCTTGTAGCTCCGGCGTGTATTCGGCGCCGAAATCCTCCGCCTCGAACACCGGGCGAATCTCGATCTCCGACTCTTCTCCCGGCATCGGGGTCGGACAGCGCCGCAGCCATTCCACGGCCTCTTCCATCGATTTGACCTGCCAAATCCAGTAGCCGGCGATGAGCTCCTTGGTCTCCGTGAACGGCCCGTCCACGACGCTGCGCTGGTTGCCGTTGAAGCGCACGCGCTTGCCCTTCACGCTCGGATGCAGCCCGTCACCGGCGAGCATGATGCCGGCCTTCACCAGCTGCTCGTTGTACGCGCCCATATCCGCCAGCAGCTGCTCGCTGGGCATGACACCGGCTTCACTGTTCTTGCTCGCCTTCACAATCACCATGACTCGCATTGTTTTTCTCCTGCGTTAGGGAAAGGAACTTCGAGGTGCGCTTCCCTGTTTCTGATCGGGCGACGAACGAGCAAAGCCCAGATCGACGAGCCCCGCGTGTTTTTTTCGAAGCCGCCTGACTTTTTCAACAAATCAATTAATTTCCAAGACTTGACCATCTGCGCCCGCCCTCGCGATTCCGCCTGCAAGGCCCTCAAATGCAAGCTAGCCTCAGGCATCGAGTGGCAATTCGCCTCGAGGAGACGTCGATATGACACTTAAACTGGCATTGCTCGTGGGGCTCGGGCTCGCGGCCTGTTCGGGCGAAGACCCCGAGCCTCCGTGTAACGAGCCAGGTCACGCCTGCACCTGGCTCGGTTTGCCGGGCGAGAGCGGCTTTAACGGGGACGGCCAGGATCGCCGCAATACCAAGATGTACTGGTCGATGGACATGGCCTTCGCCGATGACGGCGTGGTCTGGTTCATCGATTGGAACAACCACCTGGTCCGGCGCGTGCTCCCCGATCAGACCGTCGAGAGCGTGCTCGGCACCACGGACCCCGCCGGCTTTCCCGGTGACGGCGGGCCCGAAGAGCTGACTCCGGCCGGCGCCCTCGGCACCACGGTCGCGCTCAATCACCCCACCGATCTGGCCATCGAGGAAGACGGCACAGTGCTGGTCATGGCCTGGCACAATCACAAATTGCGCAAGCTCGACCCCACGACACTCCACGTGACGGTGGAGTGCGGCAGAGGCGCTGGCTTTACCGGTGACGGCATGCCCGCCAACCTGGCGCTGTTTCGCCAACCCAAAGCGCTCGAGCTCGGCCCGCTCGGCGAGCGTTATATCGTCGACCAGCAGAATTTCCGCATTCGCCGCATCGACCAGAACGGCGTGATCGACACCATCGCCGGCAGCGGCATGCCGGGTGACACCAGCGTCCAGGGCGACGGCGGCCCCGCGCGCGAAGCCAATCTGAACCTCGAGGCGGGCTCGAACCCCGAGCCCTCCGGCGGCCTGGCACTCATGGGTGACAAGTTGTACTTCGCCGACACGCTGAGCAACCGCATCCGCGTCGTGAACCTCGACCAAGACCCGATGACCATCGACGCCGTCGCGGGCACGGGCGACGCCGGTTACTCTGGAGACGGCGCCGACGCCCTCGGGGCCACCTTCAATCACCCGCGCGATCTCGAGCTTGGGCCGGACGGCGACCTGTATGTCGCCGACACGGACAACAGCGTGATTCGCGCCATCAGCCTGAGTGACGGCAGCGTGCGCACCGTCGCCGGCACGGGTGAGCTCGGGCTCGACCTCCGGGAAGGCCTGCTCGCCACTGAAACGCCGCTCAAACGCCCCTTCGGCATCGAGTTCGATCCGGACGGCAATCTGTACATCTCCGACACCATCAACAGCCGGATCGTGAGGGTGGCCCAATGATGCCCAACAAGTGGTGCGCGAAGCGGACGCTGGGTTCGCTATTTCTCATCCCCCTCGCTCTCGGGTCCGCCCTCGGCTGCAGCGGAGGAGAAGACGAAAACCGCTGCAACCTCGACACGCCCGGCAACATCTGCACGATCGCTGGCAACACCGAAAACGGCTACTCCGGCGACGACGGGCCCGCCCTGCAAGCGCGCATGTCGTTTCCGCAAGACACGCTGACGGCCGACGACGGCACGATCTACGTGCTCGACTGGAACAACCACCGCATCCGCAAGATTGAAGACGGCGTGATCCGGCACGTCGCGGGGCGCGGCGAGCTCGGCGGCACGCTGGACGATCCGGCCAATTCCGACTTCAACCACCCGACAGGCATGTTGTTCCGGCCGGGCCAGGGGCAAATGATCGTCTCCGCCTGGCACAACAGCAAGCTGCGCACGCTCGACCTGGATACCGGCGAGATCCTCGACACCTGCGGCGACGGGCGGCGCTCGTATTGGGGCGATGGCGGCCCCGCGCTGACGGCTTCGCTCGATCTGCCCTCGAGCATCGCCTGGGATCCGAACGGTAACCTGGTCATCATGGATCAGGCGAACCAGGTGCTGCGCACCATCGACGCGCAGGGCAACATCAACCGCCTGTACGGTCGCTGTGTGATCGACGCCCCGGCTCCGTCCGGCCCTGGCCCGTGCGCGGACGGCGTGGAGCCCGTCGCCTGTGCAGCCATGGGCACGAACCCCTCCGGCAAGTTCACCTGTGGCGATCCGGCGACGACCTGCGGCAGCCCGTGCACGCCCGGTTATACGGACGATACGGTCCCCGCCGACCTGATGCGCATCGGTCAACCCTTTGGGCAGTCCGCTGATCCGGGTGGGCGCATCGCTTTCGACGCCGAGGGCCGCCTCTACTTCGCGGACGCCGGCAATTCGTTGATCCGGCGTGTGAACAGCGACGGCAGCGTGACGCGCATCGCCGGCTTGCCGCCGAACGGTTATTTGCCCCAGCGCGGCTACTCCGGGGACGGCGGGCCCGCCAATGAAGCGCTGCTCAATAACCCCGTGGATCTGGCCATCGATGAGGACGGTACGCTGTATTTCAGCGATATGTTCAACCACTGCGTCCGCACCATCAGCCCCGAGGGGGTCATCGACACGTTCGCGGGCCAGTGCGGCGAAAAGGGCTACGAGGGTGACGGGGGCCCTGCGGCGGCGGCCAAGCTCTTGCGCCCCTATGGCATCGAGCTCACGGCGGATGGCTTGATCATCAGCGACAGCGGCAACCACCTGGTGAGGATCGTCGGACGATAGTAAAGGGGAGCGAGTGCCGGCGTTCTGGATTCTGGTGGGTGTGAGCGTCTTGCTCGCCGCGGCGTGTAGCGGCGAGCAAGAGCCGACGCTGGTGCCGCTGTTTCCCGCGGACTACGCGGCCAGCTACGTGGAGGTGCGGGAGTGCCGCGTGAGCAGTGAGCACGAGATCACACCGGTGCGCGTGTTGGCGGAGCCAGCCGCCGCAGCGGCGTACATGGGCCGCAGCGCGGACTTTGCGGAGGGCACTATCCTGATCAAGGAGGAGTACGACTTCGCCGATCGTTCGTGCACTGGCCCCATCATCCAGTTCACGGTCATGCAGCGCGAAGCCCCCGGTAGCGCCACGGATCAACTGGGCTGGCGCTGGCAAAAGGTGAGCGATACGCGCAGGGTGATCAGCGAAAACGAAGCCCGCTGCGCCAACTGCCACCGCACCTGCGGCAATCCTCCAGAGGGTTATCAGGGGACGTGCAGCGTGGTCCCATCGCCATGACGCTGCGCGGGCAGCTGCGGCGGGGTGCACGCGAGTTCGCGGCCTTCCGGCGCGGCGTCAAGCGCAGGCTCGGCGTGCTCGCGCCGCTCAGAGTCACGCTCTATGGCGGCTATGGCCGCTGCAGCGAGGTGTGTGTGCGCGGGCGGGTGCTCGAGGAGCACGACGGGGCCGCTCCGACGGCCGGCGATCGGCTGCTTCGGAATTTCAAGCGGGCCTTTTCGCAGTTCGAATCCGACGAAGTGCCCGGCGTGGAGGTGACGCTCACGGTCCACGGCGCCCAGGCTCGCGTGGTCACCGATGAGGACGGCTATTTCTTCCTGCGTTTGCCGCTTCGGCCCGGCGCGCCCAGCGGTTGGCTCGATGTCGAAGCCACGGTCACCGGCACGCCTTATCCGATCAGCTCCAGCGTAACGGCGCGTAGCTCCGTGCTCATCCCGGACGACGCTGCACGCTTCGGTGTGATCAGCGACATCGACGACACGATCTTGCGCAGCCACGTGGGCAACAAGGCCAAGCTGCTCTACCTCACCTTGCTCGGCAACGCGCTCACGCGGCTCTCGTTTGACCGCACGACGGATCTCTACCAGGGCCTGCTCGCAGGGGGCGGAAATGCCCCCTTCTTCTATGTGTCGAAGAGCATGTGGAACATCTTCCCGCTGCTCGAGCACTTCATCGATCACCAGAAGCTGCCGCGCGGCCCCCTGCTCTTGCGGGACTTCGGTCTGCTCAACGATCGCCGCGCGGTCCCGCACAAGGCCCACGCGATCGCGGAGATCCTCGGCACCTACCCCGAGAAGCCGTTCGTGCTGATCGGGGACAGCGGCGAGCAAGACTTGCCGATCTACCTGCGCGCCGCCCGGGAGCGCCCGGGTCGGATTGCAGCGCTGATGATCCGCAACGTCTCGGGCTCGAAGCGCGCCGAGGAGCTCCGCGAGCTGGCGCGACGCGAGGCCCCGCCGGGCTGCCCCGCGATCGTCTTCGACACCAGCGAGCAAGCCATCGAGCACTGCGCAGAGCTCGGTCTGTGGTCAAAACCGATGCTGGCGCCCGGCGCCGGCAATGCCGCGCTGCCGTCGCTGAGCTGAGCCATGCAAAGGCGCATTCCGTCCTTCTTCGTGGCCACCGCTCCACGGCTCATGTGGGCGGCGATTGCGCTCGCCGGTTGCGGCTCAGAGGAAGCCCCGACGCCGCCGCTCTGGCAGCAAGTCTACGCGCGGCTACCCGGCGCGCTGCTCTCGGTCTGGGGCACCGCGTCGAACGACGTGTGGGCCGTGGGCACGGCGCCCGGGCCTGGCGAAGCGCCGACCGTGTTGCACTACGATGGCTCGACGTTCGAGGCGCTCGATGCCGGCGAGCCCGGCGATCTGTGGTGGGCCTTCGGCTTTGAGTCGGGGCCCGTGTACCTCGGCGGCAGCGGCGGGCTGATCTTGCGCTACGAGGCCGGCGTTTTTACGCGCCTGGCCACGCCGGGCACCGGCACCGTATTCGGGATCTGGGGCAGCTCGCCCGACAATGTCTGGGCCGTAGGCGGTGAAGCGGGTGGCTCGCGCGGCGCGTTTGCCTGGCGGCTCACCGGCGACAGCTGGCAGGCGGCCGCCGGGTTCCCGAGCGCGCTCGCTGACACGGGCGCATTGTGGAAGGTCTTTGGGCGCGGCAGCAGCGACGTGTGGATGGTCGGTACCGGTGGCAAGACCTTGCATTGGGACGGCGCTCAGCTGGCAGAGGGCTTCATCGGCATCGCCGAGTCGCTGTTCACCGTCCACGCCAACAGCGAGGTGTTCGCGACCGTTGGCGGGTTTGCCAGCGGCTTGCTCCTCGAGCGGCCTACCGGCGACGCGAGCGCTGCATGGCAGGACCGGAGCCCTGCGGATTCGACCGCCTTGATTGGCGTGTGCCTGACCGAAACCAGCGGCTACGCCGTGGGCCAGTTTGGCTACGTCGCAACACGAGGGCCGAGCGGCTGGACCGAAGAGCTGACCGGGTTCGAAGCCGACGTCGGCGCGCGATCGCTGCATTCGGTGTGGATTGATCCCGATCAGGGCGTGTGGGCTGCCGGCGGCCAGGTGATAGCTCCACCGCTCACCGATGGCGTGTTGTTGCACCGCGGCGCTTCGCTGCCCGCTGGCGCGGCGGAGTGACAGCGGCGTCCGCTGGCGGACCACCCGCCAGCGGCAACAGCGACAGGTGGGCGAGCACCACACGTTCGAGCGGCTCCGACTGCGCCACGATGCCGCGCAGCTCGCGGAAACGGGCCTCCGCTCGAGCGAGCATCCCCTTAGACAGAGGTCGCCAAATCTGACAACCTGCCTCACCCTCGGGCGCCACCGGCGAGCGCCCGAGGGTGAGGCAGCAATGATCGTAGAACAGATTTGGACGGGCAACTCGCTCAGGAACTTCAACTACCTGATCGTGTGCCCGGAAACGGGCGAAGCGCTCGCGGTCGATCCACTCGACCACCAGCGTTGCCTCGAGCGCGCCCGGGAGCGCGGCTGGACGATCACTCAGATCCTCAACACGCATGAACACGGTGACCACACGGGGGGCAATGCTCCGCTCGTCGCTGCCACTGGGGCTCGCCTATTGGCCCATGCTAACGCCACCAAGATCCCGGATGTCGATCGCGGGCTCTCCGCCGGTGACGTGATCCGCGTCGGCAAGACCGTCGAACTCGAAGCGCTCGACACGCCAGGCCACACCATGAGCCACGTGTGCCTGCTGTCGCACACGGATACGCCGGCCCTGTTTTGCGGTGACACCTTGTTCAATGCGGGAGTGGGGCATTGCAAGGGTGGAGGCCACCCTGAGAGCCTCTACCAGACCTTCGCCAATCAGCTGTTTGCGCTGCCGGCGCACACGCTCGTCTATCCCGGGCACGACTACATCGAAAACAACCTGCGCTTCACCCTCGATCGAGAGCCCGACAACGCACGTGCAGAGAGTCTGCTCGCCAACGTCGGCGGTCAGGATCCCAATCAGGCGCTGGTATCGACGTTGGGCCTCGAACGCGAGATCAACACGTTCTTCCGACTCCAGAGCCCCAGCGTGATTCAGCGCTTGCGCGAATCCTTCAGCGACCTGCCGGACCAACCGAGTCCCGAAGTCGTGTTCCTCAAGCTGCGTGAGCTGCGTAACAGCTGGTGAGGTTCGTCGGGGACTCCGAAGCCAAGGCCGGCGCTAAAAGCAGCGCCGACGCCCTGGTGGAGTCGAGACGATCCCTTGGTGGAACACAATGTGCCGGCCCGGCACACATCAGCCACTTGGGTCGCGCAAACCGCCTCTCGAATACCAATTGAGCGCTGTCGGAAGCAATCGCGCGCAACTCCATACGTCGAGCGCTCCGCTTGGCACACAGCGCTCCGCTTGGCGGGCAGAGATAGACTGGGCGCGCCGCGCTTCTGCCAGCAAAGGCCCAATTTTTCGCTCGGAGATAGCCGGCTCCGGGTGGTAGCGTTATCAGTTCGCGCGCGTGGAGGATGGCATGTTCCAAAGTCGAGTCATGGGAAGATCGGGCCAGCAGGACTGGCTGCCGTGGGCACTCAGCATCTTCGTCGCAAGCTGCGCCGTGTTCGTGCTCGTGCGAGGCGTGCTGCCCGCTCGCAACGAAAATGCCGAGCTGACCCAACAGGTGGCGCGCCTGGAGCGCGATCTCTCTCGAGCCACCCAGAACGCACAGGAGCAGCGCTCCACGATCGAGCGCGCATCAAAAGCCGGCGCGAGCCCAGCCGCGGGAACCACCGGGGCAGCGGACGACGGGCGAGCGCTCGCCGCTGCGCGCAAGGAATTCAGCCAGAGTTTCGAAGCCGACCTCGCCTCGGGCACCGTGTTGCTGGAGGAGCGGCAGCGGGAGCTCGTGGTCGACATCATGAATGAGCTGATCTTCGATCCGGGCCGCGCCGACGTCTCGAAGAAGGGCCGCAGCTTTCTGAAGGAGCTGGCAGTCAGCATGAAGCGCCTGCCCGCCAACCAGGTCTATCAGATCGGTGGGCACACCGACCGCGGCCGCACGGAAGACGGCAGCCAGCACCATCCCGCGGACTGGAAGCTCTCGGCGCTGCGAGCGGCCAATATCGCGCGCTTCCTGGAAGAATCCGGCAACGTCCCGGGCGAGCAACTCGTCGCGGCAGGCTTCTCGGGCTACCGCGCCCCGTCCAATGCCCGAGCCAACACTGGGCCGAGGCATCCGCGCATCGAGATCGTGCTGCTCAACCCCCAGCGCTGAGGCGGGGCTGCTGACCCGCCGGCTTTAGTTCGCCGGCTATAAATTCGCCGGCCTTCATTCGCCCGCTGGGCTTTGCGAGCTCGGGTTTGCCGCTGCTGGTTCGCCGGCGCGCGCCGGCAGCTGGCTCGGCGCCGCGGTGGCCTCGATTGCATGGAATTGACGTTAACCCTGCCGGCGGGCCGTTAATAGGAACTTTTGTTCCGCAGGTGCGCCA
>JAYWEH010000632.1:0-7523 GCA_043780025.1 Deltaproteobacteria bacterium
TGATCGCCCCTTTCTTCTGGGACTTCGCCAGCCGTTCAGACCGCACGACGATCGGTTTCCCCCTGTACTGGCGCTTCGCCGAGGACAACCACGTCAGCCAGCTCATCGGCAACGTGTACTACTCCGAGCAACGCGTACGCCAAGGCCTCGACTGGTCCCTGCACATCTTCCCGTTGTTCTCCTACGGCGAAGCGCCCGATGGGCACTTCTGGAGCCTGCTCTACGGGCTCGCGGGTTACGAGCGCAAAGGCAGCATGACCAAGATCAAGACCTTGTGGATCCCGATCCCGCTCTCGGAGTGACGCTCACTCTCGGATCACCACCGCCGTCCCCTGCCCGAATTCGCTGCCGACGTTGAAGCCATGCCAGCCTTCTGGCAGGCGCGGCTCGGTCCAGTTGAACACCAGGTGCGCATCGATCGGCGAGAGGTTGATGCAGCCGTGGCTGCGCGGCACACCGAACGCATCGTGCCAATACGCGCCGTGAATCGCGAACCCGGCGTCGAAATATTGAATCCAGGGCACGTCCCGCAGCTCGAACGTGGCCGCGCCACGCCGCTCGGTGACGCCGTATTCGGGGTGTCGGCCCTTTTCGATATTGGCGAGGCGGCGCCGGTCATCTTCGCTCAACTTCGCCCCTCGCGCCTTCAGCTGTTCTAGCCGCGCGAGTGTGCTTCGATCAGCCTCCGAGAGCGCGACCTCCCTGCCCGCTTTCATGCCACCGGCGACGCTGGAGTTCTCCTCGGAGTCCATCGCCGCCGCCACGTGTTTGCTTTTGATCCGGAAGTGCCCTCGCGGCGTGGCCTGCTGTGTCTTGGGATCGCCGAGCCGGTCTCTGCCGCTCGAGATCAGCGTGCCATATTCGGGTACTTTGCCCTGGTACAGCACCAATGTTTGTTGCACGAGTGATACATCGATCCATTTTTCACCGCGGTCAGCTTCGGGCGGCCAGGCCGGTGGGGGCGCAAACAGTGCGAGATCCTCCGCGGCCAGCCAGGAGTGTGGATCGCGAGCGGTTTGATAGAAGCGCCGCCCGGCCTTGATCCGCACGTCGCCGCTCATGGGGATGCGGGCGCGGTGCGGCAGCGCGTCCCCAGCGCGAACTTCGTCCCTGCCCCGCAAGAGCCGGTAGCTCGTGGCGCTGCGCGAAAGCACCATCGACATCGGCAGCGGCGCTCCATCGGTCAATGCGAGTCCGTGAAACAGTGAGCCGGTGTCGGGCTTCAGCTTTGTCGTGGGGATGAGCCTCAAGTCCACCGTCACGGCAAAGCCGCGCTTGAAGCTGCCGGTGTGCACCACGAATGAATCGACCAAGGATAGCCCGGTCTTACGCCGCACTCGATCGGCGAACGCGGCGTACTCCGGCACGTCGAAGCCCGACACGTTCGGCACGTGCCGGCCCTGGGCGAGCCAGAACGGTACTTGCCCGTCCACGGCGCCGCCGCCATACAACTCGTTCGGCTCGAGCTCGGTGCTGAGTCGTTGCCCCTCCGGCAGCGGCGTGCCCAGACGCACGCGGCCGAGCGGATCGAGCGGCACGTCATTGGCGCCGAGGCTGACCCGCTGCACCTCCACTCGATTTTCGTCGTACCAGGTCAAATGTTCGAGCAGCTTGAACTCGCTCGCGATCTGTTCGGCTTCGCTCGGGATACGCAGATATTGAGGCGCCGTCGCGCGTACAAACCCGTACGCGTACGGCAGTGGCTTGTCTAGCGCGGGGCGCTTCTGGGTTGCCCGCACCAGGGGGTTATCGAGATCGAGTGTAGCATCGTCCGTGCAGATGTAACCGGTGGGGCTGACCGGATACCAAAAGCCGGCGCAACCGCGGCCCGCCACGGGCTGCTCGGCGCGCCGGATGATCCCTCCAAGTCTGACGTAACCCAGCCGGCGTGCGCCGCGATCCGCCTCTGCATAGACAGTCGTGGCGATCGTGGTCGCTGCCAATGCAGGGCCACCCATGGCCACGGCAAGCGGACCCTGCGCGGAGGGAGTCGCGGAGGCTGAGGCGGAGCGTTGGGCGGCTCCCGCATCGCGGCTCCGCGCCACCATGGGCGCCGCCTCGAAGTCTGGCTCCAGGTCCGTGCTCTTTGACTCCTCGGGTTGCTCCGATGAAGCGCAGCCCATGGCGACGACCCAGGCCATGAGTCCGAAAGCGCCGAGTCGCAGGGTCATTGACAGCCGCCGTAGCGCACGCAAACGTAAAAGCCGTGCGTTTGACCATCAACGGAGAAGTTCAGGACGTGCCCGCCGGGCTCACGGTGATGGGGCTCGTGGAACACCTCGGGCTCACTGACGGACCGGTCGCTGTGGAGAGGAATCGTGAGGTGGTGCCGCGTGCCGAACACGCCGTCGTACGGCTGGAGTCCGGCGACATCCTGGAAATTGTGCATTTCGTCGGCGGGGGTTGAGCTGCCGTCGCGGCCGCTCGATGGCCAGCCAGCACCTCGCTTCGCCTCATCTCCCGATGGGTGCCTCATCTCGCGAGGGGCAGAGAGCGCGGGGCTCGGCGTGCCGCAACAGGCACCAGCGGGACCGCAGCACCAGCGGGACCCGAGCGCAGCTCTGATTCGACGGGCGCTCCTCGCAACGAATGTTTGAGCGCCTCCGTGATCTCCACCAGGACGCGTTCGCCCCTGGGGTCGCGGCTGGCTTCGAAGTGGACGATCTCGTTGCGCAACGTGCGCCCGGTGTAGCCACCTCGAGCCCCCACCCCCTCGACGAGCACTTCTTCGGTATTGCCGACCAGGCGCAGCAGATGCCGCGACCGCAAGTCCTCGCTCACCTCGAATAGCGCGCTCAGCCGCGCGCTCTTTTCCGCTTCCGGCACGTCATCGTCGAGCTTGAGCGCTGGCGTGAAGGGTCGCGGAGAATATTTGAAACCGAACACGCCGACGAACTCCATGGTTCGTACCAGACTCAACGTCTGCTCAAACTCCTCACGCGTTTCGCCGGGGAACCCCACGATCACGTCGGTCGAAATCGACATGCCGCTGACGCTCTGCCGGAGCGCCCCCACCCGCTCGACGTATTCGGCCACGCTGTAGCGGCGCGACATACGCTTCAGCACGCGATCGCTGCCGGATTGGACGGGCATGTGCACATGGCGAGCCAGCACCGGCAAATCGCGATGGGCCCCGATCAGCGCCGGCGTCAGGTGCCGGGGGTGCGGGCTCGTGTAGCGCAAACGCCAGAGCCCGGGCACGGCCGCGGCGATCGCGCGCAGCAGGCCCGGAAACTCGCTCTCGTCACGCCGAACGGCCGCGCCGCGCGTGGGCTTGGGCAAACTCGGTTCGAGCGGGCGCGGCAGCTTGCCGAGCGGATCGGTGTAGCTGTCGACGGTTTGCCCGAGCAGCGTGATTTCGCGCGTGCCGGCTCGGACCAGCTTCGAGATCTCGGCGATGATCTCGTCCGAGGGCCGGTATCGCTCGGGCCCACGAGTGGTGGGCACCACGCAGAACGTACAGCGTTCGTCACAGCCCTTCATGATCGTGACGAAATCGCTGACCTTGGCCTCGCCGGGCGCCACTCGCGACGCGAGGAAGCGAGGCGCCTCCACGTCGAACGAGGTCTGAACTTGTGGCAGACCTCCGATTTCGACTTCGGCGAGCAGCCGAGGCAACATCCCCGCCTGGTCCGGTCCGAGCACGATGTCGATCTGCGGCAGCTTTCGGACCAGCCGCTCGCCCTCTTGCTGAGCCACGCAACCCGCCACGACGATCACCAGGCCTGGCCGTTGACGCTTGAGCAAGCCGAGGCGACCCACCTCGCTGCGGAGCTTCTGTTCTGCCTTCTCCCGCACGCTGCAGGTATTCAGGAGCACCAAGTCTGCGTCGTCTAGGCTCGCTGCCGGCAGGTGGCCCGCGTCCCCCAGGACGTCCCGGATGCGATCCGAGTCGTGCTGGTTCATTTGGCAGCCGAAAGTGATGAGGTGGTATCGGCCCATGGTGGGTGCAGTTAACTTATCAAAATCAAAACTGAATGGTCTGCCATCGCGGGCACCCGACAGCCGCGGAAGAAACCGCTGTCTGAACGAGCAGGAACGCTGTGGCCGGAGACCGAGGCGTACCGGCAAGTCCAGGGGGCGTCCAGCGCCTAAATCACGCCCGCTCCAGCCTGGATCGGCGCTGAGCCGCGCTCGACCGACAGCGAGGCCGGTGCCTCCGGGCGGAAAAGCACGCTACATTGCCGGCATGCCAAATCCGACCCCGGACCTGGAGCGAGCCATCGACGACGTCGTCGCCAGCTACGATGGCCCGGAAGAGATCAACAACCTGGAGAGCGCCGCCCTGCCCAACCGGCGCGCGGTCATCGAGGCCTACCAGCACCTGACCCAGGTGATCTTCATGGGCTTCTACAGCCTGAGGCCGCTGAGTCGCAGCAATCTCCGCTATTCGGTGAGCGAGCACCTCTACCCGGCTCACGAAATTCTCGTCGATCAGATCGCGCGCGCCCGCTGCTACGAGGAAGGGCAACACCGCATGCAGGCCTGCGCTCCTGCGTGGAGCGAGCAGGTCGTACTTCAGCTCTTTCACGCACTACCCGGGCTGCGACGCTTGCTCGCCGGTGACGTGGTGGCGGCGTACCAGGGTGACCCGGCGGCGGCCAGCATCGAAGAGATCGTGTTCTCATATCCGGGTATTCGCGCCGTCACCGCACATCGCATTGCGCACGTGCTCTATCAAGCGGGCGTGCCCATGATCCCGCGCATCATCGCCGAACATGCTCACAGCGAGACGGGCATCGACATCCACGCTGGCGCCAGCATCGGCCAGAATTTCTTCGTCGACCACGGTACTGGCGTGGTGATCGGCGAGACCACCGAGATCGGCGACGACGTGAAGATTTATCAGGACGTGACCCTGGGCGCGCTCAGCGTGCAGCGCCAGCGGACCCCTGAGCGGAGCGGGCGCTACAAGCGCCACCCGACCATTGGTGACCGCGTGACGATCTACGCGGGAGCCAAGATCCTCGGCGGCAACACCGTGATCGGCGAGGGGTCCATCGTCGGCGGCAACGCCTGGATTGTGGAATCGGTGCCGCCGAATTCGCGCGTCTTTGGTCGCGAACGCGAGCCCTACCCGATTCCCGAAGAACAAGTCGAGATCGATCGTTGATTTCCGAACACGCCGATCGCTCGGTCTGAGACAGAGGATGTTCAGGCTGTTGGCGGCGTCTGGTGTTTGGCTTTCCAGTCCGCGTAAGGCATGCCGTAGACGACTTCGCGTGCTTGCTCATCCGAGACGGCGACCCCGCGCGCTTCGGCTTCCGCGCGGTACCATTTGGACAGACAATTGCGGCAGAAGCCTGCCAGGTTCATGACGTCGACATTCTGGACGTCGGTGCGCTTCTGAAAGTGCTCGAGCAGACGACGAAACGCGGCGGCCTCGATCTCGGTACGAGTTTGCGGGTTCATGGCGTAAGTCTAGGAGTCATTTCCGAGGCGCGAAATGGCGAAATTGGCCCGCTCAATACCAGCCGGGCAAGTCCGGAAATTTCCCCGGCGGCAGCTCGATTCGAGGGCGGACGGGGGGCGCGCGCAGCTTGTCGAGCTCTGGCGCCGCGCTCTTTTCTTCCGACGGTGGCTCGGCCGCGCCGCAGGTTCGGCCATCCAATAGCCGGAGCGCGGCCCCCAGCTGACCTTCGTCGGGATCGCCGAGGCGGTGCAGCAGATCGTCCGGCTCGGTGCAAACGGGCTCGATACCGCTAAAGTAGTCGCCTTCGCCATCCGCGTTGAGCGAATGAAAGGTGATGGGAGCCAGCGTGTAGTTGCAGTGGTCCCAGGCGTCAGCGCCCACCGGCTTGCCCAAGGTCTGCTCACCGACCACCGCGATCTCGAGGTACGGCCTCAGGCCATTGATCACCTGCTCACTGGCGGACGCGGTGCGCCCGGTGGTCAAGAACACGACCCGACTGACGTCGATGGCTTCCGCAGTCTCGAACAGCATGCGCCGGCGATTGAGGTCGCGATGCTTCTCGTTGTACGTCTCGATGCTGAGGGGCTGCCCCGCCGCGTCGGGGTCGATGAGGCTGCCGAGCAGCGCCGCGGTACGCAGCAACCCGCCACCGTTGTATCGCAAGTCGACCACGAGTTCCTGCACGCCCTGCGCCTGGAACTCGTGGAAGGCGGCACGCAGCTCGTCCTCTCCAGGGCGTACGAACGTGGTGAACATGAGATACCCGAGCGGCCCGCGAGGCGTCTCGAGCACCGTCTGGTTTTTCACGCTGGTTATCTGGACGTCCCCCTGTTCGAGCTCGACGTCATGAATCTGGCCGTCCAGCTCTTCAATGCGATGCACTACCCGCTCTCGAGAGAGCTCGGCGCCCAGCTCACCTGACGACAACTCTTCGATCGGCACACCATTGACGCCCAGAATGCGCGCGCCCCGATCGAGCCCTGCGCGCCCGGCCGCCGATCCCTCATGAACCCAGGAGATGCGTAGACCGCCCTCCCGGTCTTGTCCGAGCGTATAGCCCAGGCCCTGGAAACGCCCCTGATCGTAAAACTGCTGCCGTTCTGCGCGCTGTTGCATCCCCGACCAATGGTCGAGCTCCTTGAACGTCAGCTCCCGCATCAACTGTTCCGGCGTCTCAAACGCGGCGTAGTCGATGCCCTCCGGAATTCGCTCGGACCAGAGATAGTAGTCCGTCATGATCTGCCCGACAAAAGCCTTGCGGCCCTCGGGGCTGCAATCGAACTCCGTGATGGCGGGTGGCGCACACCCGAGGCTCGGCAGCCATGACGCGGATAGGACCAGGGCGGCGAGGTGGCGCGCGCGCATTCGAAGGGTCACCGCACCATCGTGCCCCTTTTTCCCCAACGGCGCCAAGTCGCTTTGGTAGTGTTCGAGCCGCGATCAGGCTGTCTTCGGCCCCCTGAATCCGCCTAGACAACCCAAATGTTGGAAGTAACCGTCATCGGGGGCGGACTTGTCGGAGCGAACGCGGCGTACCGGCTGCTCGATCGCGGCGCTCGCGTCACGGTCGTGGATCGCTGCGATCTCGGCCAGGCGACGGCGGCAGGGGCCGGTATTTTGCCTCCGTTCGATCATTTTGCGTCCGGTCGCGCCCTCCTGCCGTTAATTCGTGCCGCACGGCAGTACTATCCGGAGCTCGTCGCTGCGCTGCGGGCCGACGGCGAAACGGACGTGGGCTATCACCAAGCCGGGGCGCTGCACGTCGCCACGAATGATCGCGAGCTCGGGGAATTGCCGGTGCTCGCACGGCAATGGCAAGACGCCCGTGAGGCCGGCTTCGCGCACGTCGGCGATGTCACGCTGCTGGATGGCGTCGGCGCGCGGCGCCTCATGCCGGCGCTCGGCCCAGCCGTGGTCGGCGCGGTCCACAGTGAGGGTGCAGGTCGCGTCGACGGGCGCCGCTTGCTCGCCGCGCTGCGCAGCGGTGTGCTCAAACGCGGAGGCCGCTGGCTGCACACGGGGGCCGAACTCGCCGTCGAACGCGACCGCGTGCACGCGATCCTGAGCAATGGTGAAGTGCTCGCCGCGGACGTTGTGGTGCTCGCCGCGG
>JAYWEH010000633.1:0-7517 GCA_043780025.1 Deltaproteobacteria bacterium
CGTCCCGGGTCATTCAGATCGTGATGATTGTGCCGCGTGGAGCCGCCGTCCAAAGTGTGCTGTTGTTGGCGCTCCTCGCGTCGCCGCTGCGCGCCGAAGAGAGTCGTGCATCGAACCCCGTACCCGTAACCAACGGTGAACCGGGCCGGCGCGAAACAACCTGGGATCTCGACGTCAATGCCGGCTACGGCCGTCATTTTGGCGATCTCGAGGAGTTCGCATTCGTGGGGCGCGCCCGAGCCGGCGTGCTGTTCGTGCGACAACCTCGCATGTATTCCGCAGGTGCGACGCTCAAGCTCTCGACGTCGCTGCCCCTCGGGGTCGGCATCGAAGCCGAATACTTGAATACGGAGTCAGGCCTCTGGCTAGCACCAGGCGCCTTTCTCGATACGCGCGGACAACCCGGCGGAACACTCGGCGTGGGCTTGAGCCTGATCGGCCTAGTCGGCGAACTGCGACGGCTCCAAGGAGGCGACTCGACGCTGGCCGTGTTTGCCACGTTAAGGCTCCCCATCGGCGTCATCGCCTGGGCCGCCTCCCACCGCTAAAGCATCAACTCACGGGGCGCCGGGGCCCCGTGACAAAAGATACGAGCACAGCACGGGGCTCCGGGGCCCCGTGAGCAGGAAAACAGCACGGGGCTCCAGGGCCCCGTGAGCAGAAAACTAGTTGCAGGCCTGCAACTCGGTCCCGATCTCAGCAGAGAATTCCAAGCAGCGGTCGAGGTCGTCGCTGAGACCGAAGTAGCAGTCTTCCAGCTGGCACGCCGTCTCGTCATCCTGAAGGCACGCGGTGAAGGCGCGGTAGCCATTGTATCGGCACGTGCCGATGGAGCGAACCTCGTCCCAATTCTCTTCGAGAATCTCTTGCTCGCAGGCACGGCGTGCTCCCGGAACGATCGAGGCCACGCACGGGCTCGACGCCGCGACCGGCTCCGTCGCGGGCTCTTCACCTTCGCCTTGAGTGGCCTGGCACGCACAATCCCAGCGTGCGTGTAAGACCTCTTCCGCGAGCAGGTCTGCCGGTTCGATCGGCCCACCTTGACCGCCGCTGCCCGCCTGACCGCTGGGCGCCGGATCGTCACCACCACAACCGAGCAACAGGATCGCCGCTCCACCGATCGACATCGCTCCAATGGGCACGGTTCCGAGGAACACTCCTCCAAGGAACGCTCCTCCAAGGGACACTGCGCAGAGAGCCCCCAGCGGCTGGAACGGCAGGATTCTCATGCAGTTTTAGTGGCATGCTTGGGCGCTAGATGCAATGGCTGTCCCCCACCCGGAGCCTATGAAACACCGTGTCCGAGACTGACCCGCGGCGCGGTGTGTCGTTCTCCGTTGCCGGTGCATTGTGTTCGGCGATCTACCTTTTTCCCTATAAATGGGCGGCAGAGCTCGCTGCTCCAGATGTGCTCGCTTTCGCGCTGCTGTGCGCCGCCGCGTTTTTCAACACGCTCTGGGCCGCGTGGGAACGGCGCACGCCGGCTCCGGCACCGCACAGCCGGAGCCTGTCGTGGCGGACCGCGGCGCTGCTGGCGATATTGACCATCTCCGGAAATTTCTGCGGCGCGCAGGCGATCTCCAAGCTCGATCCCGCGGTGACGAGCGTGCTGTTGCGCACCGAAGTCGTATTTGTCGGCGGGCTCGCTGCGTTGGTCCTGGGAGAACGGCTCAGCCCGGCGCTCGTGGGGGGCGCGGGCCTCGCGCTCGCGGGCCTCGGTTTGATGCGCTGGCCCCTGACTCGAGACGGCTCCGGTGAAGGCACCGCGTGGGCGCTTGGCGCTGCCGCGAGTTTTGGCGCCATGCAAGTGGTGACCCGTCGAGTCATCCATCGCATCTCGCCGGCAAAGGTCAACGCGGCGCGGCTCTGGATCGCCTGCGGGGTGCTATTGCTGGTGCCCGGATTGTTGCGCTCCGCGATCGCTGCGGGCTCACAATTCTGGCTGCGCGCCAGCCTGGCCGCCCTGTTCGGACCCTGCCTGGGCAGGCTCTTCATCATGTATTCGTTGCGTGGCCTGCGCGCGGCGCACTCCGCGCTCTTGCTCCTATTGGCGCCGCTGTTCGCCTTCGCGATCGGCTACGTCTTCTGGGGCTCCCGACCGACGCACAAGGAAGTGCTGGGCGCAGCCTTGATGTTGATCGGGATCGGACTGCCTTCGCTGTCGGGCCTGCTCGCGAGCGCTGGGCTTCGCGAGCGACGTGGCCCTTTCTGACCCGGTTCGATGAACCGAGCGAAAGGGCCACACTCCAGCATCACTTCTTCGTGAACTTCAACGTCATGCGATCGCTCTCGCCGATCGCCACGTACTTCTCGCGATCCGTGTCACCCAGTGCCAGGCTCGGCGGGAGCGTCCACACGCCGTTCGGGTGATCCTTCGTATCCTTCGCGTTGGCGTTGATCTCGCTCTTGCCGGCCAGCTTGAAGCCCGCCGCCTGCACCTGCTCGATCACCCACGCCTCCGGCAGGTAGCCCTGCTTCGAGCTGTCCGCAGCGACCGCATCCGCCTTGGCGCGGTGTTGTTCGATGGCGAGGACGCCCTTCGGCTTGAGCGCCGTGTGAAACTCCGCGAGCCACGTCGAAAGCGTGCCGCCGTTTTGCATGCCGTGCAGTCCGCGCATCAACACGATGAGATCCACGGTGCCCTCGAGCTTGAGGTCGGGAGCCTTGCCGTCGATGACAACCGTCTCAACCTTGGAGAAGAGCTCGGGGGAACGATCGAGCAAGAGCTTCGTGCGTTCGGCGTAATACGTGCTGCGCTCTTCCTTGGGACCGTTCGGGTCTCCGTTGGTGATGAGCAGCTTGCCCTTCTTCGCGAGCGCCGGCGCGAGGAGCTCGGTGTACCAACCCTCGCCGGGCCCGTACTCGAGCACCGTTTGGTTCGGCTTGAAGCCGAAAAACTCGAGCGTCTCGAGCGGGTGGCGTTGCGCATCGCGCTCGGCGTTGCCGGGCTTGCGATACTTGGCCGCAGTCGCGGCCTTGAGCGCTGCCTTGCCACTCGCGTAGTCTTTCTCTGCGACCGCTTTCGCTTCCGCCTTGAGCTCCGGCGTCCAACGAGCGAGATCCGCTTCGTGGTCGGCCTCGAGCTTGGCGCGGTCCGCTTCGAGCTTGGCGAGATCCTCCGCCTTCTTCTTTTCTTCGGGCGTGGGCTCGGGCGGCGTCGGCGTCGGCTCGGCTGCGGGCTCCGGAGAGGCGGCTTCGGTGTCAGTCGTCTTCGAGCCGCACGCCAGGGAGAGCGCACAGGCTATGGCAAGGAGAGATGAGTATTTCATTTTCATGGCCCCGCCTCGTAACCCGAGTTTAGCGCGATCGCAAACCTGCCGAAAAGGGGGCTTCAGGAACGCTCGACCGTGGCCGGCGGACCCGCCCCAGCTCCCCCCTGACCGGCGTCCACGATGAGCGATAGCAACATGTCGCTGAGCACGTTGGTGACCGAGCGGGCCCGCGCAATGATCCAGTCGACGCTGAGCAGCAGGGGCAAGATCTCGGCCGGCAGCTGCACCGTATTCAGGACCAGCGCGAGCGAGACGAAGCCCGCTTCGGGCACGCCCGCGACGCCCATCGCGGCGAACATGCAGACGGCCGCGGCGACGAGCTGCTGTGGGAGGGTCAAATGGATCCCACTGGCCTGCGCGACGAACAGCAGCGCCATCCCCTCGTACAAAATGATACCGTCATTGTTCAGGTTAGTGCCGACGCAGGCACCCAGCGCCGACGCACCGCGCGAAACCCCCAGGCGATCGAGGGCGCGCAAGGTGACAGGCAAGGTCGCGAGGCTGCTATTGGCGCCCAGCGCATAGACCACGGGCTCACGCGCCTCGCGCCAGAACCGCCGCAACGGCATGCGCAACACGGCAATGAGCCAGACGTGGTACACGATGAGCACGTGCAGGGCGAGCCCGAGCAGGCCGACCGCCACGTACACACCCAGACCGCGCAGTGGGGCGTAGCCGTTTTCACCGACGGCCTTGCACACCACCCCAAATACCGCGAGCGGGATCAACCGGGTGATCCAGCCCAGGATGATCTCGAACAGGCGTAGCAGGGCCGCCACGGCTTGCTCGATCGCGGCGGCCGCCGGCGACTCCCCCAGCTCGGCGCGCACGCGCCGCAGCCCAAAACCGCCGAGCAGCGCCAGCAGGATCACGCCGAGGATCAGGTTCTGGGCGAACGGAGTGATGATGTCCGCGGGGATGTAGCTCGCCAAAGTGCCCAGAAAATCGATCTTCTTGTCCGCGTAGCTGGCGGCGAGCCCCGCCTTCGGCCGAGCCGCAGGCAGGTCGAGGTGCAAGCCGGGCTGCAGCAGGTTCGAGATGGTGAGGCCAATCGCCAGCGCAATCGAGGCGTTCAGGATGGCCGCGCCGAGCATGCGCAGCGCCCCTTTGCCCCCCACTTCGGCGCGCAACACCGCGTTGACGATGGCAAAGAACAGAAGCGGCGTAGCGACGCCCTTGATCAGCTGCACCACCAGCCTGCCGAGCTCGCCAAGGGGAGCGGCGCTCGGACCGAGCAAGGGACCGAGCCCCAGGCCGAGCAGGAGCGCGGCGATGATCTGGGCGTAGAGCGGGAACCGCCATCGGGTCTTGCCCGCCGCTGTGCCCTCGGGGTTCGCCACCGAGAGCGACGGTTAGCGTGAACCTCGGTGGGGCGAAAGGGGAGACTCCAGTCGCCGTCACACACGCGAGCGATTTTGCTTCGACCTTGTTTCGGCAGGGACACGCGAGTGCGACCGAGGCCGCCTACACGGAGCTCGCCTCACACGAAAGCGAGCCTCCATGACTCATCGATCTGCCTTCTCCACGGGCTTTGCCGCGCTCGGCGCGGCCCTCTTGCTGGCCAGCGTCGCCCAGGCCGATCTGGACCACCCGCCCGCCGGCGGCGCGAAAGACCGCGGCAAACACGCCCACTCGCAGCGTGAGCGCGCCCGCAAACTGAACGTGCAACTCGGTCCGCGCCCTTACTACCTGGTCAACGATCTGCCGCAGAGCCCGCTCAAACACCGGCTCGAGCAATGCTCCGAAGGGCCCTTCCAGAAGAGCGACTTTTCAATCGGCCATCGCGGCGCGGCGCTGCAATTCCCGGAACACACCAAGGAATCGTACGAAGCCGCAGCGCGCATGGGCGCCGGCATCCTCGAATGTGACGTGACGTTCACGGCCGATCGCGAACTCGTGTGCCGGCATTCGCAATGCGACCTGCACACCACCACCAACATCCTGGCGGTGCCCGAGCTGGCTGCCAAGTGCTCGGTGCCCTTCACGCCCGCCGACCCGGCGAAAGGCACGACCGCGAGCGCCCAGTGCTGCACGAGCGATATCACGCTCAGCGAGTTCAAGAGCCTGTGCGGCAAGATGGATGGCGCCAACCCGAACGCCACCACGCTCTCGGGGTACATGGACGGCACGCCGGGCTTCCGCACGGATCTCTATGCCACGTGCGGCACGCTCCTGACCCACGCCGAGAGCATCGAGCTGTTCTCCAGCCTGGGCACCAAGTTTACGCCCGAGCTCAAAAGCGCGAGCGTGCCGATGCCGTACGAGGGGGACTACAGCCAGGACGACTACGCCCAGCAGCTGGTCGACGAATACAAAAGCGCGGGCATCCCGGCACGCGACGTATTTCCGCAATCGTTCAACCTGAACGACGTGGTGTATTGGGTGGAGCACGAACCGCGGTTCGGTAAACAAGCGGTATATCTCGATGAACGCGTCGACCAGGCCGGCGGTTATGACACCGCCGTCGCGAGCATGAGCGCGATCGCGGCACGCGGCGTGAAAATCATCGCGCCCCCCACCTGGGCGCTGGTCGAGGCCCAGAATGGCCGTATCGTGCCCTCCGCTTACGCGCGCGCCGCCAAGCGCGCCGGGCTCGATCTGATCACCTGGACGCTCGAGCGCTCGGGGCCGCTGAACACCGGCGGTGGTTACTACTATCAATCCGTCTCGCCACTGATCCGGCGCGACAGCGACGTGTTCGTGCTCCTCGACGTGCTGGCGCGCGAAGTGGGCGTACGCGGCGTGTTCGCGGATTGGCCCGCCACCGTGACCTATTACGCCAACTGCATGGGGCTGTGAGGTGAAGACCATGACGTCACGGACACGTTCGACCTCGCGCCGCTGGTTTCCGTCCAACGGCTTCTGGCTGCTCGCCGCCTGGACTACGGCCGGCACCACCGCCACGATTGCCACCGCCGATGATGGCCACGACGGCGCCGGAAGCACCCGGGTGCGCCTGGTCGGCTTCGCCTCGCTACCCGCGGACACCTTCGCCAGCGGCCCCGCGTCGGGTGCCAATGACGGCACGGGCCAGCCTGTGGCCGGAAATGGCCGCGTGGGCCCGTTCAACGGCCAACCCGTGCAGGGGCTGAGCGGCGTGCAGTTTGGCGACCTTCGCCGCGGCAGCTTCGTGTTTCTTTCCGACAACGGCTTCGGCGCGAAGAACAACAGCGCCGACTATCTGCTGCGGCTGCACGAGCTGACGCCCCAGTTCTCGGGTTCAAAGAGCTCAAACTCACACGGCCACGGCGCGCCCGAGGCGGGGTCGGTCGGCGTCGGTTCGTTCATCCAGCTCGCCGATCCGCTCGGCCACATCCCCTTCGCGATCGTGAACGAAACGAGCACCGCGCGCAGGCTCACCGGCGCCGACTTCGACATCGAATCGTTCGTGTTCGACGCGCGCGGGGACCTCTGGGTGGGCGACGAGTTTGGGCCGTTCTTGCTGCACTTCGACGCGACAGGCCGCCTGCTCGAAGCGCCGATCGCGACGCCCGATCTCGACAGCGCACGCGAGATCAGTGCCACGGCGATCGTGCGTTCTCCCGATCACCCCCTGCTCGGCGCCGCGACCGCGAACCTCGGCCGCTCGAAGGGCTTCGAAGGCATGGCCTTCAGCGTTGACCGCCAGACCCTCTATCCGTTGCTCGAGGGCAGTGTCGCCGGTGATCCGCCGAATGCGCTGCGCATCTACGCCTATTCGATCCCCGCGCGCGACCATGATTTCGTCGGTTTCTATGCGCTCGAGAACACGAGCCACGCCATTGGCGACTTCACCCCCGTCAACGACCACGAGTATCTGGTGATCGAGCGAGACGGCGGGCAGGGCGCCGCGGCGGCCTTCAAGAAGATCTTTCTGATCGACTTCGAGCAAACGGACGCCGCGGGCTTCGTAGAGAAACGTGCGCTCGTGGACCTCATGAACGTCAGCGATCCGCTGGACCTGAACGGCGACGGCAACAGCTTGTTCACTTTTCCCTTCGTCACCATCGAGGACGTGCTGGTGCTCGATGAGCGCACCCTTCTCGTGGCCAACGACAACAATTACCCCTTTTCGCTCGGCCGCGGCCCCGACATCGACAACAACGAAATCATTCGGCTGCGTCTACCACGGCGCCTCGATTTCGATCGGCGTTTGCTGGTGGATGCACCGTAACCCATCCAGCTACGGCGGCTGGGAAAGGGGCGACGTTTCGGGCACCGGGGCGGGATGGGACAGAAAACAGAAGACGTAACGTGGGCTAGCAT
>JAYWEH010000634.1:0-17588 GCA_043780025.1 Deltaproteobacteria bacterium
GCCTGGCCGCAAGGCGCCGAGGGCTCGCGCGGCCGAGCCGGACTCGCAAGGGAGCGTAATGTCGAAACCGAAGATTGATCTCAAGGCGCGTCTCGGACGCAGGGCTGGCGCACCCCCGGTGGGCGCTTCCATTCCGCCTCCCGTGGGGGTCAATCCTCAGCCGAGCCACCACCCCGGGCAGATGGCTCCCGTGGCGCAGCAGGGCGGCTATGCGCAGCAGGGCGGCTATGCGCAGCAGCAGCCCGCACCGCGTGCTTCGTACGATCCGATGGCCATGGGGCAGGGCATGCCGATGGGGCAGCAGGTCCATGCACCGGCTCCCGTGCGCGTGGCGGCGACGGCCGCGTTCGAGATCGACGACGAAGGTTTTCAGGCAGTCCAGCGTGGCAGGGGGCGCAAGGTGATTGTGCTGGCCGGGCTGGCGGCGCTGGTTGGCCTCGGCATCGGCTACGGTATCGGCGGCATGAGCGAGCGCAACAAGGTCGCCGAAGCTGCGGTCGTCGGTGCCAAGGCGCTGATCGTCGATATCGACAAGGCCAACGCCGAGGCTGTTCAGCTGGAGCAGGTGCTACAAGCGGCCGGCAAGTCGCTCAATGAAGGCAAATACCCGGAGGAGCAGGTCAGCGCCCTGGGTGGGCTCCGCGTTTCCTTTGACGGGACCAACCTTTCCAATAAATCGATCGGACGCTTCAGGCCGCAGCTGTTGACGCAGCTCATCACCTACACCGAGACGGCGTCGAAGGTGAACACGCAGAAGGACAAGCTGCGCAGCTTGCTCTCGTTCTCGAAGAAAGGTGTGGAAGAGCTCCTCGCCCAGCGCAGTAGCCCCACCTTTCGCTGGGGCGTTTTGGTGCAGGCCAGTGATCAAGGGCCGGTAGCCAGCATGCAGGTGTTGCCGTCGACTTTTGCGGCGAGTGACAAGAACTGGCCCGAGACGCTTGGTACCATGAAGCGTTATACGGGCGGTGACCCCACGAAAGGCGCCGACGGGGCCTTCGTCATTCCGGTGGCGCCGGGCACACAGAACAACGTGTGTCCCACGGACACCATCATCCGCCTGCGGCGCGAGCTGAGCGACATGCAGAAAGCCCTAAAAGGCGACACCTCGCCCGGCGAGGAGACGGATGGCCTCGTGCAGCTCGGCGAAAGCATCAAGAAGCATCTCGCTGCCATCGGCGGCTCGGCTCCTGCCGAAACCGCTGCCGGCGGCTGACCTAGGCACCGCGCCTCTCGCGAGGCGTGGCGCTACTGACCGCGCGCCTCTCGCGAGGCGTGGCTCTACGGACCGCGCGTCGCTCCCTCGAGCGGCGCGCCGGAGTCGTTTTGTGGTCAGGCCGCGG
Source organism: Deltaproteobacteria bacterium (assembly GCA_043780025.1). Taxonomy (GTDB): domain Bacteria; phylum Myxococcota_A; class Polyangia; order Polyangiales; family Polyangiaceae; genus SZUA-265. Next base: position 1,341 of record JAYWEH010000634.1, read on the forward strand.
GGCGGGGGCGGCTCGGGCGGCTCGATGTCTTCGGCGCGACGTCAGCGCCGGGTATCACCTCGACCTGGGTGATGTGGCGCTCGTCGGCTTCACGCACGATGAAGTCGAAGCCGAGCTTGGTCAGCACGGCGCCGGGACGGGGCACCTGACCCAGCGCTTCCACGATGAAGCCGCCGAGCGAGTAGTAGTCACCGCCTTCGGGCAACTCGGCGCCCAGGTGCCGGCTCAACCCCGCCATGGTGACGCGGGCGTCGACCAGCAAGCGCCCGTCGCCGAGTTCGACGATGGGGGGCGCCTTCTCCGGATCATCGTGCTCGTCACGGATGTCGCCCACGATGCGCTCGATGATGTCCTCGAGCGTGATGATGCCCGCCATGCCGCCGAACTCGTCGATCACGATGGCGATATGGTGCTTGTGGCCGGTGCGCATCTCTGCGAGCACGCTCGACGCTGACTGCGTCTCGGGGACGTACACGACCGGCGTGCGCATCACGTCCGTCACCTTCATCTTGTTCAGATCCTGAACGTTGGCTCGGGTGACCAAATCCTTGACGTGCAGGAAGCCGACGACGTTGTCGATGCGGTCTCGGTACACGGGGTAACGCGAGTAGCCCGTCTCGGACGCCATGCGCAGCACGTCGCCGATCGGCATGTCGACGCTGATGGCGGAGACTTGCATGCGCGGCAACATCACGTCGCCCGCCTGCACGTCCCCGAAGTCGAGCACGTTCCGGATCATCTCTGACTGATCGTGGTCGAGCGAGCCGTTCAACTCGCCTTCGTTGACCAGAATCTCCACTTCGGTTTCCGTGAGCGACGTGTCGTAGTCCCGCTCCGGGGCGCTGTCGGGACGGGACGCCAGGCGCCCCAGGAATGCGAGTGGCGCCGACACGGGCAAGGCCAACCATTCGAGGGGACGTAGGTAGCCGAGGACGCTTGGAATCGCCCGTTCACTGATGCGCCGCGAAAAGGCGCTGAGGAGGTGGCTCGGTACCGCGTATGCGCAGAGCACCAATCCGATGGTCCAGAGCGGCGCGGGGGCGGGAACCAGGGGAAACAGCGCCACCGCGCTGCCGGACAAGCCGAGCACCCGGAGTACCAGCCAGCGCGTCTCGATGGTCTCGGTATGCGAGAGGTAGCGATCGAGCGCGGCGCGAGGGCGTTCGCCGAGCGAATCTAGGAGAGCGAGCCGGCGCGTGTGCGGGATCGTTCCAAAGACGGTGCTCGCCGCGGAGTAGATCGAGGCAACGAGCGCGGGCAACGCGCTGAGCACCAGCTGCGCTATCTGTTCTGGGGGATCCAATCTGTACTCGAGCAGTCAGCGCGGCCCCGCGCAGACACCTGCGACGGGAAACCCCACAAGTGGAAAGCCTACGAAGCTTGTGCCTGAACTGCAACCCGGGACCTATTTCTCACGTGCTTTCCGAGGTTTATGCCTAGCGGTGCATCAGGGTGGGTGTAGGTTTCGGTTGGGATTCCGGCCAATCAGTCGATATTTTGTGCCGAATCGGATACCCTGGATTCTGCTGATTCAGCAAAACCACGCCGTACTCGGAATCCGTCGGCGTCGCTCCGACCCAGGGCAATCAGGTTGCCCAGTGCATCGGTCCAGCCGCAGACGGTCGCAGACGGCGCCGTTGCGGCGCCCTCGGGCAGGCGTGGAGCGTCGATGAAGTCGGCGGCGCTGAGCAGCTGCCCGCGACGGGCGCGCAACACTCCGGCTTCCGTCAGCTGCAGTATGGGCACGAGCCGTGGCAACGCGGCTCCGAGCGGCAACAGCGCTTGCTCGGGCCCCGGCGGCCACGCCACGGCCTCCGAAATTAGGAAGCTCCCGCTTTGGAGCCGCCGCAGCTGGCTCAGATGCGCGGGGATGCCCAGCGTTTGGCCCAGATCGCGGGCGAGCGAGCGAACATAGTAGCCCTTGCTGACCAACAGCTCGAGCCGAAGGTGGGGCCCCGAGGCATCGAGCAGACGCAAGTCGTGCACGCGGACGGGCCGGGGAGCGAGCTCGGGTGGAGTGCCGGCTCGGCTCAGGCTGTGAGCGCGCCGGCCATTCACCTTCAGAGCGCTCACCGCGGGCGGCACTTGCAGCAGGCGCGCCCGCTCGAGCTCCAATGCCACTTCGAGAGCCTGCTTCGAACATTCGGGCACGCCCTCGTGGAGCTCTGTGGTGGCGCCATCGGCGTCGTGGCTGACGGTGCCGCGCCCCAGGCAGACCTCAGCTGCGTAGCGCTTGTCCCCGTGGGTGAGCACGTCGGACAGCTTGGTGGCCTCTCCGAACAGCAGCACCAACACGCCCGTCGCCATGGGGTCGAGGGTCCCGCCGTGGCCCACTCGGCGCGTGCCGAAATGGCGCCGCGCCTGGGCCACCACGTCATGGCTGGTCGGCCCTGACGGCTTGTCGACGATCAAGATGCCGTGCGGCCCCGCGGCGCGTTTCGCCATCAGCCGGCTCGCTTGGCGGGCGCGAGTGTTCGGCGCAGCACCGGGTAGGGGAAGAAGTCGTGCACGACCTCGAACCCGGCCTCCACGAACACGCGCGTCGGGCCCATCATCAGGGCCACCGCGGGGACGTCCGCGTCGCTGCGGGGAAAGGCCTCGAGCGCAGTCGCGCCCCAACTCGGGCCGAGCTCGATCGCACCGCGCACGAGCGCTCGCGCCACGCCTTTGCGGCGAAAGCCCTCGTCCACCAGCAGGCAGGCGATCGTGAACGTACCCGCGCGCTCGGTCTGAAAGCAGGGAAGCGCCTTGTACAGGCGCTGTTCGTAGATCTTGCCCACGAGGGTGGCGGGCGAGAGCTTCAACCAGCCGACGACCCCCGCTTCCGGCAGCTCCGCCACGAGTCCCAGCGCTTCTGCGCTGCCGGCGCCGAGGGTGCGCGTGAATTCCTGTTCGTTCTCATCGGATTGCGTGGCACAGCGGGCCAGCCACTGCCGCGAGTCACCGGAGAAGTGCCAGTAGCGGCAATGGCAGCCGTAGCCGTTCGCACCGAACAAGCGCGAAAGCCCCGAAGCGTGTCGCGCCTCGGCGCGGACAATCCGCAGATCGGCAAGCCTCGGATCAGCAACGCCCAGATCAGGAGTCAGGGTTCCTCCGGCGCTCGGCGTCAGCTCGGCGTGAGCTCGGGGGGCGTGGCGAGGGCACCCCGGGCGCTTTCGCTGGCGAACGCGGCGGCGAGCAGCGTCTCCTCGCCAAACGCAGGGGCGAGAAATTGGAGCCCGATGGGCAGCGCGGGGCGATCGGGCCTCGGCGCCGTGGTGCCGATGGGCAGTGTCAAACCGCACAGCCCCGCCAGGCTCGCCGGCAGCGTGTAGATGTCGCTCAAATACATCGCCAGCGGATCGGACACCCGTTCCCCGAGCTTGAATGCCGGGGTCGGGCTGATCGGCGTCGCCAGCACGTCGACGTGTTGAAATGCGCGCTCGAAGTCGCGCAGGATCAGTGTGCGCACGCGCTGCGCCTTTTCGTAGTAGGCGTCGTAGTAGCCCGCGCTGAGCGCGTACGTGCCGAGCATGATGCGGCGTTTGACTTCAGTGCCGAAACCGCGCCCGCGCGTGGCGCGGTACATGGCGTGAATGTCGGGCCGGCTGCCGTCGACGCGCAGCCCGAAGCGCACGCCGTCAAAACGCGACAGATTGCTGGCCGCCTCGGCGTTGGCGATCAGGTAATACGTGCTCACGCCGTAGCGAGTGTGCGGCAGGTCCACTTCGCGGATCTCCGCGCCGAGCTGGCCCAGCGTCGCGATCGCCGCGCGTGCCGCAAGGCCGAGCTCGGGGTCGAGCCCTTCCGCGAAATACTCGCGGGGAACTCCAATGCGCAGGCCGCGCACCGGGCGGCCACAGGCGGCTTCATATGCGCCGACGGGGCGCGCCACGCAGGTGGAATCGCGCCCATCGGGGCCGGCGATCACCTCGAGCAGCCGAGCGGCTCCCCGCACGTCGCGGGCGAAGGGCCCCACCTGGTCGAGGCTCGACGCGAAAGCGATCAAGCCGTAGCGCGACACCCGCCCGTAGCTCGGCTTCAGGCCGACGATGCCGCACAGCCCCGCGGGCTGGCGGATCGAGCCGCCCGTATCGCTGCCGAGGGAGCCGAGCGCCGCGCCGCAAGCGACCGCGACGGCGCTACCGCCGCTCGAGCCGCCCGGAGTACGTGTGGGATCCCAGGGATTTCGCGCCGGAAAGAAGCTGCTGTTTTCGTTGGACGAGCCCATCGCGAACTCGTCCAGGTTGGTCTTGCCGACCAGCACCGCATCGGCCGCGCGCAAGCGTTCGACGACGGTGGCGTCATAGGGCGGCCGCCAGGCGCCAGCGTCAGGGTCGTCCAGATCGGCGTCCGGGCGCCGCATGAGGATGCGCGAGGCCGCGGTCGTCGGAGCGTCCACGGTGCACAGGGCGTCCTTGATGCCGATGGGGACGCCAGCGAGCGGCCCGAGCTGCTCGCCGCGAGCCCGGCGGGCGTCGATGGCCCGAGCACTGCCGAGCGCCGCCTCGTGGGCGAGGTGCAAGAAGGCCCCGAGCGAGCGCGTCTCGGTGCTGCGCGCGAGGCTGGCCCGGGTGACCTCTTCGGCGGAAACCTGGCCGGTTCGAACGCGTTCGACCAGGTCCGGGATGGAGAGGCGGAGCAGTGCATCCATGGGCGTCAGGCTCATTCATCGACGAAACGCGGGACCGCGAAGCCGCCGGCGTTCACACGCGGCGCGCCAGCGAGAGCCGCGGCTTGACCGAGCCCGGGCACGGGCGTGTCGGGTCGGAGCGGCATGGCCGCCGCTCCGAGGTGGGCGGTGATGGGTACGTCGGAGGTGTCGAGCTCACGCAGCTGCTCGACGTGGCCCAGGATCGCGCCGAGCTCGTCGGTGAGCCGGGACACTTCCTCGGGGCTGAGCGCGAGATCGGCGAGCTCTGCGATGTGCAATACCTCCGCGCGCGTGAGAGCCATCGAGCGGGCTAATACATGACGAGGCGAGCTCTGGCGAGGCCGTCGTTGAATGCGGCCAATCGGCCCATTGGCGCAGCAGCCCTGTGGCGAGACTTGTTCGGCGCGCGGACCTGGCGTAAGAACCCGCTCCCTAAAAATCACGTCTCACAGCGCAAACATCGAGTTCGGTGCTCTCGCGGAGCAAAACCCACACCATCGAGGTGTGAGGGCTCCGCGCAGGGTTTTCTCGGTGGTGAGGCGGAAGCAACAACCGATAAAGGAGCGCGAGCATGACTGACAACGTCCAATTGAACGAGCCCAACGGCGAACCCGAAAATTCCGCACCCCCCGGCACGATGGCGCAACTGCGCGATCCCGCTCGCCCGCTCAACGTGAAGGAGCTGTTTGAAGCGGGGGTCCACTTCGGTCACCAGACGCGGCGCTGGAACCCCAAGATGCGGCCGTACCTGTACGGCTCGCGCAACGGCACGCACATCATCGATCTCGATCAGACGGTGCAGCTGTTCCGGCGCGCGTTCAACTTCCTGACGGACACGGTGGCCCGCGGCGGGCACGTGATGTTCGTCGGCACCAAGCGCCAGGCCCAGGACATCGTGCGCGAGGAAGCGCAGCGCGCCAGCCAATATTACGTGGTGAACCGCTGGCTCGGCGGCACCCTGACCAACTTCCGCACCATCAAGGGCGGTCTGGAACGCCTGCGCGCGCTCGAGCGCATGAGCGAAGACGGCACCTACCAGAACATCTCCAAGAAGGAGATCTCGCAGCTCGAGAAGGAGCGCACCCGCTTCGAGAAATACATCGGCGGCGTGAAGGGCATGGGCTCGCTCCCGCAAGCGATTTTCGTGGTCGACCCCGCGCAGGAGACGATCGCGGTGGCCGAGGCGCGCAAGCTCAAGGTGCCGCTCGTCGCCATCACGGACTCCAACTGCGATCCGAGCTCGATCGACTATCCGATCCCCGGTAACGATGACGCCATTCGCTCGATTCGCCTGATCACGGGCGCGTTGGCGGACGCCTGCCTGCTCGGTTCGTCGCGGCGCCGTGAGGCCCCCCAGTCGCGCGATCGCGATGGCGGCCCGAACAGCGGCGGTGGTGGCGGTGGTCGCCAGAATATGCCCGAAGCGTCGGTCGTGTATCGCCGCTAAAGCTGAGCCAGCGAAGAGACGGAAGGCAAAAATATGACTCAGGTGAACATGGCTCAGGTGAAGGAGCTGCGCGATCGGACCCAGGCGGGTCTGAATGACTGTCGCGCGGCTCTGGTCGAGGCCAGCGGGGACATGGAAGCGGCTGTCGGCATCATCCTCAAAAAGGGCTTGGCCAAGAGCGCCAAGCGAGCCGGCGCGCTCGCGACCGAGGGCATCGTGGCGACCCGCGTTTCCGCCGATCAGAAGAGCGGCGTGATCGTCGAAGTGAACATTCAGACTGACTTTGCCGCGCGCAACCAGGACTTCCTGTCGTTCGTGGACGACGTCGTCGCGGTCGCGAGCAAGAGCGACGCGGGTGCCGATCTCGGTGCCCGTCCGTCGCCCGGGGGCCAGGGTACGCTCGAAGAGCAACGCCAGGCCCTCGTCGGCAAGCTCGGCGAGAACATCACCGTCCGTCGCTGGGACAAGCTCTCCTTGGGCGAAGCCGGGCTCGTGCATTCCTATGTGCACATGGGCGGCAAGATCGGCGTGCTCCTGGCGGTCGAGACGAGCGCGCAAAAGGGCGGCGAAGCACTGACGAAGTTCGTGGAAGACACCGCGATGCAGATCGCGGCCATGTCCCCGCAGTTCGTCAACGCCGCCGCCGTGCCCGAGTCGGAGAAGGCAAAGCAGCGCCAGTTCTTCGACGGGCAGCTCGCGGAAGAGGGCAAGCCGGAGGCGGCGCGGCCCAAGATCGTCGAGGGCAAGCTCGCCAAGTGGATGAAGGAGATCTGTCTCCTCGATCAGGTGAGCGTGCTCGAGTCTGAGAAGACGGTCGATCAGGTGCGTGCGGCGGCGGAGAAGACGTTCGGCGCCGGCATCAAGGTCAAGGGCTTCGTGCGCTATGAGCGCGGCGAAGGCCTGGCTACGCCGGCGGGTCCCGATTTCGCCGACGAAGCGCGGCGCATGGCAGGACAGAGCTAAACAGCTCCGTCATCACGAACAGACGTCCCTGCGGTGGTGCCCCGCCGCGGGGGACGTTGCGTGAGTCGCGATGCGCTATTGTGCCCTCTCCGTCGATCTGGACGAGATCCGGCACTATTACGGCATCCATGGGCTAGGTAGCCCCCCTCGGGCGAGCGAACACGCCGTGTACGATCGCGCGCTCCAGCGGTACTGGGATTTCTCGTCGAGCGAGCGGGTGCCGCTCACCTTGTTTGCGGTGGGCGCAGATCTCGAGCGACCGGAAAATCGCGCCCGGCTGCGCACGTCGGTCGAGCGCGGACACGAGATCGGTAACCACACCCAGGATCACCTGTACGATCTGTCGCGGCGCCCGAGCTCGGAGATCCGCGAGCAGATCGATCGCGCGAGCGCGCTCATCGCGGAGGCCACCGGAGAGCCCGTACGCGGATTTCGCGCGCCCGGCTACGTCATGAGTCAGCGCGTGTACGAGGTGCTCGGAGAACGCGGCCTGTACAGCTCGTCGGTGTTTCCGTGCCCGTATTACTACGCGGCCAAGCTGGCCGCGCTCACGCGCGTGTGGCTCACCGGCAAGCGTTCGGCCTCAGTGCTGGACGCGCCGTTCATGCTGGCAGCCCCCACCACGCCCTATCGCGTGGGCAAGCCGTACTGGCGCCCCGGTAACGGTGTGGTCGAGCTGCCCATCCAGGTGACGCCGCGCGCGCGCTTGCCCGTCTTCGGCACCAGCCTCACGTTATTGGGGCCCAAGCTGGGCCGGCGCCTGGTGCGGCAGTTGCTCGGTGTGCCGTTCATCAACCTGGAGCTGCACGGCGTGGACTTGCTCGACGAGCACGACGATCTGCAGGCACTCGGAGCGCGCCAGTTCGATCTGCGTATCGCGTTTGAACGCAAGCGCGCCACGCTGGTGGCGGTGGTGGCCGAGCTGCGCGCCGAAGGTTACGAATTCGTACGGCTCGACACCGCTGCTGACCGGTTTTCTTAGCGCCCGACTCAGCTCTTGACCCAGTCAAAGTCATCGATATCTCGATAGGACAGCGCGCGGCCCCGCTTGCTATCCCAACTCGTGGCGCCTCCGTACACAATGACGCGGCTGCGCAGCTCCGGCACCCAGCGCGCTACGGACTCCAAAGGTGTGAACATCTCGAGCGGTAGCGTGGCTCCACTCTTGACTTCGACGCCGGCCAAGTCAGTGCCCCATTCCACCATCAAGTCGAGCTCCAACCCGTGTGCGTCTCGAAAGAAAGAAAGCCTCGGGGCTCGGCCGGCAGCGTGGTGCGCTTTCAGGATCTCGGAAACGACCCAAGACTCGAAGATCGCTCCGCGCAAAGGATGCAGGCGCAGCTCGTCGGGGCTGCGGATGCCGAGGAGATGGCAAGCGACGCCGCTGTCGAGCAAATGGAGCTTGGGAGTTTTGACGAGACGCTTGCCGAGATTGCGATGGAAAGGGGCTAGTCGCAGGGCCACGAAAGTGGCCTCCAACACCCCCACCCAGCTCTTCGCCGTATTGTGTGTGATGCCCGCATCCGAGCCGAGCTGGGACAGATTGAGGAGTTGGCCTGTGCGCGCGGCCGCCAGGCGCAGGAAAGTTTGAAATGAGAGCAAGTCACCCACGGCCAATGTCTGACGCACATCGCGTTCCACATAGGTCGCCACGTAGCTCGCGAGCCACTCCGATGGATCTTCTCCGCGATCAAACACGGCCGGATAACTCCCGCGCCAGAGCAGCGAAAACAGATCGTCCGCTAGCCATCCCCCGCGCCTGAGCTCTGGCACCGAAAAAGGCAGGAGCTCGAGCAGCGCCGCACGCCCCGCGAGCGATTGCGAGACGCCCGAAAGCAGAAGCAGATTCTGCGAGCCCGTGAGGATCCAGCGCCCACGCTGGCGATTTTCGTCCACATCCACTTGAATGTAAGAAAGAAGGTCGGGAGCGCGCTGCACCTCATCGAGGATCGCTCCCTCCGGAAAGCTGTCTAGAAATCCACGCGGGTCCTCGATGGCGCGTTGGCGCACGTCGAGAGCTTCCAGGTTGACGTAAGGTTTTTCAGGGAAAGTGCTGCGGACCAGCGTGGTTTTCCCGGATTGCCGCGGGCCCGTCAGCACCACGACCGGTGACGCGCGAGCGCGGCGCTCGAGCACGGGACGAAGCAGGCGATCGACAGCCACCCTGCGAGCCTGAAGCGTTCCGGCATATTGTCAATCAGAATTACAATTAGCCGCGCGAGCGGCCTATTGGCTGAATAGCTGGCGACCATCGAGAACCGATGGGCTTACCGCGTCTGCCCGTTCGATTCCGCGCTCTCCTTGCGGCGCCGGCGGGCGTCAGCGAGGTCCACGCCGCTCGCTTCGATGAAACGCATGGCCATCGGGCTCTTGCCCGACGCGAGCTCCTCGGGGCTGCCGCTCTCCACGACTTGCCCCTCGGAGAGCACATGAATTTGATCGGCGATGCGCAGCGCGCTGGCCATGTCGTGCGAGATCACGATGCTGGTCACGCCGTGGCGGTTGCGCGTCGACACGATCATGTCGTCCACCAGCTCGGTCGTGAACGGATCGAGCCCGCTCGTGGGTTCGTCGTAGACGATGATCTTCGGATCCAGCATCAACGCCCGCGCCAGGCCCACGCGCTTGCGCATGCCGCCTGACAGCTGGCTCGGAAATTGGCTCGCCACGTTCTCCTCGAGGCCCAGATCTTTGAGCCGACCGAGCACGCGTTCGCGCACGTCTTTTTCGGATAGGCGCGCGTGTTCGCGCAAGGGAAACGCCACGTTGTCGAAGACCGTGAGCGAGTCGAGCAGCGCCGCGTATTGAAACACCATGCCGAACTTGCGGCGCACGCGGTTCATCTCGGCTTCGCCGAGCGGGACCGTGTCCTCGCCGTCGATCACGATGGAGCCGCTGGTGGGCTTCTCGAGGCCGATCAAGAGGCGCAGCAGCGTGGTCTTGCCGGTGCCGGACCCACCGATGATCACGCTGATCTCCCCCTGATTGAAGGTGGCGCTCACGTCCTTGAGAACGTGGCGATCTCCAAACGTCTTGCACAGATCGCTCACGACGATGTGCGGCTGGCGTTTTGGGTCTTCAACCTCCATGGGTGGTGATCAGCGGCCCGCTCGACGTCGGGCGGCGCAGCATAACGCACCAAACGACGGCCGGTGGGCCTGTGTTGGCCTTGCAGGGGTTGACGTGGTGGCGCTTCTGTTGCTGGATCAGAACCATGACAGCAGAGCAGCTCGCTGCGATTCTCAAGCTGGCCGAGGCCCAAAAAGCCGAAGATGGCTGGTCGAACCTGGGTCAATACACGTTGACCTTGCACGCCGCCTTCAATGGAGCCGCTCTCAGCTTGGGGCGGATTGAACAGGTCAAGTCGGCAGCGCCGCTGCTCTATGCGAAGGGCTCGCGGGGCGAAATCCATGTGGTCCGCTTGGAGGACCTGTACGCCGGCACCGTGGAGGCGTCGAAAGAGAAAGGCCGCAAGGCGGGCTTCGTGTGAGCAGCGCCGTCGCAACACCCCCGGTCGATCCGGCAGCCCCGCTGGTGATCGGCCCGTTCTCGTTTCGCTCGCGCTTGTTCGTGGGCACGGGCCGCTACAAGGACGTCGCCGAGACCGAAGCGGCGCTGATCGCGTCCGGCGCGGAAGTCGTGACCGTGGCGTTGCGCCGCGTGAATCTGTCGGAGCGTGGCGAAGGCTCGATGATGTCGCTCTTCACGAGCAAGCGCTGGACGATCTTGCCCAACACAGCGGGTTGCTACACGGCGGAGGAAGCCGTGCGGACCTTGCGGCTGGCTCGTGAGTTGGGTGTCGCGGATCTGGTGAAGCTGGAAGTCATCGGCGATCCCGAGACGTTGTATCCCGACAACGAGCAGACGCTGGAAGCTGCCAAGATCCTGGTCAAGGAGGGCTTCACCGTGCTGCCGTATTGCATGGATGATCCGATCCTGTGCCGGAAGCTCGAAGACGTGGGCTGCGCTGCGGTGATGCCGCTCGCGGCGCCGATCGGATCCGGGCTCGGCATCAGGAACCCGTATAATTTGCTCACGATCATCGAAAAATCGAAGGTCCCAGTGATCGTCGACGCCGGCGTCGGAACCGCCAGCGACGCGGCCATCGCGATGGAGCTCGGCTGTGACGGCGTGCTCATGAATACGGCGATCGCGCTGGCGCAAAACCCGATCTTGATGGCGGAAGCCATGCGCGAAGCCGTCAGTGCAGGGCGGCGCGCGCACCTCGCGGGTCGCATGCCGATGCGCCGCTACGCCTCCGCGTCGAGTCCGAAGACCGGGCTGCTCTAAGCGGTGTTGGCGCCCTCTCGTTGGCGTTCGTTTCAGGTCTGGCCCGCGCTCAGCTACGCGCTCCTGATCCTGGTCGGCGGCTCGCTCCCCGCAGCGGCGGTGAGCGCGCCGAACCTCAATGACAAGCTGTTGCATCTGATCGCCTTCGGCGGTCTCGGGCTGCTCTCGTGTCGGGCCGTACGCTATCTGTGGCCCGCGCTTTCGGACCGCGCGGTCGCCCTTGCCGGCATCATGTCGGCGTTGCTCTTGGGCGGGGCGCTGGAGCTCTGGCAGGGGCTCTTGTCGTATCGCAGCGCCGAGTGGTTGGACTGGCTCGCGGACGGCATCGGTGGCGTGATCGCGGTTGGCTTGCGCGCCATGCTGAGCGCCACGCTTGGAGCATCCAAGGCGCCCCCGACGTGAAGCCGCAGCCGCCGCCGCGGCTGATCGCCATCACGGACAGCCGCGATCAGCCGCCCGGGTCGATGTTGTCACGGCTCGAAGCGTTGCTCGGGCTCGCGCAGCCGGGGAGCGTCTGGGTCCAGCTGCGAGATCGCCAGCTGCCGATCCGGGAGCGGCGAGCGTTCGGAGAAGCGCTGCGCGTCTTGACCCGGCGGCATGGCCAGCTGCTCGCGGTCAATGATCGTCTGGACCTGGCGCTGCTCGTCGACGCGGACGGCGTGCATCTGCCCGAGCTCGGGGTAGAGCCGGAGCAGGCGCGCGCTTTTGCCCGAGTCCACCGCCGGTACTGGTTCGTGTCCGCCGCGGCTCACGCCCCGGACAGAGCCGCCGACAGCCGAGCGGATGCGTTGTTGCTCGCGCCAGTGGCCGAAGCACGAAAGGGCCATCCCGCTCTTGGCGTGCCCGCGCTCAGCCGGGCTCGGGCGCTGGCGGCTGCGCGGCCCCCCGCACTCGGGCCTTGTCAGCTGTACGCGCTCGGCGGCGTTGGCGCGCACAACGCGCGAGCCTTGATTGCGGCGGGAGCCGACGGCGTCGCGGTGATCGGCGCCTGGCTCGAGCAGGATCCGGCCCCCCTGCTCGAAGCCCTCGGCATCGCGCGCTGAGGGCTTGCTAGAAGCCATCTCACACCATGAGATGGCGACAAATATAGAGGAAGAGCCAGCGAGCAGCAGCGAGCCGTCGCAGAAAACGCGACCGCCTCGCCCAACCGGGCGGGCGCGTTTTAGAGTGACGAGGTTGTGAGTTGCGCTCTAGTCAGCGCGCCCGCTTCAACGGCACCGCATGGCCCGACTTGCGCGCGAGCGAGTGCTCGAGCGTCGACCACAACTCGGCGCCCGCCTTGCGCTCGATCCAGGCCTTTTTCTCGGGCGAATAGTCGAAGTGCCAGGCATTGCGCTCCGCGGCCAGCCAGATCTGCCGGGCCGCAACGTGACTGTTGACGACGTAACGGGAATGATCCGGAAATTCGATCGTCAGCACGTCGCCAGCGAGCTCCGCAAACAGATCATCGGGATGTGCGTCGAGCGCGGCCAAGAGCGCCGCCAGCTCCGGCAGCGCTCGTTCTGAGTATTCCTTCTCCGAGATGGGGGTCACTTATTGAGGAGCCTGAGGCAGGGTGGGGACACACGCGGGCGCCACGCACTGGAAGCCTGGCTGGCAATCCTGGGCGGATTGGCACGGCCAGGAGCATTTCCCCACCTGCAGATTACAGCGGTGGGTGAGGCACTGGATGTCCGCCTGGCACGCAAAGCCCATCGGCTGCGGATTTTGGCCTGTGGCGGGTGCGGCGGCGGGCGCGGCCGCGGGCGCGGGCGGGTAGCCCGGTTGCGCGGCGGGCTGCTGCGGCGGATAGCCCGGCTGCTGCGCGGGATAACCGGGCTGCTGCGCGGGATAACCGGGCTGCTGGGGGGTACCGTACTGGTTGGGATCCTGAGGAGACGCCGGGTATTGCCCGGGTTGCGCCGGCGGCGGCTGCTCCTCGTTCTTGCTGCAAGCTCCAATCGAGCAGGTGATAGCCGCGGCGAGCGCAGTGATACGAAGTGCAATATTTCGCATGTCGGAAGTCTCCTCGGGGAGGACAGTAGTACGCCGGTTCCAACGAAGCGATGGGAATTTCGAATGCCGCGTCGCGCTCAAATGGGACGCGAGGCACCGGCGTTCGGGGCCGAGCGGCAGTCAGCCGCGGCGTTTTAGCTCGCCGCTGGCGTGGGGGTGGCGCATCAACATCGCCCGCAGTTGTGGCTGGCGCTGCACGCTGGGCGAGCGCAGCAATTTGGCGATCAAGGCCGGCGGGGTCGCGGGGAAACGCGCCAGGTTCTGGATGAACAGGGGCGAGACGATCGTGTAGTTGCACAAAATCTGGGTCGTGCGCCCGTCGAACGTGCAACCCGTCAAACCCATCAGGCAGCGGCCCTCGGTCTTGATGATCAGAGCGGCCCGATCTTCCGGCTCGGCATTCATGAAATACGGCTTCAAGCGCGACCGTACCCGCATGCGATTGCGCTCGGGCAGGTCGCGATCGACGCTCAGCCGGTACACGTCGATCAGGCGTTTGTAGCGCAGAATGCGCTCGAGCACGCTCTCCGGACTCTGCAGGTTCTGCAGCAGGCGCCGCTGCACGTGGCTGTCGCGCAAGAACTGCGCGCGCCGCGCCAGGATCTCGAGCCCTTGCGGGTTCTTGTGGTGCAAGGCGACCAGCCGCGCATGGTCGAGCCCGAAGTGGGAGTTGTCCAGTAAGGCGCCGATCACTTGGGGTGCTGGATCGAGGCACAACGCGAAGAGCTCGCTGCCCGCGAGGTGCAGGGCTACATCCTGGCGTGCGCCGAGCTCCAGATCGCGGAAACGCGTCTCGTAGATGCGTCGAAAATTGACTTCGTCGAGCGCGGGGGGCCGGCTGCGCCGGGGCGGAATCGACGAGACCGACCCGGGATCTTTGGGCGCCTGACTCTGGGCGTGCAAATCATGGCTGGAGGCGCTGCCGTGCGGCATGTCGTCGCCGCGCCAGGGTTCGACGCCGGCGGGCAGCCCGTCCTCGTCGCCGCCCTCCGCGAAGGCGGCCTGGCGTTCCTCCTCCTGCTGCAGCACGTGCAGATCCAGCAAGTCCTGCACGACCGCCTCGACGCGAGCGGCGTCGAGGCCCGTCGAGGCGCAGGTCGCGTCTTCACCCAGACCGGCTTCGACGCAAGCGAGCACCGACTGCTGTTCATCGGACAACCCCAGAGCGTCTGGGTGCTCGGACAGGACGCGGCGAAAGGCCATGAAATCGAAACAGCGGCGGCTCAATATCAAATCTTTAGCGGTCCAAATCGGGGCACTCGACGCCCGGGTGCCTTCAAAACCCCGAACGCGCCACTATGGGTCGCCGAATCGGCGGCCGTTCAGTCGTGGGTGAAGGAGAGGCTGTCGTCGGGGGACGCTGCCGGGTCGAGCGCTGCCGGCGGATCGGTACGCGCTCCGGCGCGGGCGGAGGGCTCTGTGTCACCCGCTGGGAGGTCGGGTCCTCCCGGCACCGCGAAGTACATAGGCCGCATGGCTTCGGACCCCGCGCGGCCAGCGCCGCCGGCGGGCCCAGGGCGACCCGCTTTACCGCTCGCGGCCGCTGACGCGCCACGGCTGCGATCGCAGGCAGAGTTGATGGCGGGCTTCGGCCGGCTGCGCAAGCGCTTTCGCGATGTGGCGGCGGTCGTGGAAGGCCTGGCGGCGTTGCGCTCGCTGGGTGCCGAAGAAGCGTTGATCGAGATCGCCCTGTTCGCCCAGAGCCACGAGCAGACGGTGACGGGAGCGCTGAGCGCCCTGAACGAGTGCGAGCAGTTGGCTCGGCTCGCCTGTGGCACCATCGTGGCTCGCTCGGAGCCGCCGCAGAGCGAGCCGGGGATTTCGCTGTCGACCGATCCCGCGCCGCCGAGTGCGTCGCTGCTCGCCCCGGACTCCGACGAGGAGGACGACGGACCCGTCACGCAGGTGGACGCGGGCCCGACGCGCGTCCTGCTCGTGGACGACGACCCGGCGGTGTTGCGCGCCTTCAAGCGCGTGTTGTCGAGCAAACATCAGATCGTCACCGCGCGCGACGGCGCCGAGGCGTTGCGCCTGGTGCTGAGCGGGGAACGCCTCGATGCCATCATCTGTGACATCGGCATGCCCAAGCTCGACGGACCGACCTTCTTTTCGGAGCTGTTCGAGCTCCGGCCTCAGCTGATGCCGCGGGTGGTGTTCTGCACCGGCGGCCTACCGAACGAGAAAACCCAGAGGTTTCTGGACCGGCTGCAGGCGCCGCTCTTGTACAAGCCCGTCGCCGCCGCCGAGCTCCTGTCAGCGGTCGAATCCGTGCGCTCCCGGTGAGGCATGCTGGTGTAAGCTGGGCTGGCTGTCGTCATGCCCACCGAACGCTGGATCTTGCACGCCGACATGGACGCGTTCTACGCGGCGATCGAGCAGCGCGATGATCCCGCGCTACGCGGCAAGCCCCTGCTGATCGGCGGCCTCGGCCCGCGCTCGGTGGTCGCCACTGCCAGCTACGAGGCGCGGCCATTCGGGGTGCATTCGGCGCTGCCGATGGCGATCGCGCGTCGGCGCTGCCCGCAGGCCATCGTCGTCGAACCGCGCATGGCCCACTACGCCGCGGTGTCGACCCAGGTGATGACGGTGTTCGAGAGCTTCACGCCGCTGGTCGAGCCGCTGTCACTCGACGAAGCGTTCCTCGATGTCACCGACAGCCGCGCGCTGTTTGGCGATGCCGAGAGCGTGGCGCGCAAGGTGAAGGCCGCGGTGTTCGAGGCGACGCAGCTGCGCGTGTCGGTGGGGGCCGCGGCCACCAAGTTCGTCGCCAAGGTCGCGAGCGACCTGCGCAAGCCCGACGGCCTGGTGGTGGTGCCGCCGGGCACCGAGCTGGACTTCTTGGCGCCGCTACCGGTGGCCGCGCGATCTCCACGACAGACTCTCCGTCCAGGTACTTCCACTCGAGCACTTCCCCGTAGCG
>JAYWEH010000635.1:0-7509 GCA_043780025.1 Deltaproteobacteria bacterium
TCGTCGGCGCAGGCGGCAGAGTGCTCTCACCGGACCAGATCTACCGCCTCGGCCTCTCGCTCGACGCGATTCACAAATACTTCTTCACCGCGTACGGCAACGCAGGCGGCTGGTATGCGCTCGAGGTCGACTGGAAGTTCGACGACAAGCTCACCCTCGGGCAACCCAGCCTCTTCATCAAACAAGCGCGGCCGTATCCACGGCCAGAATACGAAGCGGGCGGACGTTGCAACTCGGGAGGGGCGCCGTAGCGCCGTCAATGCTCAATCAGTCCCGGGTGATCCTCAGGCCGTGGCCCCGGAGCCTCCCAATGGAACCGCCTTTGAGCCTCCGTAATCCCCACGTCATTGATGCTGGCGTGCCGCCGGCGCATCAAGCCCTCAGCATCGAACTCCCAAAGCTCGTTGCCGTAGGAACGCCACCAAGCGCCCGCCTCGTCGTGCCATTCGTATTGGAAGCGCACCGCGATGTGGTCCCCTGTGAAGGCCCAGAGTTCCTTGATCAGGCGATACTCGCGCTCCTTGTGCCACTTGCGCTGGAGGAACGCGACGATTGCGGGTCGACCGGAGAAGAACTCCGAGCGGTTCCGCCAGCGGCTGTCCTCGGTGTAGGCGAGCGACACGCGCCCTGGGTCGCGGGAGTTCCAGGCGCTCTCCGCGAGCCGCACCTTGCGTGCGGCCGTCTCGGCCGTGAACGGCGGCTTCAGCGTCGTCGGGTACATTACGTCTACCATTTCTTGTACGGCAAGAACTTGCGGCGCGCTCGGCGAGCGATCCAAAGTTTCGGACCCTCCGCCGCGCGCTCGGTGCTCGAGCGCGCGGCGATTTGCTGGTCTACTCGACTGCGGTCGTTCTCACAGCGATTTGACGAACTCGGCCAGGTCGATCTGCTCTTCGGGCGTGAGCGCCAGACCGAACTGGGTGTTGAAGTGGGTCACGACGTCGTTGACGGTGGCGAAGCGGCCATCATGAAAGAAGCCGCCCGGCTGGCGCGTGAAGACGCCGCGCAACGGTGGCGGGCGATAGCCGAGGTTCGGCGAGCGATCGGCCTGGAACGAGTCGATGCCGATGGTGGTCGCCGGAATGATGTTGAAGCCGGGTAGGGTGTACAAGGGTGGCACGTGGCAGTTGCTGCAGCGGGCCTTGTCGTTGAACAGCAGCTGGCCTCGCGCGGCTGCTGCCGGGTCGAACGCGCCGTCGGGGGCGGGAGGAGTGCCGATGCCTTCGACGTAGGTGAGCAATGACGCTAGCTTGGGCGTGACCAGATCGGGCGTGTTGCGGATGCGGCTGAAGCCGTTGGCCGCAGCGATGGGGAACTGTGCCGCGTTGGCGAGCCGGCGATCGGAGAAGATACCTTGCCCGAACATTTCGAGATTGATCACCAGGGGTACCCACGCGCTCATGCCGCTGAAGCCGTTCCAGGTCATCAGCCCCACGCCTTGGAGCCCGAACAGCGGCGGGATCAGCACGGCCGAAGGCTTTCCGTCAGGCCGCGCGGCTTTGCCATCCAGATGCAGAAACGCATCGAACTTGCCGGGGCC
The DNA here is from genome assembly GCA_043780025.1 of Deltaproteobacteria bacterium. GTDB lineage: Bacteria > Myxococcota_A > Polyangia > Polyangiales > Polyangiaceae > SZUA-265. The sequence continues at coordinate 1,541 of JAYWEH010000635.1, forward strand.
CCAGCCGTTGAGCACGCTGCGCACCGTTGCGTCCGGAACGCCGAGCAGACCGGTGAACACCGAGAGGTCCGGCGCCACTGCGACGATGGCACCGACGTTCAGTTCACGATTGGGCCAGCCGTCGCGGCGCCGCCCGATGCCGGGAGCGAAGCTGTTGTCCACCGTCGAGTGGCACAACGCGCACTGAATGCCCAGGTTCTCGATCTGACCATTCTCATCAAAGAAACCGGTGAGGCCGATCACCGCATTCAATTTCAGGAGTGCCAGCGTTGTGGCGGGGTCATTCAGGTCGACTTGCCCGCGGCGAATCTTGTTGCGCAGCGAACGCGGTAGCGCTTCCGAGTCGACGCGCAAGCCGAGAGCCAGCGCCGTGGCAGGGCTCACGCCGCCACCGACACCGCCGTTAGCTTCGCCCGCGATGGCTCGGTGCAGACCGAGGCGCCCGCCCCAGAACGCTTCGTCCCCGAAGGTTTCGTAGCGGAACGTGTCGCGGCCTTCGCGAAAGTCGTCCACCAGCGCGTCTTCGGCGCGATCGCGATCGTGGCCGCTGTTTGCTTGCTCGACACTGCCGAGGTCTGTTTCGAGAGCCTCGTCCGTTTCGAGCCGCGTGGTGTCGGCCCCACTCAGTGAGTCCCCGCATGCCGTGGCGACCCATACCGAAACTCCGAGCGCTGCAGCGAGCAGGCCGGAGCCCAAAGGAGAACCGCGTGAAGTGGACCCGTCTTTATGATTCATGCTCATTGTTGTTCCTCACCTGTAACGTCGAATTGTTCGCCGAACCGCCTCCCCACGGTTCGCTTCCCACTCGTCGCTCGAGCAGACCCTCGCGCATTCCTCCTTGCGCATCCTACTCGCGCATTCTTCTCGTGGCAGGGCAGACACCCCGCCGCAGTCGCGCTCGAGCCGACTCTATGAGCATAGCTGTTCGATCGCTCGAGGTAAACCGCAACGACGCGCGTGTTGCATCTTATCCTGTCTCAGCGCACGGCTCGTGATTTGCCGAATGGGCTCGATCAGCGCTGTCTCACCGTCGGCATGTTTCATCGAGCCACACGCGCGTTGCGCGTGTCTGTCGCACGGAAAACAGCAATTCTTAACTTCCGCAAATCAAGACGCGCGCAGCACGAACGCAACCATGAAATGTCACCGTGCAACGCTGGGCGTTGACGTTTGCGTGGCGTACTTGCAAACTGTTGAAGTGGGGGAGGGCGAGAGGTTGCAGTGGGCCGTTGGCTCGGCAGGCCATTGGTGCCAGACAATGCGCGCCGAACACTGGTTGACGTTGTCTCGAGATGCCGGTCGCAGCGCAGCCGGGTGTCTTTGCGACAATCCTTTGTCTTGGATCGTGCAAACTCAGTTAAGGACACGTCGTGTCCGGACAGACGCTAACGACCTTAACGCAGTCGGTCCGGATGGATTGAATTCGCCGGTGGCTGGCTACATGAGGGGTTTACGAGCGCAGGGAGTGTGTCGTCATCTACCCCTGAGTTCCGGTCCGACCCGGCTCCTTACTCGAACACGTGCAAAATGATTACTGAAGCGCACAAGGAACACATCCGCCGCAGTTGGCAACTGGTCATACCGATCGCGGATACCGCTGCCGACCTTTTCTACCGCCGGTTGTTCGAGCTGAAGCCCGATTATCAGGGCCTATTCCCCGAGAATATGAGCGGCCAGAAGGCGAAGCTGGTCCGGATGCTCACTTTCATCGTCAAATCGCTCGACTATCCTGAGTCCGCCTGGCGGGACTCGGTGCCGGACAGTGAAGATTTGCTCCTGGTCCTGCTCGCTTTGGGGCGCCGTCATCAGTCGCTCTACAATGTGCCGCGCGAGGGTTACGCGGCCGTCGGAGAGGCGCTCTTGTGGACGCTCGATTACGGCCTGGGTGAGGCTTTCACCCCTGAAGTGAAAGCGGCTTGGGGCGCCGTATATAAGGCCGTCTCCATGACGATGATGTTGAGCTCGAAGGCGCTGGACCCCGATCGCCCGATTGAAAGGGCCTTGGGCGTGGGACAGGAAGCCATCGACAGTCGATTGAAGGTCTTGGGTTTGGATGAGCAGACCGTGGTGACCACGGCGCCAACCCCAGAGCAGGCGGAGCAGATGAGCAAAGGAGCTGTCCGATGAGTGCGGCCGAACGAATCGCCGTGATGGAGGGGGAGCTCGATGGGATTGACCTCGTCGAGATCCTTCAGGTTGTCGGCATTGGCCGGCAATACACGGGCGTCGAGCTGCACAAGGCGGATCACTCGGTGCTCGGCACGCTGTTCATCAAGAGCGGCAAAGTCGTGACGGCGGTAGCGGGCGCCGTTCGAGGCCGCGAGGCCTTCTTCCAGCTGTTTCAGCAGGTGAGCAACGAGGCGCGCAAGTTCTTCCACGTGTTTCGGATGGAAACACCCACGGAGTTACCAGAGCCCATCGGGGCACTCGGCAATCTGCTGCTCGAGGCGCTGGACCGAGCGAAATCGCTCGAAGGGGCCGGCCCGCAGAAGACCTCGTCAGGGGTACTGCCGCGTCCAGCGCTCGAAGCGGTGCCCAAGGTCAGCAACAATGCGACGGACACGATGCCGCCGCAAGCCATGCCGCCGCAACCCATGCCTTCACAGTCCAACATGGCGGCCGCGTCGCGTCCGCCGTTGGCTCCGTCGTCGCGCCGCCGGCCCGCGGCGGTGCCGAGCCAACGAGCGCCAGAGCCCGCCGGGGCGCCGTCCTCGCGTCGATTTTCGGCGAACGACCCCGCGGCCCGCCAGGGGTCGATCCCGAGTGGCGCGCGCGAAGGGGACGGGCCATTGACCCCGCACCGTTCGGACATGGACGGGTCCGACGTGCTCAAGCGCAGCGGAGGCGGTGGCCAACGGCGGCGCATCGTGATGGCCGTGGCGAGTCCCAAAGGCGGCTCTGGCAAGACCACGATCGCGCTCAATCTCAGCTTGAGCTTCGCGCGGCAAGAACGCTCAGTGATCCTGGTGGACGCCGACATCAACGGTGACGTGTTGTCCTCCATCCAGGCCCGCGACCGCGCCGAATTTGGCGCCTTCGACGTGTTGCTCGACCGCGCTACCCCGCCTTCGGCGCTCCTGCGCACGGTGCTGCCGCACTTCCGGATTATGCCGGCGATGGGGCAAAGCCTGCCGGAGCTATCCCAGATCTCCATGGATCACAGCCGCGCGTGGCAGAAGCTCCTGCGCCAGCTGGGCGACGAAGCGGAGATCGTCATCGTGGATTGCCCCGCGGGCATGTTTGGCACGACCCGACAGGTCATGACCGGCTGCACACATCTATTGGGCGTGTTACAGGCCGAGCTGATCGCGAGCCGTTCCTTCGGCATGTTCAACAAGGCGCTCGAGTCGTTGTCTCAGCTGACGCGGCCTGAAGTCGTTGGCATCGTCCTCAACATGTTGCAGTCGCGGCACACCGCTTCGGTCAACGTATTGCAAGACGCCTGCAGTGGCCTGCCGCGCGGCTGGTTGCTCGACACGGCGATCCCGCGGAGCGATGCCTTCCTCACGGCGACGGAGGAGGGGCTGCCCGTGCGCCTGCTCGACGACCGCAATCCGCCCGCCGTGAGCTGGTTGTTCGACACGCTCGCCAGCGAGCTCACTGATCGGCTCGAACTAGAAGTGCCAGAGCGCAAGCCCCGGCAGTTGTTGATCTGAGTCGAGGAGCGGAAGCGTTCATACCGTGGGCAGGCGCTTGCCGGGTTTCATCACTTCGGCGAAGAAGTCGTTGCCTTTGTCGTCGACCACGATGAACGCCGGGAAGTCGACCACGTCGATTTTCCAAACGGCTTCCATGCCGAGCTCCGGGTACTCCAGCACCTCCACGTGTTTGATGCAGTCCTGGGCGAGCCGCGCGGCAGGGCCGCCGATCGAGCCGAGATAGAAGCCACCGTGGGCCTTGCAGGCCTCGGTCACGGCGCGCGAACGGTTGCCCTTGGCCAACATCACCAGGCTGCCGCCCTGGGCCTGGAACGTGTCCACGTAGCTGTCCATGCGGCCCGCCGTGGTGGGCCCGAACGACCCTGAGGGTAAGCCCGCCGGCGTCTTTGCTGGGCCGGCGTAGTAGACCGCGTGGTTCTTCATGTATTCGGGCATGCCTTCGCCGCGGTCGAGGCGCTCCTGGATCTTGGCGTGGGCGATGTCGCGCGCCACGATCAGCGGGCCGCGCAAGGACAGGCGCGTCTTTACCGGGTAGCGGCTGAGCTCCGCGCGGATCTCCGCCATGGGGCGGCTCAAGTCGACGTTGACGACGCCCGTCGAGAGCTGCTCCGGGCCGGCTTCGGGCAGATGCCGCGCGGGATCGGCTTCGAGTTGCTCGAGGAACACGCCGTCGCGCGTGATCTTGCCGAGCGCTTGCCGATCCGCCGAGCACGACACGGCGATGGCCACCGGGCACGAGGCGCCGTGGCGGGGCAAGCGGATCACGCGCACGTCATGACAGAAATACTTGCCGCCGAACTGCGCCCCGATGGCGGTTCTCTGCGCCAGCTCGAGCACCTTTTGCTCGAGTTCCAGATCGCGAAAGCCGCGGCCCTGCGCGTTGCCGCTGGTGGGCAAGGTATCGAGGTAGCGGGCGGAAGCGAGCTTGGCTGTCTTCAGCGCGGACTCCGCGGATGTCCCTCCCACGACCAACGCCAGGTGGTACGGAGGGCACGCGGCGGTGCCGAGCGACCGGAGCTTCGCGTCCAGAAAGCTCATCAAGGAGTCCGGATTCAAGAGCGCCTTGGTCTCCTGATAGAGGTAGCTCTTGTTTGCCGAACCTCCTCCCTTGGCCATGAAGAGGAATTTGTATTCCAGGCCGCTCGTCGCATAGATGTCGATCTGCGCGGGCAGATTGGTCTTGGTGTTGACCTCTTTGTACATGTCGAGCGGCGCGAGCTGCGAGTAGCGCAGATTGCTCGTCTGGTACGTGTCGTAAATACCGTGCGCGATGTGCTGCTCGTCAGCGCCGTCCGTCAGCACCTGCTGGCCGCGCTTGCCCATCACGATGGCTGTGCCGGTGTCCTGGCACATCGGCAATACACCGCCCGCGGCGATGTTGGCGTTTCGGAGCAGATCGAGCGCGACGAAGCGATCGTTGTCGGAGGACTCTGGATCGTCCAGAATCTTGCGCAGCTGCGCGAGGTGGCCCGGTCGCAAGAGGTGAGCGATGTCGCGCATGGCCTCGCGCGTCAGCGTGCGTAGCGCTTCGGGCTCGACGTGCAGAAACTCACGGCCGAAGGCGCTTTGCACCGATACGTGGTCGGCACTCAGACGGCGATACGGTGTCGTGTCCTCGCCGAGGGGGAGCAGGGCTTGATATTGAAATGGATCGGTCATTGGGCTCTAGAAGCCATTTCATAACCATGAAATGGCGACAAATATAGAAAAAATGCCAATGAGCAGGCGCGCTCGAGCGCCCTCTCTGTACGGCTCAGCGCGAGGAGACTTTGGCCGGGGCCGACTCGCGCGTGCTCGCGCGGCTCGAGGCGTACACGGCCACGTTCAGCACTTCACGCAGCTGTTCGTAGATCAATGGATTATGCGCGCCCCACGCGAAAGCGGCGAGCCCCACCGGGATCTGGTTGAAATCGAGCGGCATCAGCAGCACCGCGGCCCGGTGCAACAGGCTCTGCTCGAGCCCGAGCGACGCGATCGGTAGCACCGGTGCCTTGGTAGGGCCCAAGTCCGCGGCCACCCGCGCCAGCACCTCGAGCTTGGGTTTGGGTCCCGCGGTGAGGCGGCTGATCGTGCAGGCGGCCACCCCGAGCGGCGGCAAGTGAGCGCGGAGCGCGGGCGAAAGCAGCTCCGCGTCCCCGGTGCCCAGGGTCTCGAAACAGGTCTTGGCGATGTGGCGCATGTGATTGGTGGCTGCCTGATCGCGCTCTCGGTACGCGGAAAGGCCGACCTGCGTCAGCATCAGCCGCGCTTCCTGGAACATGTCTTCCACGCGCGGCCGCAGCTCAGGCTGGCCGCCCGTCAACCCGACGA